>NZ_JBLWTN010000007.1:0-318562 GCF_048270125.1 Thalassoglobus sp. | reverse complement strand
GGCTCCAAAATGGGAACACTCCCCAAAATTTCGCCCCTCAAAGATCCAACGCCCACTTGCCACCCAATTCAAAAAACAACCAACGCCAAACCCCACAAGCCAGAAAACGCGTGCGCAATGCAGGTTAGGTGTCGTTTTGTCCCATAAAAAAGCTGTCTTGCCTCACTTAAAACTCTTGCGTACAAATCATTTGTTCTTGGTCACTTTTGCTTATCTAGAACGTTCCAATTCTTCGATAGGGATGGTATCGCAAATGCTGTTATCGAGCTTCAAATGAATCCAGCAAAATCAACAACACGCAAATTGATCACATCGCTCTTGGCGATCGTGTTTTGCGTGCAATCGTTGACTGCTGCGACTCTCTATGGATGCCATTGCCAAAGTAAGAGAGTTGGAAGCGGGGCGCAAACGATGTGTTGCTGCTGTTCCGCAAGTCATTGCTCGTCAGAAACCTGTTGTTGCTGCGACTCCCCCTCTGAAAGAGGTTCGTCTGAGGAGAGTCGTGTCCATTGCCAGTGTCGTCATCAACCGGAACCCGCGGTCCCTCATCAAAATAGTGTAGTGACATTCAACTGGAGTACGCTGCTTGTTGCATGTACGATCGAATCCGCTCTTGAAGCTGGGAATTCTCGACTTGCTTTCAATTTTCAAGGAGAGACGAGCTGTTGTCTCTCGCCTGCGGCTTCGGTGCAGGTTCTCTGCTGTGTCTGGTTGACATAACTGATCTCTCTGGCGTCAACGCTTTTGCGCCATAACGACCTACGAAGCTGTTATCTCAGGTGCATGTTGCACTTCCTCATGTGCAGGCAATTTGTGCTGCTGACTGATGGTCTTCCAAGAGAATTGCTGCCCGTACGCATATCTCTGGTGTGAAGTCTTTCACGACAGCAATCAAGCCTTTCAATCGCTGGTGAATCTCATGTCACAACCACTTCCTGAATCCGATCAATCCATCGAAAACTCTAAGTCGACTTCGGTTGAGCCTCAGGGTCAGCAGGTCAACAGACACAAGCAACGCGTGGAAACACGTCGTTGGTGGCTCAAGCTGATCATTCAACCAACGTTACTCTTGTTCTGCGCTGCCGTTGCCATCGCTGGGGTCGGACTGGCTCAACGATTGGGATGGATCACTTCCGGTGGTGGCGGAGCAGCACATGGTTCAGCTGTCAATGCAGCGGCAGACGTCGACTACATTTGCCCAATGATGTGTACACCTCCCCAGAAGGAACCGGGACGATGTCCCGTTTGTGCGATGGAGTTGGTGCCCGCCTCTGCAGGAGGATCTGGTGGAGATGAACGGTCTGTGGTCGTCGATCCTGCGTCCAGGCGAGTGGCGAACATTCAAACCGTTGCGGCACGTTCTGTCGTGATGACGCGCACGATTCGTGCTGTCGGCGAGTTGCAATATGATGAAGGAACACTGCGCACGATTTCGGCTTATTCTGATGGTCGATTCGATCAGCTATATGTCGACTACACCGGGGCGGTTGTCAATAAAGGGGATCGCCTGGCTTCATTTTATTCACCGGAATTGTATTCGGCGCAGGTTGAGTACCTCGAAGCTGCCAAATCGGTCAACCGGAAAACGTCACAGAACTTGCTGTCCGTCGCAGACGCGAATCAACGCATGCTTGAGAATTCACATCAACGACTCATCGAACTCGGCATGGCGGAGAAGCAGATCAAAAACTTGATCCAAAGCGGAGAAGCAGAAAGCCGACTCGACATTCTGGCACCGATGAGCGGAACTGTGATCGAGAAACTTGCGGTTGAGGGGGAATATGTGAAAGAAGGTCAGCCTGTCTTTCGGCTTGCAGACCTTTCAAGTGTCTGGCTCATGCTCGAACTTTTCCCTGAAGATGCAGCCAGTATTCGGTATGGACAATGTGTTGAGGCGATCATGAAATCGCTCCCCGGAAAATCGTTTATGGGGCGTGTGGCGTTTATCGATCCCGAAGTCGATCAGAAATCACGAACAGTGAATGTACGCGTAGTGATCGACAATACTGATGGGATCTTGCGGATCGGTGATTATGCGAAAGCAACAATCACAGTTCCGATCGGTCAAGAGGGTACGAAGGCCATTGTTTATGACCCGGACTTGGCAAACAAATGGATCAGTCCACGTCACCCACACATCATGTCTGACGAGCCGGGGAAGTGCAGTTTATGCAATATCAACTTAGTCCCTGCGTCAGACTTTGGCTTTACAAGCCAGCCACAGAAGGCATCAAACGCGATCGTGGTACCTCGACATGCAGTGTTGATGACTGCGGGAGAGAGCGTGGTTTATGTTGAAACGGAACCGGGTCGGTTTGAGATTCGCCGTGTGATAACAGGTTCGACAGCGAACGGTGAGGTCGTCATTCTCAAAGGTCTTGCTGCAGGAGAAATCGTCGCCACGAAAGGCAACTTTTTACTCGACTCACAAATGCAATTGGCAGGAAACCCGTCGTTAATTGACCCAACTCGGGCTTTAGCACCACAGGAGATGGTTCCCGGATTTGATGCCTCTATGCTCGCTGAAATCAGGCAACTCTCTCAACAGGATCAAGAGGTTGCACTTGCTCAAATGATCTGCCCTATTACGGATATGAAGCTAGGATCGATGGGAATTCCTCAGAAGGTCATGGTAAAAGGGCAGTCTGTTTTTATTTGCTGTGAAGGCTGCCGAGATGGATTACTCGAAGACCCAGATCTGTACCTTGACAAGCTGCACACAGTTCCCACTCAAAATCAATCTGAGCACAATCAGTCACTCCCTCCCGTGCCATCGATGGAAGGAACATCGTCGCTGACTCCTGGCGGGGAATTGCCTCCCATCGGTGGTATGACCATTGTCTCTCCAGAGCCACCAACAGATGGGCTTCGTGAGAAACGCTCTGCAGGTTTAGACAGTCAATCAGGGAGGGTCCAATAATGAAATCGATATTGAATTTCTGCATCCGCGAGCGACTGCTCGTCGCCATTGCTTCGATCGGACTCATCGCCTACGGATGGCATTCTGCACAGAATGTTCCTGTCGATGCGATTCCGAATGTCGGTGAGAATCAAGTGATTGTGCTCACCGAATGGATGGGGCGTTCCCCGAAAGACATTGAAGATCAGATCACTTATCCGCTCTCCATAGCTCTACAGGCTGTCCCGGGATCAAAAAGTGTCCGCGGCAAGAGCATGTTCGGCTTTAGCTTTGTGCAGGTGACGTTTGATGACGACGTTGACTTCTACTGGGCTCGCTCGCGTGTTGCTGAGCAACTGACGACAGTTGCTGGATCGCTGCCCGATGATGTGACACCCACGCTGGCACCAGATGCGACAGCGCTCGGTCAGATTTATTATTATGTGCTCGAACCGCCACCCGGGATGGACTTAGCAGAGCTTCGTTCCAAGCAAGACTTCTTTGTGAAGTACGCATTGCAGTCCGTGGACGGAGTCGCAGAAGTGGCATCGATTGGAGGATATGTCAAGCAGTATCAAATCGATATCGATCCCGACGAACTCCGTTATCACAACATCCCGTTGAGTAAGGTGATTGAAGCAGTCAAAGCTTCCAATATCGATGTCGGCGCGAAGACCGTTGAAAACGGAGACATGGAGTACATCGTTCGCGGCAAGGGATTTATCGGCTCAGACAAGACAGAACCGCAGACAATCGAACAAATAGAAGACACGGTTGTCGCCACCAAGCAAGGTGTGCCAATTACGTTAGGTGAACTTGCGAACGTGCAAATCGGTCCTGCTTTTCGTCGCGGAGCACTCGACTTTAACGGTCATGAAGCAGTCGGTGGCGTTGTCGTGATGAGGTACGGAGAGAACCCACGCGAGGTGATTGACCGCGTGAAGAAGAAAATTTCTGCGTTGGAATCGGAGTTGGATGGCATCCGCATCGTCGGTGTGTACGACCGGACTGAATTAATCGGGGAAACGATCGCCACTCTCACAACAGCACTTTCCGAAGAGACCATCATCACCATTGTCATCATGATGCTTTTTCTGTTGCACTTTCGTGCCAGCTTAATCATCGCCATTACGTTACCGACAGCAGTTCTGATGTCTTTCATTGCGATGCACCTGTTCGGCGTCGATGCCAACATCATGTCGTTAGCCGGGATTGCGATCGCCATCGGAACGATGGTCGATATGGGAATTATCATCCTCGAAAATATCTATGATCACCTTGCCGATTGGGAAGCAAACGGATCTCAGGGAGGAACAGAAGGTCGTCTCGAAGTGATTCGTGATTCCGCAGCAGAAGTTGTTCCGGCGGTGATGACAGCTGTCACCACGACAATTGTTAGTTTTCTTCCAGTCTTCTTTTTGACGGGGCGCGATCATCGTTTGTTCGCACCTCTCGCCTGGACAAAAACTTTTGCGTTAGCATCCAGCCTGATTGTAGCGGTGGTGATCGTTCCTATGCTGTGCCGAGTTCTTTTGCAAAGCACGAAGCCAACCAAGCTAAAACGAATGGGGTCTGTGCTCGGGATGACTTTCATGAGTGGGCTGCTCACTCATTTCGTATGGGCTGAAGAACTGGCACACTGGACTGGCTTAGCGCATTTCATGAATGTTGGGATTGGAATGTTGCTGGGCGTGGGAGCCGGCTGGTGGCTCGCCTCAGAACGTGTCCGTCCATTGGAGGAGAACCCCGTCAGTCGTTCAGTGCTCTGGATGTATGGCGGTCGGTTGAAGTTTGCCTTGAATCATAAGCTGCTCGCACTTTCTGCACCTGCGCTGATCTTCTTCATCGGCTTAGGTGCTTGGGTTGGTCTCCCCACAGTCCTCAAACCTTTTGAAAAAGTTGCTTCCACGTTAGGGGCGGAGATGAATGATCTGCCAGGGTATGTCGAAGCGAAACACCTCTTTACGGGTTTGCAAACGGATGACTGGATCGCACTCGACGAAGGGAGTTGGTTCTACATGCCGAGCTTGTATCCCGCCTCCAGTTTCAACCAAGCCATGGAAACATTGCAGGCTCAGGATGCCATGATCAAGCAGATCCCCGAGGTCGCCAATGTCCTCGGGAAAATCGGTCGCGTCGAGTCGGCGCTCGATCCTGCTCCAGCTGCGATGGTTGAAACCTACGTCATGCTGAAACCGCGAGAGCAATGGCGAGAAGGGATGAACGAACGCAAGATTTGGGACGAAATCAACAAGGTGGCCACACTCCCAGGGATTACGCCTGCCTCTCCACTTCAACCAATTGAAGGGCGTGTCGTGATGTTGCAAGCGGGAATTAAAGCGTCCATGGCAGTCCGGATCTATGGGGATGACCTGGAGGGACTCTCGCAAGCCGCCCGAGCCGTGGCTGCACAACTTAAAACCCATCACCTCATCAATGCAGGGACTGTCAATCCCGACATCGTCATGGGGAAACCGTATGTCGAATTCGAAGTGAATCGCAAAGAAGCAGCGCGATACGGGATGAATACCATGATGGTCAATCAGATTGTGGCCGCGGGTCTGGGAGGTATCGACGTGACGGAAACTGTTGAGGGACGGGAACGCTACCCGATTCAAGTCCGGTATGAACGGAGTGTCCGAGAACATCTTGGTGATCTTGAATCGATTCCGGTCGTTACTCACACGAATGAGGTTGTCCCGTTAGCTGATCTTGCCGATGTCACAACGACTTGGGGACCAGGCGCGATCAACAGCGAAGACGCGCGATTGGTCGCACACGTTTCATTTTCTCCACAAGGTGCTGCTGGGGATCTGGAGACCGTTGAGTCCGTCATGACTTCACTGCGTGAGGCTCGGGAGAATGGAACACTCGTTTTTCCAGAGGGCAATTTCGAATTGCAACCTGTCGGCTCTTTTCAGAACCAGATCGAAGCCAATCAACGACTTCTTTGGATTGTTCCCATTGTCATCATGATCAATTTGCTATTGCACTATCTGCATTTTCGCAACCTGCCAATTTCATTGGTCGTATTTTCCGGAATTCCGGTTGCTGCTGCTGGTGGCATGATTGCGGTGGCTGTCATGGGAGTCGATATGAATACGGCCATGTGGGTCGGCTTCATTGCCTTGTTCGGACTCGCTGCCGATGACGGGATTGTCATGGCCACTTACATGCGTGAAACATTGAGTCGCAAAACAATTCGTTCAGTAGAAGATATTCGCGTAGCGATTTACGAAGCAGGTCTCAAGCGAATTCGTCCTTGTGTCATGACAACGGTGACAACACTTGTTGCGCTGATTCCGGTACTGACATCAACGGGGCGCGGTGCCGATGTCGCACAGGCGATGGCACTTCCCGTTTTTGGTGGAATGCTGATCGAACCGTTCACGACGTTTATCGTCCCAACGCTCTATTGCGCCTATATGGAGTTCAAGATGCAGTTAGGAGTAAGCGATGAAGTTTTCACAGATGTGGATGTAAAACATCTGCATGGAGACACGAAAGCTGCGTGAGTTGGCACCAAAGAAAGCGTACAGGATCACGGCATTCGCCTCCGTTAAGGAAGTCACTAAAACCCAGAGGTCACAAAATGAGTGGATTCAAAAGGCAAGCAGAGCTTCTGCACTGGCATGCTTACTATGATGGCTGGCTTTTTACCCTCTTTCGTTGCCTCGTCAAGAGTACAGAAGTGGGGGGACTAAATGGGACACGGGCAGAATGGTTTCAACGACTTTCCGAGCGTCAATACGATCGACGTTTTTGCGTCTCGACGCGAGGCAACGTAGCCACGGAAGACTTAGATGTCCCAGATGACCGCAGGAAGCATGCAGTTGAGTACTTGCCGACTCATGCTTCGAGCATCGGCTGGCTACTTTCGACTTTGCCGGTCGAACTGAGCGAATTCACATTTGTCGATTGTGGTGCAGGAAAAGGGCGTGTCTTATTGGTTGCATCGGAATTCCCATTCCGAAAAGTGATTGGAGTCGAACTGGCACATCAGTTGCATATCATTGCTTCACAGAACATTACCAATTTTCAAAGTCCACGTCGTCAATGTGAGGATGTGCGTTCTGTGAACATGGATGCAGCAGATTTCGAATTTCCATCGGAGCCACTCATCGTCTTTTTGTACAACCCTTTCTCAGAAGAAATCACCAAATTGGTGGTTGACAATTTAATGAATTCCCTTGATGTCAATCCACGACCGGTTGTCGTCCTTTATCACAATCCTGTGTACACCAATCTCTTCGAGGAAAGCTCGATATTCCAGGAAAACTATGCGGACTGTCGACCTGGTCAGAACTGGAAAATCTACTCACTGAAACCAGTGATGAATCCTATCACAAATTAACCAATGGATTGGGAGCGAAGTCGATGTTCGATAACGCCTCTCTATTCAGACTTATGGAGAAGAAGAATGAAACCGTATTCACTCGTTGCGATGTCACTGTTTGCCATTTTGGCATCATCCGTTCAAGCCGATGATGGCCATGCTCACGATCATGCCAAGCGGGACCATTTGCGTGCGACGGCACAAAAGATTTGTCCGGTCACAGGGAAAAAGCTCGGCAGCATGGGAGCACCCATTAAGGTTGCCGTTGGAGAACAGAAAGAAGAAATCTTCCTGTGCTGCAAAGGCTGTACGCAAAAGCAGATCAATCCTCAACACTGGGCAACGATTCACACAAACATCGCTCAAGCACAAGGCAAGTGTCCCGTGATGCAAAAACCGTTGCCTGCCAACCCCAAATGGACAATTACCAATGGTCAAGTGGTCTACATCTGCTGCCCTCCCTGTTCCAAAAAGATCGCAGCCGATCCAGAAACGTTTCTGGGACGAGTTGACACTTACTTGACTGCATCAATGAAGCGGGATCCGAGTCATCAGCACAAGTAATCCTCCGACCTGATTGCTTTTGACTCTTGAGGAATCGTCGGCAACGGAGTGTCAGCGATTCCTTCATTTCTTATTTTTCCTGTAGAAAATCTTTGGCATCACAATCAACGACTCGATTTTGAAAGGACTCAAATCATGAAGATAACGACTTTAGCAGCCTTGTTTTTAGGCGGATTTCTGCTGGCAGCATCGTCTGGCTGTCAGAGCTCCCGAAATGCAACATACGCAACGTCGCCCGTAGTGACCGGAGCACCTATTGCTTCTGCACCTACGGATGCAACATATCTTTCTATTCCCGAAGGATCGACGAATCGGACTTCGTCATATAGCTCTGGGGGGAGTTGTCCAAGTTGCCACTAATTCACATGACAAATTGTTGCGTATCCTTGATCCATCTTTGTAGCTTCGCCGTTAATGACACGGTGACTACAGAGATGGTTTTATTTTGCGACATGAGAAAGCGTATATCTCAAACACGTTTAGCACGAACTACAAAATCACTTGAGTTTGTTGAAATCAGTATCGAAGCCCTTATTTTAAAAGAATCTTTTCTTGAAAGATCCTGGTAATCTCCATGGCAATCGACCCAATTTGCGGCATGCAGGTCAATGAAGAGTCTGGTTTGGCATCAATTGTTGATGGCGACAAATTCTATTTCTGTAGCGAGCACTGTCAGACGAAATTCCTACACCAACATGATGGACAGAAACCGTCTCTAGCAACGGATCTTTCAGTGATGGAAAGTTGTTGCAGTCCAGGTTCTGAGACGAATCAGGAGGACTCAGCGCAGAGTGAATGCTGTGGCGGAGAGGAATCGAAAACCTCACAAGTCGCAGAACAAGCCGAGGTTCCCGATTGTTGCCATGGAGGAGAGACCAGTTTGGTCACTCCAAATGCTTCCAGCGAGGCGAAATACATTTGCCCGATGTGTCCTGGAGTTGAGAGCGATCTGCCGGGAGACTGTCCAAAATGTGGCATGGCGTTGGAACGCAATCCTTCCTATCGCGGCGAGAGCAAAACGATCTACACCTGTCCGATGCATCCAGAGATCGAACAGGAGGGACCGGGTGATTGTCCGATCTGTGGAATGGACCTCGAACCGAAGACAATTGTGGTCAACGACGAGGAAGATGACACCGAACTGAATTCGATGACGCGTCGCTTTTGGATCTCGGTTGTCCTCACAGTTCCCATCGTGCTGCTCGCGATGGGAGAGATGGTCTGGATACCGATCAAGTCATGGATCGGAGTCACTGCGTCTCATTGGACGCAACTAATACTGGCGACACCGGTGTTTTTCTGGTGCGGTTGGCCGTTTCTGGTTCGGGGTGTCCGGTCACTGAAGACCCGCAACCTGAATATGTTCACCCTCATCGCGATGGGAACAGCAGCAGCCTACTTCTTCAGCATCTTCGCGATGTCGTTTCCACATCTGATCCCCGCAAGTTTCCTGACTCATGGTGAAGTTCCCGTCTACTTCGAAGCCTCAGCGATGATTATCGCTTTAGTCTTGCTCGGGCAGGTTCTTGAACTTCGAGCACGCAAACAGACGAGCGGAGCGATTCGCGAACTGATGTCGCTGTCTCCAGACACGGCTCGGGTCGTACGCGACGGTCAAGAACAAGTCATTCCCCTTGATCAGGTTGTCGAAGGCGACCGAATCCGCATCGTTCCCGGCGACAAGATTCCCGTTGATGGTTCGGTCGTGAGTGGAAGCAGCACCGTCGATGAATCGATGATTACCGGCGAACCGATCCCGGTCCGTAAACAGGAAGGCGATCAAACTATCGGAGGAACGGTCAACCAGACTGGTTCCTTTGAAATGGTCGCAGAAAAAGTCGGTAGCGAAACCACGTTGTCTCGTATCGTTGAAATGGTCGCCAACGCTCAGCGAAGCCGAGCACCAATTCAAAAACTCGCCGATACTGTTTCGGGATACTTCGTACCGGCTGTGATCTTGGTCTCCATGTTGACATTTGTTCTCTGGGCAATCTTTGGACCGGAAGCGTCACGATTTTCGTATGCTTTTGTGAATGCCGTTGCCGTGCTGGTCATCGCGTGCCCCTGCGCACTGGGGCTGGCAACGCCGATGTCGATTATGGTCGGGGTCGGACGAGGAGCGAAGGAAGGCGTTCTCATTAAAGATGCCGAGTCGCTCGAAGTGTTAGAGAAAGTCGACTACCTGATTGTCGACAAGACCGGAACACTCACCGAAGGTCGTCCTCGACTCACCGATGTAATTTCGCTTAGCGAGGTGAGTAAAGAAGAACTGTTAAGAATAACTGCCTCGCTCGAACAGCAAAGCGAACATCCGCTCGGTGAAGCGATTCTCGCAGCCGCTCGCGAGCAGGGACTCGACCTTCCAGAGGTTGAAGAGTTTGATTCTTCAACAGGCCTGGGAATCCAAGGGAAGGTCAACAACCAAAATCTGCTGATCGGAAGCCCGGTGTTCCTCAAACAAAACGGCATTACCGGAGTTGATGAAGCGCAGCAACAAGCAGACGAGTTGCGATCTCAGGGAAGCACCGTTGTGCATGTTGCGATCGACAACCAGCTCGCAGGTTTATTGGCTGTCAACGATCCGATTAAGGAATCAACGCCGCAAGCGGTTGAAGGGCTACACAAACTCGGTATCAAGATCGCCATGCTCACTGGCGACAACGAAGTGACTGCGCAGCATGTCGCAAAACAACTTAATATTGACGAGGTGGGAGCAGGCGTCAGCCCCGAAGACAAGCACAATCGTGTTGAGGAATTAAAAAAGCAGGGCAAGATCGTCGCGATGGCGGGCGATGGAATCAACGATGCTCCCGCCCTGGCTGCCTCTGACGTGGGGATCGCAATGGGAACTGGAACCGATGTCGCGATCGAGAGCGCTGGTGTAACACTCGTTAAAGGAGACCTGCGTGGGATCGAACGAGCAATTCGCCTGAGCCGTATCACAATGAAGAACATTCGCCAGAACCTGTTCTTCGCATTCATCTATAACACTCTGGGAGTGCCGATTGCAGCAGGTCTCCTCTATCCATTCTTTGGAATCTTGTTGAGCCCCATGATCGCGGCAGCGGCGATGAGCTTGAGCTCCGTCTCTGTCATTGCGAACTCTTTGCGACTACGAACTGTCCGGCTGGATGGATGAGCAGTGAACAAATTGAATCGAGTTGAAGTTGATGATTGATTTAAATGAAAGGCAACGGCATCAAGTTGTCGTCATTGGTGGTGGATTCGGCGGGCTGGAGACGGTTCGTCGACTCAAGAAGGCCGATGTCGATGTTACACTGATCGACCGACGGAATTTCCACCTGTTCCAGCCACTTCTCTATCAAGTCGCAACGGGGGGGCTTTCGCCAGCCAATATCGCGGCTCCTTTGCGGTCGATCTTTGGTAAGCAAAAGAACTGTCGAATCTTGCTGGGGGAAGTGACTGGCTTCGACCTCGAACAAAATGAGGTCATCCTGCAAGACGACCGGTGTCGGTTTGACACCTTGGTTGTCGCAGCGGGAGCGTCTCCAAGTTACTTTGGTAACGATTCTTGGCAAAAATACGCACCACCGCTGAAATCGATTGAGGACGCGACCGCGATTCGCAGCCGATTATTCTGGTGCTTCGAGCAGGCAGAGCGTGAAGCTTGTAAAAAGGATCGCTGTGAATGGTTAACGTTTGTGATCGTTGGAGGTGGACCGACGGGGGTAGAGCTGGCAGGAGCGCTCGCGGAAATCTCTCGACACACACTTGTCAATGACTTTCGAAGCATCGACCCCAGCGAAGCACGGATCATTCTTGTCGAAGCGGGTGATCAAGTTCTCAGCTCGTATCCGCCAGACCTCACCTCGAAAGCAGAATCGAAAATTCGTCAGTTGGGAATTGAGCTGAGAACGAAAACACAGGTAACTGAGATCAAACAAGACTACGTCGAGGTCGAGCATGTAGGCAGCACTGAAAGGATCGCCACTTATTCCGTCATCTGGGCAGCCGGCGTGAAAGCAAACCCTTTGGGTGGAAAACTTGCTCAAGCCGCAAACTGTAAGACGGACAGGATGGGGCGTGTTCTCGTCAGCGACGATCTCACTCTCTCGACGAACCCGAGTATCTTTGTGATTGGTGACCTCGCACATGTCACCAACGATGAGGACAACCCTCTACCAGGAATTGCACCGGTTGCTATTCAACAAGCTAAGTTTGTGGCGAAGTTGATCCAACTACGGCAATTGGGACGTAAAAGTAAAGATCGATTTCATTACCGCGATCTTGGCTCAATGGCTACGATCGGAAGGAAGGCGGCAATTGCAGAGATCGGGAAGTTCAAGTTCAGTGGAATTTTTGCATGGTGGCTGTGGCTGGCGATCCATCTGATGCAGATTGTGCAGTTTCAGAATCGGGTGTTGATCCTCATCCAATGGGCCTACAGCTATCTCACATACAACCGCGCTGCGAGACTGATCACTCATCCGACGCACAACGATAATGAAGCTGACACTTCAAAAGCTATCGATCAGACCAGCTAATTTTTGTCATCCGACCATACCCACGCTTCCATTGCGTTTGAAACTCGATCTCAGTGATCAAATCATTTTCATTGAGGCTCGCAAACGGTTCTTTCTTTAGCTTGTCTGTTTGGTCTACGTACACCTTCGCCAGATACCGTCCCGGAGAAAGGCTCTTCTGGTGCAGTTGCTTGGCTCGTTCGGACTCACGAAAAGCGGTGAGACTCAATGAATGTTGCCAAAGTTTTCCCTTCCCGAACACCAAACGGTCAGACGTCGCGACACGATGTTCCGACCACTCGTCCTCAGTCCATTGATAGATGTCGACCTGCATCAATTGTTGGTCGTATTGCTCAGGAATATTTTCAATTTTCATCCAGATGTCTGTGACAATTGAGACTTCTACTGAAGGCTTCGGAAGCTGATCTTCAGAAGTGTACTTGGATTTGATGATTGCGGCATAGTCATCGATAAATCGTCGAAATTGTTTGTAGGTCCTGTCTCCTATGACCATTTTCTTTCCACCACCATGTTCGATCTGCATTGTGGGCTTGAGCAGCAGCAAACTCTTTTCAGGATTTTCCACATCGATGAGATCGTTATCGGTCATGTACTTCATCGAGGTGATTGGGTCGTTCAATTTAATCCACGAAACCTGCTCGCCATGCTCCGCAACTTGTTTGTGATTCTGGTCTGGGGAGTGACACGCCGCACATCGGCCAACTTCTGTCCAGACGTTGTCGATAAACGAAGCGAGTACTCGATCCATGCGTGCATGCCGAATCACCTCGTCCGATACCTTGGGCCCAACACGAACTTTGGACGGTTGAGTTGAGACGAGGTTGGGGTCGGCAACCGCTACCAGAATCCAGTCACGAAATGCATCAAATTCCTGCTGCCGCACTTTCTTCTGCACCAAAGAGGAGTTGTCAGGAGCCCGCTTGATAAAGGTGAGGATTTTCGAGTCCTTCGGATCATCAACGTTGACCAACCCTTGCGTTACCAACGCTGAAAATGTCTCTGCTGCACTTGGTCGAATATAGTCCTTCAATGCAACGCTGCTGAGATGGCACTCCGTACAGCTCGACGGATTTGGTGAAGAGAAAATTGGGAGTAAGCGTTGCCGAAATATCTCTTCTGACGATGCGTCCTTGCTGTTCGAACTTTGCTGTTCTGTTCGGCTCAGTTCAGCTGGCTGATTCATGAATTCGGAACTCTCGGATTCCGACGATTGAACCACTTCCGCTGAATCACAACCGGTTAGTGAAACGATCATACTCAGACAAACAATCCGGAATAAATTGCTCATATTCACTTCTGCTTTCACCACAAAATCTCATCCCAGTCACATAAGCAAATCGGCTTCCGTCAGACGATAGTAACGGTCGCTTACCGACCAGCCTGAATTGTTGAATTTTCTCTGTGGTAGCGACCGTTTCGTAAGCCATTATATCGAAGATGGTTACGCAATATTTGCGTGTCATAGATTAACAGACAATGTTCTCGCATGGCAATGTGTACATGGTCCTATACATCGTTCTATGCGAGTAGGTTTTCCGGTAATTTTTGTGATGGTTAGTGTTGGAGCAAGGACGATTCTCAGTCAATCTCTTGGGAAGAGTCGTTCCAGAATTGAGATGACATCCGTGCTGGGAATCTGTTCTTGTTCGATTCGCAGGAACTCGGAGTGACAAACGTCGAAGGCAGCCCTCTCGAAACTCGTCAGATTGACGGGTGGCGAAGGTTCTTTTGTCGGCTCAACTCGCTGCCCGAGTTGCTCTCGATGACGACACAAAGTTTCGATGTCCATCAGAAGACTTTTCACAGTTGGAAAATGGATGCGAAAACGGGAGAGAATTGAGAGACCATCGACATCGATGTCTCCCCAGTACCAGATGGTGCATTGGTGCAGCCACGGGATGAGGCGAAAGTCTGCGACCGCATTTCCGATGCCTCCCATGGCAAGGGTGTTCGGCAGATTTGGAAGTGTCATCAAACAGGTTTTGTTTTCGACAACGAGCACGTTGGCCGAATCGACATTTTGTTTTGCCAATGTCTCTAAAGGAATGGAACAGTCTGTCCAAGGACTTCCGAATGCTTGTTGAATCGTTGGATCGAGAAAGCGGATTTGCAGACGGGGTTGATCGTATTGCAATCCATAGCGGCGAGCGAAGTGCTGCTCGTCGGCACGAATCGCAGTTGGCGGCAATAAGAGATCCAGCCATCCCCGCAGAATGCGTTGATTTCGTTCAATAAACTTCGTGTCAATGTTTAAGGGAAGCTCGCGTGCGAAAAGGCCAGGGCGAGGGTTCGCTCGTAAATAGTCAACCACAAGAATCAGTCCTTCGACATCGGCAGCAGAATCAGCGAGCAATTTTCGATTGGACCGCATCCAACGTTCAATTTTTGGGTAATGTTGACGGATGATCTTCACGGCACTTGTGAAGTTTTCAAACTCGTCTTCCTTGTCAATGAATCGTAAGAAATCTATCTGAGTTGAGAAGAAGATTTTTTCAGGGACCAGATTCTTTCCATGTCGTCGCGAAGTTCGTTCTCGCCAGTCAATCGAATATCCAAATCCCTTTTCTGCTTTTGATTCGCTTCTGAGCAACTGCACAGCATGAATGGCTGCGGCAGGATCGTCAGGCAATTTTCGATCAGCTGGAATGAGACAGGGAAAGAATTCATCACCATCAAGCCAGACCAGTTGGAACTTGGGATAAAGATTGTTCGCTTTCTGGCGAATGTCATTTGGATGAATCATCAATCTTTACGGTTATGAGAGTTGCTGCTTCGATTCTCGTCTGCTGCATCAACGTATTGAGCAAACTCCTTCGCTGTCATCTGGAAGACTTCTGAACGATTATTTTTCTTGGTGACATGCAAATAACTCCCCACAAACGGCTGAGTGACGCAGGCCTTCGCATCCAGCGGAGCGACGATGAGCAACTGTAGGCCAAATTGTCGGAAGAGCTTTAAAGCGTACTCGGCATGTTGATCGTCAACTTTGGAAAACATTTCGTCGACAACAACAAAACGGAATCGCTGTTCGTCAGGCTCGCTGGGATCGAGGTCGTACTGGTACGCAATGGCAGCCACGAGAATCGTAAACGCCAGCTTCGCTTTTTCCCCACCTGATTGCCCGGTGCTGTCGTCGTAACTGGAGACTTGCTCGAGTGTCTTTTCATCGATCACATTGGCGAGAAAGTCGAACCAGTTGCGGACATCGACGACCTTGTCTCGCCAGCGACGATGACCTTCATCCTGAAGCTTGACGACAAGTTTTTGTATTCGTACAAACCTGGCTTCGTTCGCCTCTGCAGAATCTTCAAAACTCCCTTCGACACACTCGCGTAACTGCCGTTGAAATTCGACAATCTCATGATTGTTCACCCGTTTGGGATCGAGCTGAATGTATGTCCCCTCGCGAAAGTCAAGTTGCCTGAGCGAAAGATTGAGCGTTTCAATTTTGTCTTCGATGTTACGTCGTTCTTTCTCCAGGGTGGCTCGGAACAGACCAATTTCTCGGGTCACTGTGTCATTGAGTCGTTCTTTGAAGCGATCTGTATGTCGTGGCAGATCCTCATCAATGATTCGCTGACGCAATCCAAGGAAACTGTCCAGATACGTAACTCGCGGAAGCAGGTCGGCTTCCTCGGGAAACTTCCTGGTGAACTTCGACATGACCTGCGTCAACTGCTCTTCGATGGGGTCGAGCTTTTTACGCAGTGCGATCTGCTCTTTCTCCAAACTTTTGCGGAGAGAATCTTGTGTTTGGAGAAGTGCTTCGATGGAAAAACAACTTTCATCGACGGAAGATTCCAACTCTTCAAATGTGGACTGGAATTGATCCCAAACATCGTTCTTCTTGTATTCGTTGATCGTATTCCCCGCGTTGAGGATGAGCTTCTCCGCGTCTTGAATTGACCGCTCAAGTCCGCTTTCATCACGAATGGACTCGTCTCTCTGAGACTCCAATCCCTTGCGACGGGAGGACAACTTTGCAGCCTGTTCCCGAAGAAACTGAATGGCATCGGAATTCTCTTCGATGGTCTTCTTCTCAGCCTTCAAGTCATCGATTGTCTGCTGATCCCGTTTCCAATCAATCTCTGAGAAACCACTAAATGCTTGCAGGTCATTCCAAGCATGAATGCGGTTTCGGATAGCACCGAGGTCAGTATCAATGGCTGCGATCTTCTGAGTCGTTTGCTGATCGCTTTCCTCAAGCTCGGCGATTCTCGCGGTGATCTGTTGTCTCTTGTCCTTGTTATCCCAACCCAGGATGAAGTTTCTTCTGTTGAGAAGTTGATCGCGATCATCTTTGTCGTGGCGTTTACTTCCAGTTTTCACATGCCGCGATAGTGTCATCGCTAAGCCAGATGCCTGTTGAAATTCTCCAATTGACTCACAACAGCGGTAGTCAAAACGAGAAGCCAACTCAGCCTTGACCCAGGGCAATAATGAATGACCTTCCTTGAAACGTAACTTGCCAAGCATGGAAGCCGGATCGAGATCGGTCGTGTTCTGCAAGGTTGCATGCTCACTGATCCGCAGATAAATGAGGCGTTGTCCGCGTCCTCGTGCAATGAGCTTGGTCTGCTCAACATGACGACTCACCATGTGATAATATCGATCTGGAACTAGGAGGCTGAGACCGAAGCTGTGCAAGACTTTTTCGATCGATGATTCCCACTCTCGCTGGTTCTCCTGCACTGCGATGAGTTCCGCGACGAACGGCAACTCTTTCTCACTCAGCCCCAATTCCTGACAGATACCCTCTCGCAGCGAAACGGACCATTCGGGAAGGTTTCCTTTTTGTCTTTCGAGACTCGCCAACTCGATTGATAACTCGCTCCGCTCTTGGCGGACTTGACCACGACTTATGACTAGGTCCGTTCTGTTCTCCTCATATGCTTTGATCGTTGCTTCAAGTTGACCGCGTTGATCTGAAATGAACTCTTGCACTTTCTGAAAGTCAGATTCACACGTCACACGCGTGTTCAATTCAGTTCGAGTCAATGCACTTTGGTACAGGTCGTACCGTTCTCGTTTCCGCTTTAACTCAGAAGAGGCATTGTCAATCAGCAACGGAATCATCTTCAGTCGATCACCACCCTCATTTTCGATCTCGTTCTTAATGCGTCGTTGCTCTTCTTCAACTCTATCAAGCTCTTGCTTGAAACTTTTCTTTCGTTCGCGCACTTCAACGAGTGACTGTTGAAAATCTTTGAGGGCCGGTTCGAAGACCTCAATTGTTTTCTGCGCGAAGAACGCATCCAGCCCCTGGGATTTCCTGATGGCTTTATCAAGCTTCACGTTGAATCTGGTGTACTCCTGACCGTGTTTGGCAACGGGTTCCAACAGGGCTTGCTGGTCACGGACTTTTATTAAACTCGCATGAGCCTCATTTAACTGAGTGAAGTGCGCCAGCAATGCTTCCAGACGCTCTGACCAGTTATGCGGTTCCAGCATGTGATTGCGGATGAACTCATTGAGATTTTCAATGTCCTTGACAGCCACGGTCTGATTGAAGACATCCATGGCCTTCTTTTTCACTTTCGTGATTTTCCGAAACCAGCCTTCGTATTCCGTGAATGACTTTGTTGCCTTAAAGTCGCGATCTTTGATGGCCTTAAGAATTCCATCGCTGGAGTCCAGTTGTGAGAAATCACCAGTAATCGTTCGGTCGCCATCCGAGAAACAGTAAATTTTGTCAACTTTCTGCCCATTCCAGTACAAAACCTGCGTCAAGCTGAAGGCTGCTCCGTCGTCATTGTTCTGGAAACATGCCAGGAGGACCGAATAGTGTTTCTTTTTCGATCTCAAGCAGCGAGTCTTGATCCCATTACTGTCTCCATCCGCATTTCGGTCAAAGGCTCCTTCGAAGTACGTTCGCTCTGTCCGTTCTCGTTTCTTGGCACCTGCAGCAACGTTAAAATTGCGGACACCAGGCTTGACCAGTAACGTCAAAATTGCATCGACCAGTGTCGATTTTCCCGAACCATTCTGACCGACCAGCAGTGTCGACTGTCCCTCTGGAGAAACCGTATGAACTTGCTGGTCGAATGTCCCCCAATTCAAGAGTTCGAGTCGCTTCAAGCGAAACCCCGAAGACTG
Source organism: Thalassoglobus sp. (assembly GCF_048270125.1). Classification (NCBI taxonomy): domain Bacteria; kingdom Pseudomonadati; phylum Planctomycetota; class Planctomycetia; order Planctomycetales; family Planctomycetaceae; genus Thalassoglobus; species Thalassoglobus sp. The sequence continues at coordinate 300,162 of NZ_JBLWTN010000007.1, read as the reverse complement.
CGAAAACGTGGCTGACACGTAGTCTGATTTGTCAAAAAGTGCGTTCGCTTGATTCATCATACATTCACTCCAAACGTTTTAGCTGGAATACAGACCATTTCTGGGTATCGGGCTGACTCTGAGTATTTATGTTTGGCACTATTCAATCTCCTCGTCCAGACTGATCCGACTCGTTGCCTGTTCTTCTTTTTTCACGAGCAGTTGATCTTTCAAACTCTCCAGTTCTGCGGCTGGGAGACGTGCCTTCAAAATGCGACGGACTTCCCATGTCGGTGGATCATCGCTGAATCTGCGCACGAATCCGAAGTCATCCAGTCGCTTGAAGGTGGCCCGCATCTCCTTGAGATGTTTTACGTCATCCCCTGGGGAGAGACGAAGGGCTTTCCATTGGTCAAACAATGCAGATTCGTCCACCACGCATTTCTCGTCGTGTGCCTCTTCCTCTTCGAAGCGTCGGTACTCTTCGCGCAGAAGAACACACAGGATCGACTGTTTGTAACTCAGTCGCGAAGTGTGGAAGAGTTTGGGTATGACATCATACCCCTCAGGCGTTTCTTCATCGGACATCTGGCGGAGGAACGCCATGCCTTCGGACTCGTTGACAATTAAGACAAGCCCCAGCCGAGAAAAGTAGTCAGTTAACCGAGAGGTATTCGATAGGAGCAGGTTCCAAACGCGTTCATCTTCTGCATAGACGACCCCGCGTAACAACAGGACTGCCGGAATGCTGAACTCTTGAAATTTCGGGAAATCTTCACGCATGACCATGCCTCCTCTTGTTCAAGAAGGTGACCAATGGAACCCGCACCTCGATCCAGTTTCCCTTGCCCTGGATCGGTGGAATCGATAATGGAATTTCGACTGTCGCATCAATGTGATGATTGTCATCTTTCGCGATTTGCAGATAACCCAGAACTTCGACCGCTCCCGAGGTCGGTGGATACTCATCGAGCAGATCCGCAAGAGTCGGAGCAGGTCTCAGGTTCAGTAACTCATCAATATGGTTTCGCATCGCACTCCAGTCCAGGCGATGCATGGCTGCATACTGCTTGAAGACACCCGTTCTTTCGGCTTCATCCGGTTGGAATTCAGTGAGGTCGACCACCTCCAGCTTGGTCGGCTCCGTCCAGAACGTGCGACGAAACGGTGAATCGACCGCTGCATTGACTTCTACCGTCAAACCGACATCTTCGCAGTCATGCTGGTCGTCCAGCGAAACCACCAACCCTCGGATCTCCTGAAGAAGCTGCGCAACTCGCTGTCGCTCTGCGTGAGCCTCCACATCCAGCAGGCGTCGCAAGGTCGTGGAAAGGCGTTGGTTGGTCCGCATGACTTTCTCTGCCTCACGTTGCAGCAAAGTGACCATTCCACGTACCGTCTCCATTCCTTCCTGCTGGTTGCTCAGTTCAGGAATCTTGCGAATCTCAGCGATGATCCGTTCGAGCTGTTCAGTTTGTACTGGCGACAGAATGAGGTTCACGAACTCATAGAAGCTCACGCCCTGATCGTCTTTCTTGAGGACATCTTCTGCGTTGAGTGCGTATTCAAGAATCCCACCGCGAGCTGCGAGCCCAGCGACTTGCTGCTGTTGGACTTCGAGTGTAATGTCTCGAAACGATTCCTCGACAGCGCGGAAATCTCCCTGCAACTGTTTCAGAATTGAAACAGCGGTAGCAAACTGATCTCGAATTTGATCAGGTCGATATGTCGCAACAACACCGTCCTGCTTGATCTGAGTGATCTCATCCTGGATTTTCTTCTGTTCATTACGCAGATGCTGCAAGCGAGTTTCGGGATCGTCTGACGAACCGACAACCAGATTCGCGAGTAAGTCGATCACAAGCTTGAGTCGGGATTCGGTTCCGACGAAATTGAGATCCTTACCAAGAACAAGATCCAGAAACGCAACAACGTCTTCAGTATGTGGAGTCAGCTGATAGCTTGGTTCGTCTGCATCCGCTTCCAGAAATCGTCTGAGCCACCGAGTTTCGCTGGAACACCACTCAGCTAGATAAGCATCTGCGCGAGACGGCAGTTTTCCGGGATCAGTCTCTTGCAAATTCTCTTGGTAAGCGATCAAAGCGGTAACGAGATCAGAATGAGCCCAGGAAATCCGTTCGCCCTGTTTGAACTGCTGATTGAGAAAATCAATAATGAATGGCGCGTTCGATGACCGCAGCAAGCTCAACGCTGGTGAAGTATCAAAATAGACCAGTAATTTGGTGAGTTGCATAGGCCCAGCTCAACATGTGTTATCATCACGTGCATCCCACCACGTTCATTGAAAGCCCTCCATTTCTTTTTTGTCCCGATCCTGATGATATCAAACGGTTTGAGTAAATTCGAGTGAAGTAGAATCTTCCGTGAGAAATTGAGAAATGCCTAAACTCTCGGATTCCTTGAAATGGTCAATTTTATGTATTGTTGATTCGCTCCCACGAGCAACCCATCATACTTGTGCTATCAGCAAACAAGGCTCGATGGATGATTCTGTAGATGTTGATAAATCGAGGTGTATATGAACACTTTTCACTTGGCAGAATAATCACCCGAGCTGATGCTATTCAATAAGTTCTGCACTGAGTCCCGTTGGATCAAAGTTCGTTCTTTCAATATGTTTTCCAGTCGCCCCTCCCGACATCCGTAAATGTGACAGACGATCGGGAAATTCATTCGATTCGGGCTATTCTTTATGGAAACGGAGCTGACTGACTGCGAGCAGAAGGCATAGTGGGAACCGTGCCGAAAGTTTCTGCTGCGGTCAGTCGCTCACGACCTCGTGAGTTTCATCACAACGATCAATCTGAAGCCGATCTCCCACCAACTTAGACTGAGAAGTACGACAATCCCCTATTTCGTCGCTTCTGGGCCCAGCCAAAACCAAAGACTGATTGTCGCTGAAGCGAGAAGAACGCCGAGGGCAAACGAACTCCAGAATCCCAGGCCAAGGCGATCAGAGACTGCGAGTGGGATGAAAAACGGGAGACCGAGTGGAACAAGAATGAGTGTCTCCCGCGCGAGGCGGGAGACAGTCGTGAGATCCTGCTCCTTGTTCCACACGGCAACAAACGCAACGATGCTGATGATTGGCAGGGTCAGCAGAAGCGCTCCCAGTCGTGGAAAGCGCTCGGCGAGCTGGGAAACGCCAGCGACGATAAGTCCCGCAATGACGGCTATCCACCACATAGTTTCTCTCCCGAGTTCTTCTGAATTCTGAAATGTCGCTTATTCGTGATCGTGGGCTTCCTCTTTGAAATTCCCGGCGTAAGGCGTGCCGTCAACTTCTCCGCTGATCGTGCCTTCGTACTCCATGACAGTCGCTAACCCATCATGTGTGCCTACAAACCGCGAGGCTTTACCATCGGTCTCGCCTTCGAGGGGAACCGGCTGAAGTTCTGTCTGGAGTTTGGGCTCTTTGATTGTTAACAGAATATTTTCCGCAGCAATCGGTTCGGGCGTTTTCTCATCACTGCCGAGCACATAGACGGTCGCCTCTTTTTTATCATGATCGACCGTGAATTCGACGTGATACTTCCCGCCTCCCCAGTCGGCGACAGTTCCATCATGTGGGCCGGCACCATGTCCATGTGCTCCTTCGCCTTCATGCGGGTGACCATGGTCCGATTCGGACGATGCGTTTGTTTCCTGAGAGGCCGATTGTTCGGCAGGCTCATTCTGACAGCCAACCAGCATCGAGGATGTAAGTACTGCAACTGTGAACAGTGAGCTACGAGAGTTCTTCATTGTTATAACCTTGGTCTAATGTGAGTGACGTCTACACGACTTTGCATAGACAGAAAGAGAAGTTTTACTGGACGCTTTTTGTGAATCGTTTCTTCGACATTTGATTTATGGGATTATGTGATCGTTTGAGTCTCCTTGTCGGGCCAAAGCGAGGGCGTCTTTCCCGCTGAATCTCCAGAAAATGCCGGGATGGATCAAAAACTCGCAGAATGTTGATGTCACTAACCCTCCCAGGATCACTGTCGCGACGGGATACAGGATCTCACGGCCCGGCTCTTGACCACCGAGTACAAGCGGGAGTAGTCCCATCCCTGCGGTCAGCGCGGTCATCAAGACGGGGGCCAGCCGTTCCAGGCTGCCACGGAGAATCATTTCCTTGCTGAAGCCTTCGCCTTCCTTCTTCATCAAATGGAAATAGTGTGTAACCAGCAGAATGCCGTTACGAACAGCGATCCCTCCCAGAGAAATAAATCCGACGAGACTCGCGACGGTCAATGACTGGTTGGTGAGAACCAACGCCAGCACACCTCCGATGAAGGCCGTGGGTAAGGCGTTCAACAGTTGCAAAACAATTCGGACTGACGGAAAGAGAATCATCAATACGACGAACATGCCGATCACCGAGACCGCAGCCAGGATCGCAATTGTACGAGTGGCTCGTTGTTGGCTCTCGAATTGACCGCCGTATTCAATGAAGTAACCTTCGGGCAAATTGACCTGACGATCGACGCGCTGCTGAATTTCAGTAACGGCGCTTGCCAAGTCCCTATCCTGAGTATTGGCACGGATGACCATCCGACGTCTGGCATTCTCTCGGTTGACTGCATTCGGTCCCGTTCCTGGACCGATGTCAGCGAGTTCGCGCAACTCGATTTGTCCGCGCTCATCGGGAAGGTCAATGCGCAACCGTCCGAGGTTGGCGTAATCGGTGCGGTAGTCTTCTTCCAGACGCACGAGTAGATCAAATCTGCGTTGCCCCTCAAGAACCTGCGAAACGACTTCGCCTTGCAGAGCGGTCTGCAGAACGGTAGCGACATACGCCCTTGTCACTCCGTGGAAGGCAAGATCATCGGTTCGCAGTTGAATATGAAGTTCTTCCGTCTGACGAATCGGTTCGATGACCGGCGGGGTGATTCCGTCGATGTTCTGCACTGTTGATTTGACCTGCTCTGACAACTGTTGCAACACATCGAGGTTGTCACCGTGAATTTTAATGGCGATCTGAGCATAGACACCGGAAACCATGTGACTGATCAAGTGAGCGAGCGGTTGTTCGATTTCCAAATCAACGCCGGGAACTTCTTCCCCCAACTCGTCGAGTAGTTTTTTGAGCATCTCTTCGCGTTCGTGATGACTCTCAGGATTCATACTGAGAATGTACTCACCTGCATTCACGGGTGAGGCGTGTTCATCCATTTCCGCTCGACCAGTTCGACGAACGAAGTGGAGGATTGCGCCGTCTGGGTTCTTTTCCGTTTTCTGCATCTCCTGAAGTTTTTGGTCAATGAGACCAGCGACTTGATTGGAGGCATCCAGCGATGAGCCGGGCGGCAATGTGACATTGATTTGAATACTTCCTTCATCAAATTCCGGGAGAAAGTTTTTGCCGAGCTGCGCCATCTGCCAACCGGCGAACGCGACTGCGATCCATGTGATCAGCAACAGCAACGTCGGCATTGCCATACTGATGCGAATGAGATAACTGGCCAGCCACTTCATTGACCGAAGAAGGATTCCATCGTGTTCAGCGTGCGCTGCCTTTGATTGTGGTAGCAGGTAGTATGACAACACTGGTGTGACCGTAAGAGACACTAATAGTGAAGCCAGAATGGAAACGATGTATGCGACGCCCAGTGGAGTGAACAAGCGGCCTTCCACACCGGACAGAGCAAATAGCGGTAAGAAGACTAGAATCACAACTGCCGTTCCAAAGACAATGGCGCTGCGAATTTCTTTACTGGCTTCGTAGACCACTTGTATTGCCGGTCGCGGTGTTTCCAAGCTGTTGTTTTCTTTGAGCCGTCGAAAGATGTTTTCGACATCGACGATGGCATCGTCGACTAGCTCTCCCATCGCTACGGCAATCCCGCCTAATGTCATGACATTGATGGAGAGTTCGGTGCCGGAGAGGTATCCAATTGCGCGAAACACTAGCGTGGTGATGACCAGCGATAGGGGGATCGCGGTGAGCGTGATGAATGTCGTACGAAAATTAAGCAGGAATAGAAACAGAATGATAATGACCAATACAGCCCCAATCACCAACGCTTCGGCGACGTTGAAGATTCCGCGATCAATGAAGTTGCGGAGTTGGAACAGTTCTGAGTTGATCACAATGTCCGCTGTCAGCGAGTCTTCGGCTTCAGCAAATGCCTGCTCCAGTCGATCGGTCAAGCCGCGTGTATCAACGTGAGGTTGCTTGACGATTGTGAACACAACACCGGGCCGTCCGCTGACACTGCCATCACCCCGTTTGAATTCGGCCCCTTCCACAACATTCGCAACCTGTCCCAGCAAGACAGATCGCTTGGCGTTCGCTTTGATTGGAATTTGTTTGAGATCGTGGACCACTCGATCCGGTTCCGGTCCCAATCGCCCAAGCACGCGAATGGGCCGTTCGGTTTCTCCTTTGACGGCAAAGCCGCCACTCGTGTTGATGTTACTTTCTTTGAGGGCCTGCTCGACCTCCTGGAGTGTCACTCCGTATTCCAGCAACGCCGCCGGATTGATCCTGACTTGATACTGCTTCCGATCACCACCGAGAATAAAGGCTTCAGCAACGCCAGTCACTTTGAGAATGCGAGGACGGATGACCCAGTCTGAAATGGTCCTGAGCGCCAAACGCCTCGATGCCTCCGATGGGAAATCAACGATGTGTTCCGTTCCATCAATCGTGACGATTGCCTGACGATCATCGGTCGATTGAGGATCGTCTTGTATCGGAAGATCCTCCTTGATCGGTTCAACTGCCTCCCAGGAAACATTGTCAACAGAGACTGGTTCCCAAGTCGCCTGTCGATGTCGATCGACAGGTTGCCATACCTGAATCTTTTCTTGCTCACCTGATTGCGGCGCTAATTCAGCGAGTAATCCTGTTTTGCCGATAGGGTACAACTCGCCCTCATCCGGGCCTTGCTGACGATAGATCCCCGCGACGACAATTTGCCCCATGATCGACGCCGGTGGCGTCATTTGGGGGAGGATGCCTTCCGGCAAAATGGCATCCAATGTGACGAGCCTCTCCTGCACGGTTTGTCGGGCTGCGCGGATGTCGGTGTTCCAGTCGAATTCGATGTAGATCACGTTTAGACCGGCAGTCGATTGACTCCGAACGGCTTGCACTCCGCTGGCCCCGAGTAACGCAATCTCGATCGGTTGCGTGACAAGTGTTTCAACTTCCTCAGTGGCCAGACCAGGGCATTCCGTGATAATAATAACGCGCGGCCGATCGAGGTCGGGGAAGACATCAATCGGCATTTGTGTTGCGAGATACGAGCCATACACCAGCATGGCCATACTGATAACAACAACGAGCATGCGGTAATGGAGCGCGAATCGAATGACAGCATTTAACATAGTGTTTCCCTCAATGGCTGGCGTGGACGGTTCCGTCCGCATGTACGTGAACGTCGGCACGCATGCCGCTGGCTGCCTGGGCTTTTAGGACCCGATTCAATGAAGCAGCAGACCCTTGTGCGAGATAAAGTCCCGGAGTGATCGTCCCATCATTGGCAATAATGATGTTCAATCGATCCTCGTGGAGAACCTGAACCGGAAGTCGATTAAACAGGTCACCGTTTTGCTGGAAGACATACGCTTCCGGCCCTTCACGGACGACAGCTCCGCTGGGAAGAACCATCACGTCAGTCATTTGTTCGACCGGGACATGCAGTCGCACTCGCTGTCCAGGACGAAATCGCCAGACTATAAAAGTCTCCCCGCTCTTTTCATAAGAGCGAGCCTGATTGGATAACGGGACGAAGAAATCAAATGTCCGGCTTTCGCTGTCGATTGAATTCGAGAGGTAGCGGATCTCGAATGACTGTTCCAAGGCAGGCCAGTGTTCGTCCACATCTTCCGCAAACTCAACGGCAATGTCCCAGCCATTTTGAGCGGCCCGTTCCAGATACGGTGCTTCGCGTTTGAAGGCGTGCCCTTCAATGTAGAGGGCACTGTGGTCAGATAGAGTGGAGAGCAATTGCCCGGCCTGAACCTGTTGCCCGAGTTCGGCATGTAACTGCTGAACTTCATAAGCAAACGCCTCTTTCTGGTCGTCACTCTGCTGAAATGCTGTCAGTTGGATCGGGGAAGACTTCTCCCGTTCTGCAATCTGAACCGGTGGCGGCGCCACAACCTCAACGGTTGAGATAAATTCGCCCTCCGCGACCTTCTCGATGTCGTGCGGACTCAATCCGCGAGTTAGAAGATCCTGCCGATGAGCCTGAATGACCGCTTGCTGTCGACGCAGTTGATTCTCTAGATCAATCACCTTCGTCTTTGGGATGCCACCTGTCTCCGCTAAGGGTCTCAGGCGGTCGAGCTGTTCTTGAACGAGTTCGATTTCCTTGTTGGAACTGAATAAGTCCTTCTGTGTCTTTTGCAGGTATTCGCTGAACAGTCGTAGAGTGAGCAGCTGATCTCCCGGACGAACGATTTCTCCTGGAAAAGCGTGAACTTCTAACACAACACCCACTGCTGGGGAGGTAACACCACGGTCAGATCGTCCAGGACGGTCGACGATTTCGCCGGGAACTTGAATGGTTCGCCAGTACGTTTGTGGTTTGGCCGGCTTCGCCGAGAGACCAAGATTCTTGCGTGCCTGCATCGAGAGTTTGAGAACTTTTGGCTCTTCAACAGGAGCCGCAGAATCCTCAACATGCAATTCCTTAGGAGCTTGTGCGAATAGAGGTCTCCATTGGTCGCGAGTGAAAAATGCAGCTGCACTAAGACCCGCTACGAGGACCGCGCCACTCAGTAGGCGTAATGATTTCGAGAAACGCATATGACGAACCTCAAAGTCGCGATCAACGATGGATGTTTCCAATCCATGGAGATGCGAACACGAAAATGGGTTGAAGAAAACGCTTCTCAGACGAGTTCTAAACGCATTCCAATTACGGAAACGTGAGACGGTCAGAGAAGGTTGACAGAAAGAAGGCAGCCGACCGATGCACGAGCAAATCCGTGACGGGGGCTGCGAAGAGACTTAGCAGCGAATCGAGAGATTCTGCAGATAGAGCGCGCAACGGGGGCGCGAAGTTCGCCAAGCGACCGAAGAAACCGCAGTCTTCGATGCTCCCCCGTCAGTCGAATCATCCAGCTCGACGAACAAGACTGCATACTGAGACAGAACAAGATGCACGGTGTAACTGTTGCTCACGAGATGCAGGTCATCGACGTAAATCGCGTCGGAATCATGATCGGGGCATTCGCCTGCAGCCATAACTACAGGCTCGAAATCATCCTCCCGCTGATCAGAGGACGTGTGCCGGTGACCTGAATGGCATAGATGCGCATGTGGTCGAGCCGCATGACCAACTGGCTCCTCAACTGACGAACCGGCATGCGAATGAGGAGCAGAGACAAAACTCTGGCTCACAAGCAGCAGGAGAATCAGGAGTAGGGAGATGGTACGTTGCATTGTGCCTTCAGGCGATTGGAAGCGATTAAGCGAATGGTTGATCATAGATCGAATTTACGCTCTGGTCAATTGAATCTATGAATTGAGGCAAACGAGCCCCGTGAGACGGTGACGGTCGGAATTCACTCGGGGACCTGCACTCATAAGATTTTGTTGCTGCCAATCTCCCCAAGCAATACCTTCCACGAATAGTGATGGTGGAGACCGCATTTGACGACGACGGCTGCATAATATTTCTGTCTGGTTCGTGGCAAGCGAGATTTAATAAGCAACTCGATACGCCGCAAATCCCGAGCAGCCCTGAGTTATTCCATTCGATAGATCGACCCCCAATGCAAAGGTTAAAGTCGTACGGCACGTTGTGACCAATGTGGTGGGAGTGAGACATTCTTGAACGGAGTTGCGGCACCAGCCCAACCGAGATGCTGTTGGCAGTTGCAGTCGTTTCTCACTCTCAACGGAGATTCGACGAATCCGAAATACGGATGCCCGATGTCGAACTGCATCTCCACATGAGGCATCTGAAAGCAACCGGTCAGGATGCCCTCAACATAACCTGCCATCAGCGAACCCGCCATGGTTGTTAAATACCCGACGGTGTGTAGCTGAGGGGGGCGTCCCTTCCAGTATTGATCCACCTCATCACCTCGAAGGATAGCGTCCGCTGCAGCTTGCTCCTTAGTTGATCGCTCCGCGTCAGACATGAGTTCGTAGTTCATGTGATCGGTGTTGATTGCGCCTCGGCAGAAAATGCATGATTCGCCTGGACAAAACCAAGACACGTTGACTAATTGCTCCGTCACCTGACCACTGCTTCCATCCATCACCACACCAACGTCGATGACAGGGACCAAATAGTGACGAGAGAGTTCATCAAGTGCCACTCGCCCATGGACGCTGTCCGTGCAGCCCAGAATGAGGTCACAACGAACGACTTCATCGACCGCATTAGCATGCAGCAAGTTTCCAGCGAGGGCTGTTATTTTGGCGTTGGGATTGATTGAGAGAATCAGTTCTCGCATCAAAGCGACCTTAAACGGCATTTGCTCAAACTGAAGATGACGATATTCACTTCCATGCACCCGCTCTAGGTTTGATGGAGATAACTTGTCAGGATCAAGAAGGATGAATTCACCCACACCAGCACGAGCCAACACTTCGATTGCGGGGGATCCAGTGCCACTACATCCGATGACGCCAACCACTGCTTTGGCAAGCCGCTCCTTCGATGGTGCCCCCATGATCGCTTGCAAGCGATCCGTTGTTGACTCTTCGTACGGCTCCGGAATCCTTTCATCGATCGGCAGCAAGTTAGACTGCCATCGGTCAACTTGTTGACCAACGCTTATCAATGCATGCACCGGCAACCATCGTCCACGATCAAATACCCGACCAGAAAATGTCAGCCCACCTCGGTCACTTCGTTCGAGAATCAAACTGCAATACGGATTCCCGTTACTGAAGGATGACACTTCCTGTCCGAAATAAGAATCCATGTCGTCATCAAGCTCACTTGGCGAAACGTGACACCCAACTGGATGAGAATGAATGACTCCGACCGCCAAACCTTCGCTATTTGCGGCGGCATGGAATGCACGCCGGGCGTAGTCTTCGTGGAAGTGCGTCAGATCGGACTGTCTATCAAGTTCACCAGCTTGCGGCCAGAGCCCATCGACAAAACAGATTGCTATTCCCCAAGACGTGCGTCGAAACCCAAATCGAAAAAACGTTCCCCATTCTCGATATGGATATCTTTGAAAAAGGTGCTTTTCCAATTGTGCAAGATCAGCTCGACGAATGCGGACAACACAGTATTCGGAGTCCTGCATATCGGGAAATTCTGGGTCTACTATTTCGCGTCGTGTAGCCATGACAGGATTTCTCCGAGATAAGTGTGAATACCGTGACGGGTGGGATCCCAAGCAGGACCGATTCCATTTGTGTGCGGGTGATAACTGACGAGTTTCCATCTCTGCCCCACTGCCTCGACAATCTGATCCTGCGGACTCCCTTTCACGCATCCCAGCAAAGGAGAGTCGACAGGAAGGAATGCTCCATCGAGCATTTGCCCGGGATATCCCCCCGGAATCAACACCAGGACATCTGTCTCCTCAACGGGAAGTCCAGACATGACACTCAAATCGTGATAGACGACAGCCGAAGGAGATTCAACCAATGATACTTTTGCCTCACCTTGGGCCAGTACGGCAATTTCACGCTGAAGACGTGTCAGCTCGAATCCTCCCGTCACATCTTTGCGAACGACTTCAAACTTCGTACAGTTCTTGATCTCGATTGTTTCCGAATGGTCGACAGGTCGCTTCTCGCCTTCGAGGGACCAAATGCGGGTATTCTCTGGGTTTTCCGGATAAACCAAACTCGCGATCTCCAATCCAGTCATCTCCTCCTTCACTCCGTCCTCTTCTGTAAACGGTCTGGCATTGATAATGACCTTTAATCCGCCTCCTCCTTGACGCGAATAGAAGACCGGTCCCTCCCGGAATAAGACCTCTCGCTCAAGAGGAATCATTGAGTCTTCTGGGCTTTCGAAATCGCGATACAGTTTGATATTCAGGGGAAAGCCGAAAAGCTGGAGAATGCTCTTACCAGTCTGTTTGGGACGCGTGACAACTTCCATTCGATCATCAACAAAGACTGCCAGCTTGGGTGCACTCTTACAAGCGTCTCGCGGAGACACTTCACAGCGTCTGAGACTGTAGAAGACATTTCCTTCACTCAGGTCGATAGTTTCATCGTCTCTAAAAACTGTATCGTTCGGCGAGTTGTGATCTCGCACAAGCACGAATTCGTCATCAATTCCAGCTTGCGCCCGCAATACCACGACGGGTACAACGCTTTGTGGCATCGGTACGGGGGTGTCATCGACCGCAGCGCCCCACTTTGCCACACCACAGATTTGGTTCGTTGTCATCATTGTTGACCTCCTTCAATTAGGTGATTTTTGAGCTTCGCGCCCAACAATACGCCCAGTGTACAACGCACTGCTAAATATGTCAAGCAAGAACTTAGCATTGCTTGCGGAATGAAGCATTTGGCGATACGATGAGCGTTAGAAGCACCAAGAAAAGGAGCATGTCATGGCTAAGAAGTCTGCGAAAACAGGCAAGCAGGTGGCGGCTTCTTCGACCTCAGATCAATCCCTCGGCGATTATTTGTCTCACATCCGCAGCATGAAACAAATGACACTGCGAGAAGTCGAAGAGGCAACGGAGAAGGAAGTCTCGAACGCATATCTGTCTCAACTTGAGAATAATAAGATTGCCAAGCCATCTCCGAGCGTGTTGCACGCTCTGGCTGAGGCATATTCAGTTCCCTATGAGAAACTGATGGAAAAAGTGGGGTATTTGAAACCTAAATCCAAGTCGGTTGGACTCGCTTCGATATCGCGCAATGAGGAGCGTCATGGTCGAGTCGCGACATTCGCAAATGAAAATTTGACTGAAGACGAGGAAGACAAACTCCTCGAGTATTTAGCATTTCTGAGAACAAGGAAGGGAAAAAGTGGTTCAACCGGATGATTGCTCATTGAGCCCCCGACAACAGCGCCTCATTCGCCAGCAGGCAGAACAGGCTCTCCAAAAAGCAGATGCCTTGGGGGTCTTTCCCACGCCTGTCGATGATGTGATGGCAGCGGCGGAACTGTTAGTTGCTTCCGAGGACCTTGCAGACGAAGGTCTTTTAAAGCAATTACGCCGTAAGGCTGGAAAAACCGTTCGTCGTGCTCTGACAAAAATTCTGGGGGTCGTCCATGTTGTCTCACGAATCGTTTACCTTGATAAGGCTGTGCACGTCGCAAAGTTACCCTTTCTGAAATTGCACGAGACCGCGCATGCAGTCCTTCCTTGGCAAAAAGATCTGTATGCCGTCACGGAAGATTGTGAGATGACAATCGCGCCTGAAGTTGCAGAAGAGTTTGAACGCGAAGCGAATTCTTTTGCCACTGAAGTCATATTTCAACTCGACAGTTTCACTCAAGAGTCTTCAGAGCAGCCATTTAATATCTTGGTCCCGGTCCAATTAAGTAAGCAATATGGTGCGTCTGTCTATTCGTCGATCAGGCGCTACGTTTCAAACCATCCCCGTGCATGCATGGTGCTCGTACTCGAAAGACCAGAACTTCATTCCGAACTTGGCTTTACCTGTCAGATTCGAAGAACCCTATCATCCACGAGCTTTCAAGAACAGTTCGGTGATTTGAATTGGCCCCCATTTTTCTCTCCAAGTGATGAGATTGGTGCAGCTATTCCAATGAACGGAAAAAGGATGTCTGGACGTCGTCGTGTCACATTTGTCGATCAAAATGGCGATCAGAACCAGTGTCTTGCAGAAGCGTTCACGAACACTTACCAAGTCTTCATTCTCATTCACTCAGTCAAAACGCTAACGGCGACTTCCGTCTCAGTGGCGTAACGTTTGCCATTTAATGATTAAGCATGCTTAATCACCTAATAGCTAAAAAAAATTGTGGGCGTTGGGGATTGTGAATATTTCGGACGACTCTCCTGCCACAAGGTCATCATCTAAGATCACCTCGTGGCAGGAAATAGCAGGTAGGAGCTTCCAACGTATGAGTTCGCTTGCAAGCAATGCAACCTTCTCCAGTAATTGGAATATCGATGTCAAAATGCTATTCGGTCTTATTGGATTTCCAATTATCGATGAGCCAAGAGTCCACAGAGAAGTGTCTCTTGATGTTCTTGGCTGTCAGGAGGAACGACATCGGAATTTCTTCGGCAACCTCGTCATGGGATAAAGGAAAGGTAAATTCCAAAGCGTTTTCCTTGTTCGGTTTCCAGAGTTCGAAACTGTGTATGCGTCTGTTCTCATTCTTCGAATGCTCGTCCTTTTTATGGTTGAGCGAAACCACGAACAATCCATTCCTGAGATCACCGGCGTGCTGATGCCAGGCTGTGATGATCAGTTTTGGCTGACCGAAAACCGGCCGCTCTACTCGTCCAGTGATCTGGGGAACGACATACGGTTTTTGCTCGTATTCCCATTGCCGGTAGAGTTGAGACCCCACGGGGACGATGATGGTACCTCCCATCAAGACAACAAATAAAACGATCCAACCGTCCTGATACCAGGCGCGTTCTGTATTTGTCATGAGATTCCTTTGTTGAATTAGAATTGTTTGATAAGACGTGAAGAGTACAGTAATCGTCACGTCGCAATGATACTTATAGTCCGTGGTGCAATCGTCGTCGTCAACTGTCCAATGCTTGAATGGCGAAAAAACGAGCGGACATTCTGAAGCGATTTGGGCAGAGGGTGCGGACGCTGCGTAAAGAGCAGGGCTACTCACAGGAGAACTTTGCCTATGCTTGTGGGCTTGATCGCACCTATGTGGGCGGAATCGAACGGGGCGAAAGAAATGTCGCCTTGAGAAACATTGAATTGATTGCCGAGACGTTGGGAATCACTCTGGCAGAGTTGATGGACGGGGTTTGAGTTGCCCAGTCACAAGGTCGAGGGACAAAACAAAATCGTCGCCACCACGGTATTTGGGTCTGGCGTCGTTTGTAGAGCGACTTCAAAGTTCCGGTAAAGATTGGTATGCGAGAGTCTTGCAGTTTGCACATCGCAATGACCATATCGGATCTGCATGCTCTTCAATGCGGATCGCAGTTGCGGGATATCGATAAGGTGCAAACCGTCCAGGTCTTCATCATCGTCGAGATAACCTCGGAAAGCATCTAAACCGGTGCCGCTCATTTCGTCGCGCCAATACTTCAGTGCGGCTCTGATGAGCGCCAGGTCTTTTGCTGTTAGCATGAGATTTCCTTCAGGAGGTATGGGAGTCATTCTTTCGTGGGATTGAGATCGGCTGACTTTTTAACCGTGTTCAGTGGTGATGCGATTTTGTTGGCCTTCGAGATTGTCGGTTCTGACTTCCCAAAATATTGGGCAGCTTTTCGGATAGTGTTTCCAGGTTGTTTGAGGAATTCAGCCACTTCCATGGCATGGTCGCGTGCCCAGCACTTTCTATTCGATTGACTGATATCCTTTCCCATCGCATCGATTCCATGCTGTTTCTTAGCCTCTCGAAGTGCGGCTCGGATTGTTGGAACTGTTTTGCCGAAATGTTCAGCAGTTTCTTCCATTGTGGCAGCGTTTTTGATGCGCCACTCAGCAATCGCCCGAGCATGTTCCTCACGCCAAGTCGGCTCCGTCGGAATCTGAAATGCAGTCACCGAAAACCATTCTGGTCCCAGCCCTTTGAATCGCCGTGTGTCCACAGCGAAGTCATTGAGGGCCATTGCCACGTCGTCATCCTCAAACGAATCCGAGACATTGCGACGGGTTCTGCGGCGCGGTTGCGATTGGTATTCTGAACCTTCCAGGCAAGCAGCGTCGGGAACGAAACTCTCAGAAGACATCTCCAGAAGTGGTAAGAATTCGAGAGCGTCAGGAAAAGCGCCTAGCTTCGAGGTGCACAACTGAATGGTGCCCTCCTGATCACAGTAGATGCCTGCAATATGTTGAGCGAGAAGCACATTCATTGCGGAGGCGTTCTCTCCTGAGAGTGATTCTGACAGCCGAAGGACGTGTTCGGCAACCAGTTCAGGGTTGACAAGTTCATCGACAATTTGGGTGTGAGATGCCAACGAATGGAGTTGCTGTTGAATCTCATCCATTCTGGAGTGATCCCTTTCCCAGTCCGCTTGCAATTCTCGTCGCAGGACTTCGGAAAGATTTGGATCGCCGAGGGACTGCTTCCAGCCACGGCTGCGAACCTCAAGTTCGGAATGCTCACGCTCCAGCTCCGCGCGGACATCCACTTCATTCGGTTGCAGTTGTTGCAACTCGTCACGCACTTGGTCTACAAAGTGAATGAAGTCGGGATTAGTGATTAAATCGTTTTTATTCATGTATCAGTTCCAAGTGTGCGAGAGACAATCTGTTGAACGTGGTTGAGACAAATGACAGCGCGCTTACGCTGCTTGATCGCTGCGCAAGAACA
Organism: Thalassoglobus sp.; assembly: GCF_048270125.1. Lineage (NCBI taxonomy): Bacteria > Pseudomonadati > Planctomycetota > Planctomycetia > Planctomycetales > Planctomycetaceae > Thalassoglobus > Thalassoglobus sp. The sequence goes on along the minus strand of NZ_JBLWTN010000007.1, from coordinate 283,792 downwards.
GCTGAGACAACAGAATGTCGAACACAATCTTCCGCAACTTCTTCTCAGGCACGCGATGAGAGTTCTCGCAGACGCCGCTCAAGTAACCGGTACATACGTACGAGGTGTACCGTCGTTCTTCCCCTGACTTGGTTTGATACATTGGACTTGATGACGCATTCATCGAACGTCCACAATGCCGACAGATAACGAGTCCGGAGAGTGGATACTTCAGAGCGATTCCGGCTGCGGAGGGAAGATTCGTGGACTTGTCGTCATCGTTGGGTCTGCTTCTTTGAGCCCGTTGACTGGCAACGAATTCCCAATCCCTTGGGTCAACGATTGGCTCACAGAACTCGGCGTTCCTTTCCCAATCCTCCTCAGGAACTTCCTGTCGCAGACGCACATCGTCGATCACACCCGTGCAGTTCCTGCCCCAAACATACTCTCCCTTGTAGATCTCGTTTTTGAGGATGTAAGTCACAGCGTCGGCACTGGAAGGTAACTGGTCGGCGGGAAAATCCTTCGACTTCTTCAGTTCCTTGAAAATTCGCACCCCCGCCCAGCCACGCTCTGTGGCAAGACTGTAAATTCTGCGAACAAGGGGAGCAGTCTGTGAATCGGGAACGAGAATGCGATGGTCAATTTCTTCGACGCCTTTGCGAAGAACCATGACGCTTTCAAGCTTGTACCCGAATGGAACCGGACCACCTGGCCAGTATCCCAGCCGTACCGAATCTTTCTTACCTCGGACCACATTGTGAGCTTTTGTCCAGCCTTCTTCTGTCGCCCGAATCGATTCAATCTTGGACAACGCTCGTCCCGACCGCGAAGTCGGATCAGCAAATCCGCTATCAACGGTAAGCACGAGGATGCCATTCTTCTCCAACTTGCGTCGAAACTCATCCGCATCCTCAGCCCGAGTCAGGCGTTCAAACGTGTCGACAAGGATCAGATCCGCCTGAACACGTCTGGATTTCAGATCCCGAATCATCCGTTGGTAGCCCGGTCGCTTACGCTTATAGCGTCCCGAGATGCCATCGTCACGATAGGTCGCGACGACCTTCCAGGGAAGGTTGAGCTTCTTTACAAGCCTGTTGACTTCTTCGATCTGCTGATCCGGCGATCGCGGATTCTGCATTTCATCTGACATCCGTGCATAGATGACAACTTGATATTCCTTGGTCAAACTGAATGTTGGTCGTAACATAACGGAACCTCCCTGTCTCAGTTGAGACGACTGTTGTGCCGATGGATTTCCACCGCGATTTGTTTGGCGAAAAGGTCCTTCAGGCTGCTACGACGACGCTGTCTGACCAACTGCGCCAACCGGACTTGTGACTCGAGGTCGATCTCTGTCGGAAACGGGTGTTCGCCATTGGAGATCAGTTCCGCAAGTCTTCCAGTGTCTACTGAACTGGTTGGTTGTTCATCCTGCTCAAAAGCGGCGTCGTCGCTCAAATGAATTTGTTCAGAAATCAGAGGCTCCTTTCCATAAAAAAAGAGCCAGTGCTTCCACTGGCTCAAATACTAAAATAGTTCGATCACGCTGCGATCACGCAGAGCAAAATTTATTAGAAACTCAGGCTTGGGTCACACAGGTTGTCTGGGAAGCAAATACGAAAACTTCATTGTCCGGGAGATCAAGATAGTATCCCTCTCCGTTATGCTTGACCGCCGCAGACAGCTCGTGAGGGAGGCGTTTGCGAAGACGATCTACCATCGATGAAAGTGCGGAGTTCGATACGGATTCTGTGGGATCCAAATCGTTGCCGATCACAGCCCGTTTTGTTGTCACTCGCTCTGCAAGCAAACGCAGGAATTCCAATTGCCTTCTTGAAACAGCAACAGGATTTGCGTCCCAGAAGACGAGACGCTCATCGCGATCGACTACCAACCTTCGCGAAGCAATCAGCCTCTCAAGCTTAGCCGTTGCTGCTGACTCCTCCTTGTACAGGTCTTGTAAACACGTGAGATGGGCTGCAATGCGATCATGAAGCTCAGGACCGCGCAAGCTTCTCATTCGAGCTTTGATCTCACTGGCACCACGTTTTACTGTCTGCGAGTCGAGCCCCAGCCAACTCACGTCTGCTTTGATATTCGTTGCAACATAGACTTGGGTCAACGCGATACAGGCGTCGGTGACCTGTTTGCTTTCGAAGTTTTCGAGGGCATGCTGAAGCGCATCGTAATCTGATTCATACTGTCGATGAGTATCCTCCACTTTCGCCCATAGATGTTTGCCGAGTTTCGATCCAATCATCTTGAGGTAGTCTCTGGATTCCGAAAAGAGCCTTCGTGAGGGACGAATTCGCTCCCACATGCTGCGGACGATGAAATTTCCAATCGGCAGCAGCCTTGGATTCAACGAGACGATTGAGTCCGCAAAACAAATCGCAATTCCGTTTTCAACTGAACTGACTCTCGGTTGTGTTCCGAAGTAATCCTGGATGTTGACCAGATCCTCCCAGGGGCGCCCTGCAAAACGATTCAGCTGCCTGAGGAGATCATCGGTCCGGTTCCATTCCATCCTCTTTTCAACTTCCTCTTCGTCAGTGACGCCGTCTGTCGTGAAGGTTCCCGACGAGACCTGTTCGACAGGAGGAAACTCACTTTGCATAGCGGTCAGAATCTCATCGGGGGCAATGGTTTCCAGGATCGCCTGCGCACAGTCAACGAGAGAATGGTCGACTTGCTCGATCAGGTCACGCAATTCCGTCTTCGCACCGTGTTGGAGTTCTGTGATTGGCCAACTGGCATAACGGCGAAACCGAGGGCGACGAGAATACTCTTCCAGAACGGGGGCAATGTCTTCTTCGTACCAGACCGCCAGCCGACTGATCGAATCTTCATCGAACCCCGAGCGAACGGGAGACGTCTCCTGATACTGACGTATGGCAAAATCAAGTTGCTTCATGGCTGCCCTCCTTAACGAATTCAGTGATATGACTTGTCCTGGTTCAATCACCAATCTTTGCGTGATCGGTGCGTGATCGATACTTGATAGGCTTTCGTTTCCACTGCCGGGATGGTTCCGGCTCAGCAGTTTGCTGGAAACATGCCGTTAATTTTCCAATGTCAGAACTGGTCACGTCAAGCCTGAACCACGCTTCCAATCAGTCATCAACGCCCAACTCCACGTCGCAATCCAAATCTTCAGATTGGAAACGCTATCGTTCCAAACATCGATGGGACCGAGTCGAAGACTTTCCCCGCGGAATCAATCCCCCTCAAAAAGTCCGCATCTACAGTCAGAATGACTATTACCGCCTGCAATGGTGGGAGCCTTCCGCCAAGCGCAATCTGACGGATCGAGTCGAAGGGGATTTGGTGGCTGCCATCATGCGGGCACGTGAGATCGATGAGCGTCTTTTGAACTCGCAGTCATCGGGATTGGGACTCTCCAAACTCACTTTACTTAAGCTACACGATGATTATGTTGCCATGCTTCAGACTCGCACCGACGCTGACGAAATCAGTCCCAAAACGCTAGGCCGCTATTCGTCAGCACTCAAGCACTTTTTGGAGTTCGTTTCGCAATCCGAAGTTCAGCAGCAGTATCGGTACGCTGCAAACGTCGATCAGCGATTCGTGCTCTCGTTCAAAGCTTTTTTGAGCAATTTGAAAGTTCCTCCCAACGGGCATCCCCATGCGACACCGAGACCACTGAAATCTATTGGATATGTGATAGGTGTCACACGAGGGATGTTTAGCTGGGGAACCAGCGAAAAGAGTGGCCCACTGCTGCCGACTGGTTTCCGAAATCCGTTTCGAGAGAATGTCCAGACACGAAAGGACCGCAGGGCGAAGGATCTTTTTGGCGATCCTGATGTTACCGTCGAGATGGCCTCCAAGTTCCTGCAAAACTGCGACGCGTTTCAACTACATTTGTTCACGCCGATCATTCTGTTTGGTCTGCGGGCCAGCGAGCCCTGCCTGATTTTCCGTGAGGATCTCGATACCGAATGGCTTCGTATCATCGGACGTCCAGAACTGGGATATGACACAAAGGGGTTGCGTGACAAGCGACTTCCACTCAGTCCTGAACTGTATGAGTTCTTGACGTCGTCGTCGAGAGAAGAGACTTGTCTGTTGCTGACCAGACGAACCATCTTTGAAGAACGGGAGCAAGTTACAGAACCAGCATCATCAGTTACTGATTTGGTGGATCGCTACCGACAGCAATGCGAGAGGGAACGACATCCGTCTGCAACGTCGCGAGCAAGAATCTCTCAGCACCTCTTCAAAGAGGCAGGTGGACTCGACTACGATCACATTGATCGGGAGTTTCGAACCGTGGCAGGAAAATTGGGGTGGTCGAAAGAGGCGACGCTGAAGGACTTTCGGCATCTGTTCAGTACATCACTGGAAAACGCGGGGGTTCCGCTCTTCTACCGTCGCTATCTGATGGGGCAATCGCCCGGCACGTCGCCGCTGACGACATACACCCATCTGAACCAGTTGCGAGAACAGCATCAGCGAGCTGTCGAGTCAACGCTGGCTCCCCTCTATCAAGCTTTTCATAAGCGAGTTGCCGATCTGGGTGAGAATCGTTAGCCATTTCGATTCGCCAGCCATTCTTCAGTAATCACAATTGCTGGACGATCTTTCAAGGCACGCTCCAATTGCTCTCGCATGGTCGCTGGTCGCGTGTGCGTATAAGTCGCCGTCATTCCGAGCGGATTGGAACGCGATGTGGCATTTGTTGAATGCCCCATCAATTCGTTTCGGATGAGCGGATCAACCCGTCCTTCTTGCAGCGTCGTCGCGAAGAGATGGCGAAGCATTTTCGGGCTCGTGAATCCATTCAGTTCAGCCTTGTCACAGATCTGAATAAAGCTGGTTCGCAGATAATCCGATTTGATCAACCCCACATCGCGCCAGATCGTTCGACATACCTGCTGTCGCTCAACGCGGGAGAGTTGTCGTTGCAACTCCGCCTCTTTCTGATCGATTCGTAGTAAATGCTCTTTCTCCAACATCTCGATTGGACAGCCAGCCAAGGCGGGAGGTTTCGAGTTCGTAAAACGTCTTCGCTGAAACAATGTTCCTGACTGACGATTGAGCGTACACAATTTGATCACTCGATAAAGCACTGGATGTAAAGGGATCATTCGCTCCCGCCGAGTCTTTACTTGCCAACCGAGCTGAGGACGGTTGCGAATGACAACCGCCCGAAGTTGCTCATCGATGTCATCGGGCCAGAACAAGTGCGACAGTTCTCCCGGTCGCAGCCCAGTCAACATGAGTGTCACGAAGATCGGAAACTGCCAATCATCCGCTGCCTCCAGAAACTGTCGTTCCTGATCAGCGTCAAATAGCTCAATCGGCTTCGAGTCTTCGGTCGGAATCTTATCGATCTGCAAGGCTGTGAAAGGATTACTGGCATAGGGCGGAAGGTGCCGTCGCTGGGAGGCGAAATGGAACATCGACCTGCAGACTTCAAGAATGTAACGCAGACCCTTATCGCGGAGCGGTCGCTTTTCAGAGTGAGGATGACCATTCGGAGAAACGTGAATGGCCCGCAAATGCTTGACGAAGAGTTCAGCATGCTCGACACGAAATTGTCCGGTTGACGCAGGTACTCGCGAATCGGTTACGAACACGATCAGATGGTTTGTTGCACTTCGATAACGCGAGATCGTTTTCAACGACGATCTTGCCACTGTCTCATGATGGTCAAGCCACCGCTCCTGGAGGTCGACAATCTTGATTGACTGAAACGATGATGAAACTGGAGCACCATTTTCCAGTTGCGAATTGACCTCAGCAGCGTGCCTACGAGCTTCGTCAAGGTCTGCGCCGATTCGGGGACGATGACGTCGCCCCTGATCGTAGTACGTAAGATACCAAACTTTTCCCCGGAGGTCGCCACGCACGCGACCAACGCGGAATGATTTCGTTTGCTTCGCCATAGGCGTTCCTTTCTTGAGATGTGAGTGGACATATTGGATTGGGGAGCGGTGACTTTGTTTGAAGTCAATGAACATACCCGCCCTACAATGAAGTATGCAGGATGCACTGTTCTTAGAAAATCGGGCCGTCATTCGAGAGAATGGTTCTTCGGCTAACAGACCTTCCAGCACGGCCCCACGCAATGACGCCTTCAACGCAGCGGAAGTCGGATTGCAAGTCGCAGTCCCAGCAACCGATTGTCGAGACTACTCAAGAAATCACATCGCTAATGTTCATTGTGACATTGATGTCGTCACGCCCTGATCGCCACGACAGGGGGGGGCGGATTTAACGATGGGACGTTGGAGGGATGATTTTGGAAGTAAGGGAAGCCACGGCAAAGCGATCCGCGACCTGTCCAAAAAGTCAAACGCCCAGTGATCATCGAAGTGTCGAAATACCTTCGGGAAAACGCATCCCGAGCAACCACCAAAAAAGGAGAGCGGAGAACATTCCTGCCACAAAACGCCACAAATTCCGCCACAAACTTCGAAAAGCGACTGACCCAGAAAATTGTAAATGCCTGCACACCAATCACTTATGGTATGCAGGCATTATGTTGAGCGGAGAGAGGGGGATTCGAACCCCCGGTACCTTGCGGTACACAGCAGTTCCAGTGCTGCACAATCGGCCACTCTGTCATCTCTCCGGGCCAGAGAAAATACTCGGTGGTTCACTGTTTGTCAATTGCCTCGATTTGTGAGGAGAAACGGAGTCTCTCCACTAGAGCAGTTTGCTCTACCGAGTGCCCTAGAAGAGCGCGGTTCATCAATAAAATTGCTGTTCGCCACGAGGCAGAACCTGTACACCAATTCGAAAGAGGCTCTAATTTTGGCATTCAGCCATTTCAGCTCTGGTGAGAGGCTCACACGGTAGGCCGATTACCAAATTGAATGAATCTCTGACCTGAACAAGCTGCGACTTTGCATTCAAAAAAATCTGCACTCAATTCCTGACTTCTGCCTCCTTTGAAAGGATGTGTGTAGTCAGTTGCGTGGATTCTGTTGCGTGGAAATCAGCTGCTCATTATGTGAAATGGACTCTTTGCGAACAGAAGAAAGCAAAGCTGATCAGTCTCATCAATCACTGCTGGTCTGTATTTGATTTTCGAGGAAGAGTCGATTCTTCCAGATGTCCATGCGATGCAAATGAAATTGGGCTAGGACGCCGAGTGTTGCAAGGCCGTACTTGGCACTGCGGCGAAAATTGATGCTGCTGGCTTCATCGAAGTACCGAACCGGAACGGGAACATCACCGATGCGGAATCCGAAGTGGACCGCTTGGGCCAGAAACTGGCTGTCGAAAACGAAATCATCAGAATTTGTATGATATGGAATTTTTTCCAGGACTGCTCGAGAGTAAGCTCGAAATCCAGAATGGAAATCTCCGACATTTTGTCCCAATGCAATGTTCTCAATCGTCGTGAGAAATCGATTGGCGATGTATTTGTAAACCGGCATTCCGCCGTTGAGTGCTTCTCGCCGGGTACGAATTCGTGAACCGAGGACGACATCACAGATGCCAAGCTTAATGAATTCGATGGCGGCTCCCATGACGCGGCTATCGTATTGATAATCAGGATGGATCATCACCACGAAATCTGCTCCACGTTGTAATGCGTGATCGTAGCAGGTCTTTTGATTGGCTCCGTAACCGCCGTTTTTCTTGTGTTCAATGACTGTCACTCCCAATGACTTCGCAACTTCGACGGTATCATCGGTGCTGCAATCATCGACAAGAATGACTTCATCAACGACACCTTTAGGAATGTCGGCGAGAGTTCGTCTGATCGTTTTCGATGCATTGTATGCGGGCATCACTGCAATGGTTCGCTGCGGCAATGTGTTGTCCGCAGCGACAGCGTGCATCAATGATTCAATTCTACCGAGCGCGCGGCTGGGGGATTCAGTCGATTCAACAGAAGTAACCACGAAATTCTCTCCAAAGGTAACAAGCTTTGGGAAAACCTAGTTCACCAAACAGCCAGAGGCTTCGAAAAACCAGAGTTGTCGGGAGTTCGTGGGTCCGGTTATGCCGACTTGTTGCTTTGCGTCATCAATTATTCCCCAAGCACGTTTTGAAGCGGTCCAGAAACCTGATGCCCCAGCATTTTCGGGCTTATTGAGCAGGGGAAGAGAATTCAATTATTCTTCGTGGCGACGAAGATCACTTCAGAGGAGGTCATCGCACCTCGTTCATCAGTCGCTGTGAAATACCAGATGGTTGCGTCATCGGGGACTTGTGATGTGAGGACTCTGCCTTTGTCGTCAAGAGCGGCGGCGGTCGTTGACCACTTCCTTTTGGAGAGCAAGCCTTGATCACTTGTCCAATGGAAATGAGCTTTCGCAATTGGAATCTGTGACTGAATTTGAGCGGTTGCCTGTGCGGCGTGTTGCTCCGGTCGGTCTATTTTCGCAAGAGGTTTGGCGTTGTGAATTTTGCTGGCAACGAACTGTTCGATCTCCATCGGAGCCCATCCGGGTGGGTGTCCATGCCTCATATTGACTTCGATGCGTAAGTTCTTTTCACCCGGGACTGCGTGATAGCTTTTCATGTAGCTGTCGAGGGGATAATGAATATCGTTCGTCCCATTCACGAAGAAAATTGGAACATGACAGTTCACGAGGTGCTTTGATGGATCGTACATTTTAATCCACTCTTCTCGCTTCTCTGGAGAGAGTCGGTCAATTTGCGGCTTTTGAACAGATTCTCCCTCGTAAAGGAAACCACATCCGTAAACCGGAACAGCAGCTTTGAATCGTGAATCCACCGAGGCGGCGATGCATGTCAGGTAACCGCCCCAGCTAATGCCGGTGACGGCAGTCCGTTCGGGATCGACTTCCGGAAAACTTCGTACAAGAGAATGGGCCAGCAAGATGTTCGAAATCGCGTGATACTGCCAATCGTCAGTGATGTCACCACCAACGTTCTTGAATTTTTCTTCACCTGTATGTTCCGGTCCTCCATGCGGCAAGCGTGTCCGAATAAGCTTGCCGTGATTTCGCTCTACGACAAGTTTGTTTGTTTTCTTATCGAAGACTGGAGAAGCGGGTCTTCGTCCAGAGAAATCGAGTGCGATGGCTGCGTACCCACGCTTCGCCCAGAGTTCGACCCAATCGGCGAAAGCGGTCCCGCCTCCACCATGCAGCAGGACAACAGCTGGAAGATTCTTGTCTTTCGATGGGTCCCCAGAAAGGGTACCAGGTGTGGCGTAGAAAGCAAAAACCTGAGTCGGTCCGCCGTTGTAATCAGGTCCGGTAAATATCAATGATCGAATGGGAACATTGGAATCAACCCATTCCATTTTTGGAGGTTTTGAAAGAGCTTTCAGATCCCAAATAGAAGTCAAATTATCTTCAGCGTATAACTGAGAAGTCATAGCGATCAAAATAAGGATTGATAAAAATTTCATCTGGGATCTCGATCGTACTGGAAATGTGTCAGTTCAAAATTATCGATTTCACGTCATTGCATTCGTTGTCATGTAAAGTCGGCTCGAAAATAATGTACGTGCTCTGCCTCGTGAAGAACAGCTTCACCCTCATTAAAGAGGTGCTTCACGGAGACGAGAAACGCGAATCTGCCTCAACATCACCACTATCCCAATCTTGGCCAGAAGACTGTTGCAGGATAGGTTCCGACTGCATCGGTGACGACAAGACTGGTTCCGGGTTTGGCGAATTTTGTACGCAGAATCGCAAACCCAACGCTTGTTCCATCATCACGCTGAGCGACTGATGTGATTGTGCCAACTTCTTTTTCTTCTGCCAGCACTGACGCTCCGATTGAGACGCTCTCCGCTTCAATGACCAAACCTCGCAGTTCCTTATTCGTGTGCCCCATTGCATCCAGACGTGCGATCGGTTCCTGACCAAGGTAGCAGCCTTTCGTGAAGCTGATTGTCTGTTCGGTGCGTGCTGCTTCCTGTGCGATGTTGGCTTCAGAGATATCCATTCCTGCGAAAGGGAACCCCGCTTCAATTCTCAATCGCTCGAACTGCGAGTCTGTTCCAACTGAGACACCTTTCTCAAGAAGGTGCAGTTGAGCGATTTGAATCTCTTCTCGTGAACCAGAAATGAGATAAGTCGGGAAGTTTGTGATGTCCACGCGAACGATCAGAACCGAGGTTCCTCCCAGTTCGATTTTCTTACCCTGATTCAATTCAAGACTGACTGTCTCTCCGATGAAGTCCGCAACGTTGTCACCAGCCAGACAGAGCAAAGCGGTGTCGCTGGTCGTATCATGAACTTCCGCCTCTACGCCGAGCAGGTATTTCGTCAGGTGCGGAGCTACCGTTTCATTCGAGCCCGGAACAGCGAGCAAAGTCAGATGTTCGTCCTCGGCAACAACAAAAAGATGCCCCAGTATCTTCCCCTTGATATCCGGAATGAAGGCTTCACAGACCGCTCCAGAATCCAGCTTAATAATATCGTTTGTACAGAAGCTCTGCAGGAAGGATTTCCGGTCGACTCCAGTAATCTGAATTTGTGACCAGACTGACAAATCAAACAGCAGTGTATCCATCGTTTCAGAATCCGAATTATTAATAAGCAAAGGTGACAGATCATAAAAATGAAGACAGCCCGGCTCACGCGAACCGGGCTGCCTTGAAATCAGCATACAGACTTACTAGCTCTAACAAAACCTGCACGAAATTTCGGAATCTCGGTGATTCAACTCAATCCCAGAAATCTTGTCAGGGTCTCTTAGCTTCATAGAGAAAATCCGTCTCTATTTCTTTTTAAAATCGATCGGATCATTCCCCGTGGTATCTCCGAGCATATAGAACTCAAGATCGTTTCCTTTCACAATGGTTTGAGCGAGCATCACTCCGGAGTCATTCATTTCCATTGCCAGAACTCCATCTTTGTCGACGCCCCAAATTCCACGGACTTCTTGAGTTTTCCCATCTGCTGTGAACTTCCAGGTGAATTCCTGATTCTCTTCAAGTTCCATTTCGTAGCTCGATTCGCCACGAGTTGCTTTCCAACTCCCTTGCAGCTGTTTCGTTTCAACAGGGTCTGCTGGTTTTGGAGGCTCCACTTTCTTAGCGGGGTTTGGAATTTCCGCGTCTGGGTCAAGCCGTTGAAGCATCTGAATTGAGACCTGATCCTGCGGGTTCGCTTTGACAAGTCCTTGTAGCTGCTCGATCGCTGCGTCGTCGTGACCAGCGGTCACATACTGATACGCAAGAACAAAACGGGCTGCCTGATCTGAAGGATTTTTCTTGCAATAACTTTCCAGTGCTCGCAACTGTTCGGTATAGACATCAACACTTGGGTACAACCCACTCAGTGTTGTCCAATCCCAGCCGGGGCCAACGCTTAAGACCGCATACAGCGTCGCTGCGGATTGTTGATAGTCCGCAAGCGCGAAGGTCACCAACGCTCGGAATTCATGAATTGCAGTATCGTTTGGCATCTCCTTGAGTGCTGCGTCCGTCGACTTGAGGGCCGCGTCATAGTCACCGTCGTAGAACTGGTTTCGTGCCTGGTCAAAGCTGGACAATGCCGTTTCCGGAAGTGCAGCAGGAGGTTCCGTTGAAGCTGGATCACCAGCGAGCGTTTGCTCATCCGGTGTCATGACAATCGGTTGTGAGTAGTCATAGACCGTGCTGCTGTTGTCAACATAAGAAGTCGCATACGGGTTGGTATAGCTATTGTATCCAAATGCCCAACCAACACGGTTCACGGCCCATGTCGTGACACCGAACGCTGTCATCACAGGATAATTGTCCCACCAATAGTTCCAGCGTCCACCTGGATAGTAGTGACCATGCCAGTTTCCGTGGTGCCAGTCTCCATGATGATGATAGTGATTGTCGTGCCAGTTGTTCCAATTGTCGTGTCGCGAATCCCATTGGTTATTCCGGTTACCAATATTGTTATTGTTGCCAATGTTATTGATATTGATATCGCGGGTATCAATGTTCGTCAGACGGTCGTTCAAGTTATTTTTACGGTCGTCGAAGCTCGGACGATCTGGCCGGTTTCCAGGACGGTCCCCAGCATTAGGTCGGTCTCCGATGTTCGGGCGATCACCATTTCCAGGGCGGTTTCCGGGCCGATCACCAATATTGGGTCTGTCACCAGTTTCTGGGCGATCTCCGATATTCGGTCGATCTCCATTCCCGGGGCGATTGCCTGGGCGATCACCAATACTTGGTCGATCTCCCGTTCCACCACCGAGCCCGGGAAGCGTTGATGGACGTCCATCAGATCCCGGACGACCAGGTAATCTTGTTCCAGTATCAATTCCTGAACCGGGTCTGTTTCCACCGCTGCCTGGGCGAGTCCCAGGTAACGAAGGACGATTTCCCGGTTGAATGCTAGGGCGGCCCCCAGGCTGAACGCCGGGTCGACTCCCTGGTAGAGTGCTCGGGCGATTTCCTGGTTGAATACTCGGCAATTGACCGGGACGTCCACTTCCTCCACTCCCAGGACGAGATGATGGGAGGTTAGGCCGACTCCCTGAGGAGCTTGGGATGCTTGGACGGCTACTCGGAGTACTCGGCCGGCTGCTCGGAATATTTGGACGACTACTTGGCATGCTTGGCCGACTGCTTGGAGTGCTTGGGCGGCTCATCGATGGGGAAGAAGGCCTTGAAGTTGGTCTGCTGACAGAAGGGGAAGAGGGACGACTCATCCCGCCGCCACCGCCACCGAAGCTACGTCCGCCGCCACCACCGCCACCGCCGAAACTACGTCCACCACCGCCGCCGCCACCAAAACTGCGTCCGCCACCACCGCCGCCGCCGAAGCCACGTGCAATGACATCTTCAGCTCCGATGAAGCTTACGGCGAGGCAAAGAAAGAAAATTTTTATTGATGAAGTTTTCATAATTGTCGATTCTCACGTCTCGTGTTTTGTACCTATCCGAAAAGTTATGAAATGAGTGATTCTCGCTCGTACCGAGAGATCAATTTCGAGCATTCGGATCTGTTCTAAAAGGAATTGAAAAACTCGACCATTCGAGTCGACATTACTCTTCTGATGCTTCAAGAAGCCCCGGTTTAGGTGGTTGCCGAACCATCGTAATTTTATTTCCGGAGAGATGAACTTCATCTCCTACAACGAGATTCTCAAAATGCCACTTGACAGTTTCCGCGTCAACAATCTGATAGACAGCGGTACTCGTGACAGTTTCTCCATCGGAGTTGAAGCCAGCGGACGTCAAGATCCAGCTTCCATCAAGCTGAGTCCAGATTCCAGACATGAATCCACCACTGGAGTCAAAAGTCCATGAGCGGATTTTTTTGTGGATGGGATCCCAACCAGTTCGTTGGACACCAGAAAGTTCTCGACCGTCAAAAGTCCGGACTACAAATTCTCTGATCAGAAAATTTCCATCTTCGGACCAGCCACATTCAGTGAACACTTTTGCTCGGGAGTCTTCATTCACCCATTCCCCCAACATCCATGAGAGTTGAGCAAGTTGCTCTTCACGTCCCAGTGGTTTTCGAGGGAAGTCCTTGAGAATTTCAATTCGCCAAACACCGTCCTCTCCCTTTTTATGAATGGCGACGTAACGATTACGATTGAGTGGTTGCCCCGGTCCTTCAGTGGCGATGACAACTCCTTCTTCAATGGCAACCGTATCACTTAAATGACGCACACCTTCGATATTGATCGCTTCAATCATCGCTTGAGAGCCTTCAACGAAGGCCTCTTTGAATCGGGAAACAATTGCGACTCGACCATGCGTCCGAACTCCTAATTCATCCAGGAATTCAGCATTTTCCGTGAACAACTCGCCAATCTTTTCTGCATCACGACTTGCATAAGCATCAACAAAACTTTGAGCACTCTCCCAAAACGGTTTTTCTTCCGCCGGAACCGTAAATTCCTCGGAGTCTACCTGAGGGGAATCCTGGGCAGTCGCGATGTTGCTCACAACGAGCAGCATCCCCAGAAGAACAAATGGTCCTCGCAGAGAAGGGCGTAGGAGCATAGCTGAAACCTTTTTTAGAACGCCTGACAATACTGATTGAATCGTTGTCTTTCTCTGGAACAATGATCACTTGCTCAGTTTTTGTCAGAACTGGTGAGATGGCTAAATGGGACAGACCCGAGTCAATGAATTCGAGGCAATAGAAACTCGCGTCTCTTCTGCTCCGCGAACAATCAGGTATTGTAAATTGCTGGTCTCGTCCATGAGTCCATCTGGCACTCTTTGCCTAGAACCAGTCCGAAAACCTCTGGAATAGCCGCTTTCCTCAACGCGTGAGAGAGCAATTTCAAGTTTCAGGATCAGTTCTAGAGTACCTTTTCAGAAAACTCTGCAGTGAAGAACTTTCAGCGTTTGAAAATCCACCTTTAGGTTTACGTTTCAGTACTAATTTCAGTTTAACCTGAATAGCCATGATTACAAGAAGTCGACTTGAGGAATCTGACTGATTTGGCTAACGCACTGAAGCTGACTGTCAAACCTTACGGATCGTTGATTGTCACTGAGTCTTCTCCACCCGCCTGCTTATTTCGCCACCCACAAATCCTCTCCCAAATCAAATAATTCAAGAGAATTTTTGCCGAGCAAACTTGCCACATGCACCACTGTCAATCACGGACATTGAGAAGAACTTTGAGAGAAACATCGTCAATGAAACCGCTTCTATCCACGAAGGCGGTCCCAGATACGATTCGCAAGTGACTCCGGAAATCCGGGCTAGAGCATCTGATTTTCGGCTTCGAGCAGATTCTGACCCACTCAGAAAAGGGCCTCACAGAAAGCGCTGGCCCGCACGTTTTGCCTCGTAGCAAATTCTCTATGAAGTCGAAAAAGCGACCTTTGCAGCGACGACAAACATAGGAAATGCTTTATTCGAATCGAAGAAATCCGAAGCGGGGTGGCAAAGGTGTTTCGCCGCCTGAGTTCGTCCAGCTTTGAACCCCGACTCCCGGGATAACACGTGTGACGCCCAACGCCCAAGTCTGATTCACGTTCAGTTCGGAAGCGACGAGTTCTTGGATTGGAATCGCAATTTCAAATGACCATGTTGTTGCATCCTGTGCAGCGGCCACAAACCATTCGGGATTGTACCCCCAGGCATCCCAGCAGGCTTCGCGAGTCCAGCCACGTTGATCGACATCGAAACGGTAATACGTGACGTAGTCACGATCGATATCGAACTGAATGGTGATGTAATCATGCTTCCCGAGATCGGCATCCCGAGGACGCCCAGCTTGTTCAGTTTCAGAATACTCAATCTCATCGCTCTTGGGGACAGTTCCCCCAATGTAAAGATACTCTTGATCATGCGAGAACATAACGATCGGTTTCCGTTCAACAATCTGAACCTGCCCACCGCGTGCCTGCTCAGTCCCAATGAAATCTGCTTCGGTCGCTTCTTTCCCGAGCTGAATTTCATTCGCTTCCGACCAACAAAGGTCAGTGATTCGACCATCAAGCACAGGAGCGAGTTGAGTCGATTTGCAGGAAACCACCGGTTTCGGAGAGACCGCCCCGGGGCGAATTAAATACGCCTCCCCCTTGGCTGCCACGTGCCAGGGGTCATCATCGTTCAAACGCTGCAAGTATCGACCGTAGATTTCGTCTGCCCGACGTGCTTGTTTTCGCCGACGCATTAAAGCTGCGACCACGAATTGAATTTCATCCTTTTCGAAGAGACGCGGATACGCGGCCGACATATCCTCAACGATCAAGCCTGCTGTTTCCTGCCAGCGACGAAGCTGCATCTCGTACTGGTTTGCACCAGTCGTATCCCCATTGAGAAGAGCAGGGGAGTTGCCGAGTGTGGGGACCAATGGGTTTGAGTTCCCATCCAAAGGGCTATCGAGTTGCCGAACCTCATTCTCAAACCCGGCGACAGTTGCATTTCTTGCAGCAACGTCGAGAGCCTTTTGAAAGTTGGCCTGAACGATTGTCGGATCCACCTGGAGTTGGGAGTTGCTCGCGTTGATTGTCCGCAACCGCTGCCAATTCATCTCGGCACTCGTTGAATACTCAACCAACCACAACATCGCATCCAGTGCGGCGGGCTCCCGAGAATAGTGAATGATCAGCTGCGAATACGTTTCTTCAGCCAGTTTCCATTGACCGCTCTCTCGATACTTCAAAGCTAAATTTGCCAGTTGTGCGGCAGCCTGTTCATCTGAAAGTGGTTTGAGAATTTCGCCAAGCTGTGCAAGAAGCTGTGCTCCCTGTTGAGGACTGTCGATCATTCGCTGCGTGACCGCTGTCATTGTCCGTCGATGTTTTGCTTCATCGATCAGACGATCGTAGTCGATCGATCGAATTGAAGGGACATCTCGACGTGCGTCAGAGTCTTTCGAGATCCCCAAGTCTCCGAAGAGAGTCCCCTTCGAGAGTTCCAACCCCGCAGCAAGGTACAAGACTTCGTAACCGCGATTTGAAATAGTTGAGTCCGACTCTTTAAACAATCGTGACGATGCCTGTTTCTCGGCAACATCGAGTGTTGTTTTAAGATGTGGCAGAATTTCAAAGTTGTCCTGAGTAATCGAGCCCTTCAAACCCGGAGCGCGCTCCATTACAACTTTCTTTACACTCCATGGAGCAAGTCCAACTTTGAAGTGTTCCGGATACATGTTGGGGTCCTGGGCCTGCTCAACAGCCTGCGGGAGCGAATGATGAATCAGTTTTGTCACCGCATCATCCTTGGGAGGTTCGTCCAACAAGATGACATCAGGTTTCCAGGTTCGAATTTGAGCAACCAGATTCCCCAGCAAAACCTGTTGCAGCCGATTTTCCGTCAAACTGGACCATTCATCAAGAAGTTTATCGTCGTCGCGATCCAACCCGGGCAACGAAACCGGTAATCGCCAGTCAATCACCGCACTATTGCCACCGGCGACGAGAACCGCCTGTTCCAGTAAAACTCGATCCTGCCGGGCGAAATGAGAGTCCACACCTAAATCGCGACGTGATGTCAGAGTGACGGCAGAACGGTAACCCGCTTCACGCGACCAACGAGTTAAGAAACCCAACGGAACGCGACTCTTGTGACCATGCAAAGCCCAGAAAGCGAGACGACGATTGTTCCCTCGCACCGTCTTCCAGGTTTGTCCTCCATCTTCAGTGACACAAATACGCCCAAACATCCCGACCGCGATTCCATGATACTCATCGCTGAAATGCAAACTTTTTAGCGGGGCGCTCTCACCGGTCGATTGAACTTCCCAGTTCTGCCCACCATTCGGAGAATGCAGTATGACCGCCCCGGGGCTCCCCGCGATCCAGACATGTCCTCCTTTTTGAGCAACGCAACTGAAGTCAAAGAAGTCGCCGAATTCTTTAGGAAGCCGCGATTCAGGAAGCGACCAGCTCACTCCGCGATCTTCACTCGTCAGCATTAATGCTCCATCGCCCACCATCCAGCATGATCCGGTCGAATCGACACTGATATCACGAATCGCTCGCAGCCCGCCAATTTGTCCTCCACCCGCGATTATTGCTCCGTTCGCAAATGTCGACTGAGCCCCTTCATCACCAACGACGAAACCATTTTCGCCATTGAAGAATGCAGCTTCATTCCAAGTCGCATTTTTGTTGGCTGGGATCGCGGTCCAGGTCTGACCACCATCCGAAGTTTGCATCACCCCAGAGGGATATTTGGCGGTTCTTTCTCCAACGGCCAGACCACGGTCTAAGTCGAAGAATTGTATGGTTCTGAGATAGGGCAACTGGTTGTGAGACTGCACAGTCCAGGTCTCCCCCCCATCGGTCGTCGCAAGCACAATCCCTTGATGCACTCGGCCCACCTGAGAGACAGTTCCACCGGAAATCCAGCCCACTCGGTTCGTAAGAAAATGAACGCTTTCCAGTGTGTAAGATTGGAGTTGAGGATGTGCATGAATGAAGGTCCAACTTCGTCCGCCGTTGGTCGTCTTCCAAATCGCCCCTTTCTCACCAACTGCCCAGCCTGTTTCATTTCCAACAAATGTCACATCATGCAGAGTGGCATCATCCTGAGAAGGAGAGACTGAAACTTGTGATTGAACATTCAGATTCAGCTCTTGAGCGTTGAGAAAGCCTTCAGCTGGCAGACAGAGAAAGAGCGCAAATAACAGTGTACCGATCACGCGACTGTTCAAATCTTTAGCATCCATGCTCGTTCTCTCAATCGATGATTCCCAACGGGAAAATTCCTGACAGCTATTACTCACTCTGGCATTCTTCGATTTGGCATTCGGACTCTGACTCGTGGAGCACAAGTATTTTTGAACTGATCCTAAAACTTGAAACTGTTCTCTCAAACGTTGAGAAAAGCGGCTATTCCAGAGGTTTTCAGACTGGTTTTAATACTTGCCGTGCCCGTGAAGATTACCTTCATGACTTCTCATGACTTCATAGACAGTTCGCCACAACGCAGAACGTAAAGACCAAGACTGAATTTGCTTAAGTGAAACGCGCGATCCACTGCGCAGACCGATCCCGTCAATAGTGTCATTGAGAAGCTATTGCAGAATCGTTCCCAGCGTCAAGACCGATGACGAACCATCGAAGACCTGATTTGCCCCGTTTCTCGTTTCGTCTCAGGAACCAGACTTATCCACGGCTCCAGCGGACGCCGTCTTTGCCATCTTCCACTTCGACTTTCAGTTCGCTCAAGGCATCGCGAATTTTATCTGCGACTGCCCAATTCTTTTCTTCTCGCATTTGCTTGCGAATCTCTAACACCAGGTCCATCAGGCCGTTGACGAATTCGTCGTCGACACCAGATTCTTTCTCAATCGGCTTACGGAAGACTCCGACAAGATTTGAGAGTTCTTTGAACAGCGCCAGCATGGTTTTCAATTGAGACTTCTGTTCGTCGCTGCAAGACTCTTCGAGCTTGTTTTGACTGACATAACCATTGATGACTCGCCGCATTTCAAACAGCAGGCCAATCCCACCGCCGGTGTTGAAGTCGTCATCCATCGCTTCGAGGAATCGGTCTCGCAAATCGGTCAGAACTGTTTTCGACTCCTCAGCGAGCCCAGCAAGATCTGTAGTCTCCTCGCGAGTCGTCGGTGCTGGTAACTCGTAGAAACACTCACCGGTGATGCGTTCGAAGTTCTCGAACATCCGGTAAAAGCCTTCCATGCTCTTTTCGGTATTCGCAATATTTTCCAGCGAGAAATCAATCGGGCTGCGGTAGTGCGTCGAGAGCAAAAAGAAGCGAACGACTTCAGGATGATGATGTGCAAAGACCGCTGTCTTGACTGACTCAGCCCCGGCGGACCCAGCCAGTTTGTTCGCAATTTGAGCTTCTTCCGCATTGCTTTCCGAAGCAGGTTTATCACCCCGCTTATCGTGACCGCCACCTACTTTGCCGGTGTTTTTTCCGGACTGCATCAACCCGTTGTGCATCCAGTACCGGACAAAGGTTTTTCCAGAAGATGACTCGGACTGTGCGAGTTCGTTCTCATGATGCGGGAACATCAAGTCGAGCCCGCCGCCATGAATGTCGATCGACTCACCGAGAATCCTGCAGCTCATTACTGAACATTCAATGTGCCATCCAGGTCGCCCCGGTCCCCAGGGACTGTCCCAGGCTGGTTCTCCATCTTTAGAACCTTTCCAGAGAGCGAAGTCCGCAGGATTTTTCTTGGATTCATTAGATTCGACGCGTGTTCCCGCCATCATCGCTTCGACACTGCGCCGACTCAGCTTGCCGTAGTCAGCGTCCGAGGTCACATTGAAATAAACATCCCCGTTCAGCGGGTATGCATGCCCCTTGTCGATGAGTCCCTGAATCATCTCCTGCATGTCTTTGATGTAATCGGTCGCGTACGGGAAATGATCAATCGAATCAACACCCATTGAATTGAGATTGTCGAAGTAATCCTGCGTCATCTGCTCAGCGAGAGCTTTGACTTCCATCCCGAGTTCAGTCGCCTTATTGATCAATTTGTCATCAACGTCCGTGATATTGATGACGAAAGTGACTTCGTACCCGCTGTAGCTGAGATAACGTTTGACCGTATCAAAGATGACCGGTCCGACCATATGACCGATATGAGCCGGTTTGTAGACCGTTGGCCCGCACAAATACATCGAGACCTTTCCCGGCTCGATTGTCTCAAACAGTTCCTTCTCGCGGGTGAGTGTATTGTAAACGCGAAGCGACATCTTTGACCTTCCGTGTCACATCAAATGTGAGGGCGTAGTGTTTTGACCAGTATGATCGGTTTCACTCGTTGATAACCCGAAACGAACGCAGCACCGCAGGTCGGTGAGAATTCCGGGTCAAATCATTTTGAATCTGAATTAATGACTATCGCAGAGTCCGCCACGGACCAAAAGTGCTGAATGTCAATAAATCATCCGGGTAGATTAGCGAACAGAGTCAAGCAAGCCAAGATTGGACTGACTTCAGACTCTCAGCCCTTCAGCATGCTGAAAAACGGTCCCTATGAGCTTGGAAGTTCCACGAAAGTTCCCCTGAAACTGCAGACGGAGTTCGGCTCGAGAAATTCAGCCGAGAGAGAATGGGCTCTACAGTCTGACATTTGTAGGGTCCGCGAAGCAAATTGCTGGTGCACAGATGAGTGACGTTCATGTTGACTGCGATTAAGAATCGTTGATCTTCATCATCAATTCTTTGCGAATACCACCGCTCACAGAGACCGATGAACTCCATCCACCTAAGCAATCTGCACTTGAGTGCATTTTGCGATGCATGACGCAAAAGCTTCACGGCCCCTACTGGCTGCCAAATATGCTCGGCACACATAAAAAACGCCCCCGAATCAAGATCGGAGGCGTTCTCACTGTCATTAACGAGCCGTAAATTTTGCGGCTGCGTCATTTATTAAGTATGACTAGAACATCTTTCGAATTGGTTTGCAGGTTCTGCCTCGTAGCGAACAGCATTTTTACTTGAGAAATGCGTTCTTCACAGGCAAACGGTAGAGCAAACTGCTCTCATCTCGACAATTGTAAAACAAGCTTGCCATTCGTCAAACAGACCTTCTTACAGTTTTCCTGAAATTGATATACCCGTTCTGACTTGTGGCGAGCAATCCATGAAGTCCAAAAGTGATCTTCACGGACTCAACAAGAGTCGAAAACATTCTAACGGAAACGTCTCGGCACAAAAAACCAATTGGACCGTGGCGTGGAACTTGGAGCTGAGATGTAATACCTCTTCTGCGAGGTCGATTCTGGAGCAGTTTGTTGTGTTGTCGCGTTTACGCTCGGTGCTGAATAACTCGGAACAGAGTAACGCGGAACCGGAGTCGATCGTTGTACGTTTCGTGAGTTGTGACGGTTTTGGAACCCCTTACCTGGGCGAAGGCGATCCCCCCCAGTAAGACCTGCCTCAGCGACATTGGCAGTAACGAGTAAACCCAGAACAACCAAAGCGATCGAGATCCTTGAGATGTGTTGCATAACAGCTTCCCTATAAGTCATAAGCCGATGGAACACCTCTATTCAAATTGGTTAAGCATGTTTCTAATGCTCAGCCGCTCGGCTTCCGCGTTGAGTCCCCACAATCGGCGCTGACTGTGAGCCTAGTGTTCCACCCGTCCTGAATCGCAACGCCCGTTCCCATTCGTACCTAACCTGTCAAGTTTGTCTCTGACGCGATTCGTAACACATTGATACATAAGAGCTTTGGATCTCAGCACGACATTTTTCACATCATCACGACTACTCAATCATTTTGATGAGACCAAAAACTGAGTCAGCCTTTTGCGTCAGTGTCACCTGCCTGCGACACATTGCACGGAGATTTAAGTTTTGGAGAGAATCTATCCTTTCTCTCTCGCCCGGTTTCCCTACGTTAAGGTGAGCAGCAATCAACTTTCGGCAATTCTTTCAATGAGAAAGCAAGAACAGGCCATCAGGTTTTGGGTGCTTCTTGAATCGTTCTTTTCAAAAGGCACAAAACGATCACTAAGATCTCTGAGCAGGGCAGAATGAAGCTCTCACTCTTCCCAAATTAGCTTCACCAGGGGGGGGGAAGAGAAGCATCGGTGACGCAACACTGGACTGACTTCCAGAAGCTTTGCGTCAACTTGATGCGACAGTTTTTCCCGAGACAGATTTATGCGTCAGTGAAGATATTCGCTGGCAGGGTAAACGTTGTCATTCTTGCTGGCTGCGACCAGGAAATATGGACCTTCTGCATGCTGAAAAACGATCCTTGAGAAACCCTCCCATCAAAAATCAGGGCAATCCTCAAAATCACGGCGACTCTGGCTCAAGGATATTCGGCACCATTCCAATGGGGGCGAAAAATTCCCCTTGCTCGTGGAGATTGGCTGTCTCCATGGAAGCAATTCTGACTCGAACTGTCACTCCCCCCGTATCCTTTGCCGGTGTTGTTTCGATGCCAACGAAAATACCAGCAGATCGACGCAGCCTACTTTCGGACGACCATTCGTCCCAGCAGCGACTTCCCGAAGCGAGAGTCAGTGGCGACTGCATGTCCGTTCTGTGCCGCTTCCACACGTTCGACAGAGAGGAACGCCTCGGGCGCGTGCTCTTTCATGAGTTTCCGGACGTGCGACAACTGTTTCCGACGGATCACCGTGAAGGCAATCTCCACGGGCCCCATCATCCCACTCCCCTCAACGCGTGTGACCCGGTAACCTTCAGAGCGAAGCAAACCCGAGACATCGACATCTGCGACTCTGGAGACCACCCGCACCATTCGATATCCGAGAGCCAGCTTTTCTTCGATCAACATCCCGATCAACACACCAGCGCCAAAGCCGCCTGCGTAGGCGACGACCGCCAACGGGTAGCTCAGATATTTCATCACGCCTCCGACGGCAAGAATCCAAATAGTCACCTCTGCGATGCCAAGTACGACAGCCAGCGCCCGGTGGCCAGTAATCATGAGGATCGTACGCACCGTGCCGAGAGAGACATCGCAAACTCGAGCAAAGAAAATGAGGATCGGGATAAACCATGGCATGAAGCTGGGAACCTTTTCAATTTTATGTGTGAAATGAACTCTCGCCTGCTTCAATTAAGAGCCAAACAGGCGAATCTTCCAACATCATAACATAGAGGCTCAATCGTTTGAGTTGCAGGTCCTGCTCGCAGCCCTCCAAGAGAAATTCGCTCCACCGCATGCCCAAGAGCAACTGGTTTCGTCATTGAAATTTCGATGATTAGAGCAGTTTGCTCTACCGTTTGCCCGTGAAGAACGCATTTCTCTAGCAAAAATGCTGTTCGCCACGAGGCAGAACCTGCAAACCACTTCGAAAGATGCTCTAATGAGGCAGAACGTAAAGAAAAAGATCGGATTTGCTATAAAATCGTTTTGAATAATATCTACACGAACCGTCTCGTGGACACCAGTGCTTCATCACACGAGAAGCGAATTTCACGGACACAAAAAAACACGAATGTGTTTAAAACCCGGTGTTGGGATACCAGCGGCTGTAGTGGTTTTCGCCGAGTCTGGTGAGTGGGGTTGTTACTGGGGTGTAGATCAATGAGCCGTTGCGGACTTGTTGACGATGGCCGAGCTTGGAGACAAGTGGCCAATACGGATGTTTGCCAGATTCCCATTTGACGAATTGATTCGGATCCCAAACTGCGATTCCGTCAGCTCCGTGGTCGTAATCGCGAGCGACGCTCTGCTGCAAAACCTCGGCGGATTTCATTTTCCAACCGACGTAGAAGGGAAAGATCTTCACATTCGTTCCCTCAGTGATTTTTGCATAGTAGGGCGTGTCCCCCGTTTTGGTTCGCAGTCCGCTGGTGTAGTAAGCAAACCACGCGATCCCGATTTGATCGATCAAGTCTTCTTCGATCCAGCGTTCGACATCCAATCCAAAATTCTTGTTATCTGCGGGTGTTGAAAATGTTGAAACAGCAAGCTTAAGCCGTTTTTTGGGATCATCGCGGGTCGCTGCGGTTTCATCGAGGACTGCTCTGATTTTGCGAATAAATTCCGTCACAATCTTTGCCCGAAGTTGAAACACACGGGGATCGTCCTCTGCCAGTTTACGTGGGTCTTCACCAAATTCTTTTATGAATCGCTGGCAGAATGGTTCTTCCCAGAGGATCATCGGCATCCCCCGGTGAAACAGGAATCCAGCCCCATCGGCCCCGCACTTGAGTGCTTCCCGGTAGACCTCGATGAGATGGTCTTGCACCTCTTCCGCTGCGTAGCTGAGGTGCATTGTCGGAGTGCCGTCATGGTCAATGCAGCGCCACTCAGGATGAGCTTCATAAAAATCGCTCATAAAGAATTCCTCCCAGGGAGGGGCAGCTTTCCAGCCAGCCGCGCGTAAGCAGACGAAGAATTCAGCATTCTGAGCATGTGCCTCTTCGGCTGCGACCTTCAGCGGATCAATCCCTTGTTGATGCAGGTGACGCACCGATTCAACATATTCGCGATCAACACTCCGAGGAAATGTATCGAGATGCCCACCCATCAGATTGCCCACCTGACTCGGATGATGCACTAAATCCGCTCCGCCGAGTTGAAACCACCACGTCTTGAAATCACTGTCGCGATACGCTGAGAAGGTCGCTGCCAGATCGGCTCGGTTCTGTGGGCGGAAAGGATGAATCCACGTATATCCGTCGAAGGTCGCCACCGATGTTTTCGTGACCGTTTGGGCACGATCTGCAAGCAGCGCAGCGACTTCCTCCTCGTTCAAGGGAATCGTTTTGACATAGTGAATCCGCGCCGGCATTTGATGCACTGTTGAAAACTGCAAATCGTTGTCAGTCAAATCGACAACACCCAGAAAGACTTCTTCCAACACATCTCGCCGACGAGCTGCCAGATCCTGTCGATTCGTCAAGCGAGTGTAAGCGGGGTCGCTAGTGAATTTCGCTTCGACATTATTCTTCGCCGGACGTACCAGATCGGTGATTGAACTCAAGCCGATATAAACTGCGTGCCAGCCTTTCTTGCCCAGCTTCAAGGTCAGATCGGGAGCCGAAGATTCACGACCAATGGAGACACACTTCCCAGAAAAATCGGCTGTTTCATACTCGAACACTTTCCACTTATCATGATGCCGGCGATCAGAGAGAGCGTCGGCGGGTGTGCAGAGAGTCATATCCGTAATAAGTTCAGCCTCGGCTGCATTCTGCCATTGATCCGGATGCGACAACGTCGTCTTCTTCGACACGGGCTTCTTCAAAGGTGGCTTTTCCGGTGCCAGGAGGGAGACCAGTGCATCTGCGATCAGGCGATGTCCACGCTCGTTGGGATGAATCCCGTCAAGCAAGAGATCATCGACGGACTCTCCGTTCGCTTTCCCGAACTCATCAAAGGCTCGGTCAATATCGACCAACTGGACATCTTCAGCCTTGGCGATTTTGCGAACAGCTTCTGAATACTCTCTCAGCAGAACATTGAAGCCATCTTTCTCTTCTGGAAGATAAGGGGGCTTGCCATACATCTCGAGCATTTTCGGCGTCCAACGCAGAGGATTGGGCGTCATAAGAATAACCTTCACATTACGTTTGCGAAGCTCAGTGATGAAGTGCCGCAGGTTCGTTTCGTACTCTTTCAAAGCGATTCGTGGTTGCGTCGCAGGTGGAGTCTTCCAGACATCAACAGCAGCGTCATTAATTCCGAATTGAATAATCACAACATCCGGGTCATGCGAAAGAACATCCTTCTCGAAGCGCGCCCTCGCATGCTGAGTATTATTCCCACCGATGCCTGCGTTGACGATTCGCACGGGAACATCACTTCGTGAAAGTCCTGTTTGTAGAAATCTGGAATAGGTTTTCAAATTTCCACGGACAGCAGTTGTGGAATCTCCAAAGGCGACAATCGTGGTCAGCTTCTGGGCGAAGAGAGTTGTCGTAGAAGTCGCGACAAAACCGACCGCGATGACGATTCTCAAGGTCCGTGCAAGAGAGTTGATCATAGTGCATTTCCTTTCAGCGGTGCGCCGGTTTTCCTGGCCCATTGCAGCCACTCTGCTTCCAGCTTTTTCACAATCTGCGGTTTCTCGGCAGCGAGGTCATTGGTTTCAGTTCGGTCTGCCTCCATGTCGAAGAGTTCCCACTTCTTCACATTGCTCCCCCAAACCAGTTTCCATTTTCCTTTTCGCACGGCGCGATTCCCGTACAGATACCAGAACAGAGAATCATGATCGGCACGCTGCCTGCCTTCGAAGACAGGCAACAGGCTGACTCCATCTGCTGGCAACACTGCGACATCTTCACGAAATTCTGGATACGTCGCCCCTGACATTTCGATGATTGTCGGCATGAAGTCGACGATGTGCCCGACTTGATGCGTCAACGTCCCTGCACGAATCTTCTTCGGCCAGCGGACAATCATCGGCGTCGAAATTCCGCCTTCGTGCGTCCAAACCTTATAGCGACGAAACGGTGCGTTCTGTGCCCAGCCCCATCCTTGAGCCACATAGTCGTAAGTGTCGATGCTGCCAGGAAGTTCTTTGTTATACGCTTCGTGAGCCTTCTGGACTTCGACGTTTCGATATCCCGAATGCGAAGCGCAGCCACCGTTGTCGGACAAGAAAATCACGCAAGTGTTCTCTGCAATCCCGCTCCGTTCAAGCGCCTCCATCACACGTGCTATTCCCTGATCCATCGAATCGACCATCGCTGCGTAAACTTCCATCCGACGTCGTTCACGTGCAAGATTTTCGACCTCCTCCCAGGGGGTGATTTCATAGTCATAAGTCAGTCGACTCTGCTGCGGGTCAGGTTCTGACAATTTCCAATCCTGCTTGATCAGGCCAAGTTCCTTGAGTCGTTCGATACGCCGTTCACGCATGGCGAAGTAGCCATCATCGAAACGCCCCTGATACTTGGCGATGTCCTTCGGTTTGGCATGTAGCGGATAGTGCGGAGCGTTGTAGCAGACATGCAGAAAGAAGGGCGTTTTTTTCTCTGCCTCGGTGAACTCCTGAATTTGCTCGACCGCACGATCAGTGAACGCATCCGTTGTGTAATAATCTTCGGGGAACTCCGTGATTGGAGTCTCTTGATCAAGAAACGGTTCCGGCCCCTGCCCCTGATAATAATCGGGAAACGGCTTCGCGGGATCAAAGAAGTTGCAACAGCCTGCTGCAAGACCGTAGTAACGATCGAATCCACGACGTGTCGGGAGTCGACCTCGATCTTGTGGCTTGGTGACCGGGAAATGCCATTTCCCGATGAGGCTGGTACGATAGCCCGCTGACTTCACGACTTCGCCAAGTGTTGTCATGTTATCGTGAAGCATCCGTCCTTTAACACGTCGCGGATGGAGACCAGTCAACAGAGCGACACGCGATGTTCGGCAAACGGCACAGTTGTAGAACTGCGAAAACTTCAGCCCCTCTGCTGCCAACCGGTCAATGCTCGGTGTCTCAATCTCGCCGCCATAACATCCCAGGTCCGAATACCCCAGATCATCTGCCATGATCAACACAATGTTTGGCCGATCATCAGCGGCGATCAAATCTTGCCCAGCGAAAGCCAGGTAACTCAACAAAGCGAAAGCTGCAAAATGCCTGAACCAGCCGTAATCAAAAGTCAGCGCCTGCAGATTTTTCATTTTCGAAATTCCCTTCGTGCTGGTCGTTGAGTCATGGACCAGCAAATTCGCGGCGTGCATTTTCATCAAGCATTTTCAACAAACATAGTCATAACAAAATGAATGACGTGTTTGCAGGGCAGAGCAGGGCACTCATGACGAATTCCCCGCTGAACGCTTCATCGCCATCGAACTCTGAACGTCTCAATTCGCTTCAGAAATGTCGCTGACGTTCAAGCATCCACGACTCTATGTCCCGCTGGTGTCTGCACGATGCCGCAATAGAATGACATCGTCACCCACAAAAACCAATTCTGCATTCCAGTCCGCTGCCAGCCAAGCGAAGGTCTCGCGAGAGAAAAAGCTGACGTGAGTTCGGTCATTCTTGTAGTGCCAGTCGGCAAATGCTTCTCGATCCTGAAGGAGTTTGGTCATAATGCCGAGCAATCCTCCGGGCTTAAGACAGGACCAGAGACGACGCAATTCCTCTCCGGGATTGTAAAAGTGCTCGACAACCTCGCTCGCGGTGACAAAGTCATACTGCAAGGCCACAGGAGCTGTGTCCGGAGCGTAATAAGGGTCGTAGATGGCCATATGATGACCAGCCTCCTCGAACATGACCGACAGAGTTGGCCCCGGCCCCGAACCGAAATCGAGTCCATGACTGCCTGGAGCGATCCGGGAATGAACCGGGTCAAAAAGACGGCTCAGAAACTTCCGATAGCGATGATCAGAAGGGGAATTCTGGTGCTGATCGTAGACCGATTTTTCGTCAGACGGTGAGAGATGGAAAGCAGGCGGAACAAAGGTCAATTGACAAGCGACACAACGAACATACTCGCGCCACCTGTCGACATACAGCGGAAGAATGTGATTGGCGGAGCAAAGAGGACAGGTGATTCTACTGATATCGTCTTCCATTTAACCTCTGCAGCTCGGCTCAACCAGACTTCCAGTTCTGCAATCAAACGGTCCAATTTTCAAACCACGCATCATTCTCCGACGCAGAAAATCGTGGGTCAAAATATCAACCATCCGGAACCCAGAGTGCAGGTCCGGAATTGAATCGGAATCAGCCCCAGAAAGTTCAGGGACAGGAAACCAGGACGAGAGGATTGTCTGTGCCACCACTTCCCTGTTTGCTCTGTCCTATGACAAATTTACGATTCCCACCGTTTGGGGCATCTGTTTGACTGGAGCCGGTGGCTGGTAATTAAAGGGTACGTATCGTTTCTCTTCGACACACCACAACTTCGACCTGAAGCACGCCAGAATGCTCTTCGGGCTGAGAGTTGTCGTGACAGGTGACTGTAGTTCCGGCAGTCCGGCCATCGCTTCAGGCAGGCGATAGAAGGGGATGCGGTGATTGAGATGGTGAATGTGGTGGTATCCGATATTGGCGGTAAACCAGCGCATCAGCGGATTCATTTTGATGTAGCTGCTCGACTTCAGGGCAGCCTTGACGTAAGTCCAGTCTTCGCGGTCACCGTATTGTACGCCCGGAAAATTGTGTTGAGCGTAGAACAGATAGGCTCCCATACAGGATGCAACTGCAATGGGAAGCAGAAGCGAGAAGGCCAGAACGTCCAGCCCGTAAGTCGCCACCCAAGCAAGGATGCCAACATGTAGAACCGCTGTCACACCACAATCCCAGTGCCGCTTGGGACTGATGAAGAAAGAGCGAATACACATTCCGAAAAGAAAAATCGTGATGTAGCCGCAAGCGATCGTCAGCGGATGCCGTGTCGCAGCGTACGTAAATCGCTCGCGTTTCGTGGCAACAGCCCATTCATCGGTCGTCATCAGCGGATACGACCCAAAACCGATTCCGTGTAGTTTCGAGTTGTTGTTGTGATGATGATTGTGGGAGCGAATCCAGATGCTCGGCGGACTCAGTCCGAGGAATCCGTATGTGTACATAATCGCTTTCGCCAACTTCGATCCATGTAGAATCGAATGATGAGCAAAATCGTGATAGATACAGAACAGACGAACGAATGTGAGACCAGAGCAGACCCCGGCTGGGATGCGAAGCCAAAGCGGCGTATCCATCCACGTAAGCGTGAACAGGCCGATGAAGACAGCGATTGTTGAAAGCAAATGCCACCAGCTGAGAAGTCGGTTCTCGCTGCTATACTGCTTCGTGGCAATCAGCAACTCTTTTTCCGTCCGCATCGGTGACCGATCGATCGTCTGAGTTCCCGACATGGGATCGATGAATAAGTGCTGCTGTGCGAGATCTGCTGAACCTCGAAGCAATGAGAGAGAAACATAGGTGAACCGTCACTCGGCGAATAGGCCGATTTTGCAGCTCGAGAGCATTTCACGAGAATTCCCCCAATGAAGAACCCACGTTGTCCCCGTCTTATCAGAGAAACATTCCCGAAAAGCATGGATCACTGAACCTGCAGACAGGAACGTTGCACACTGTCTAGAACTGGTCCTGAAACGTGAAATTGCTCTCTCAAACGCTGAGAAAAGCGGCTATTCCAGAGGTTGTCGGACTGGTTCTAGCTAGCCCACGCCGCATCAGAAAACAATTCGTATTTGGTACACAAGATAACCTGTCCAACCGTCCTTCTCGGGAACTTGTTCCACGTACTACGATGAAACCTGGCCAGCGAACTCTCAATCCGATTGCTTCACAGAGACATCAATGAACTTGTTTTTCATGATCAAAGAGCGGTGAAATTGGTGATAAACGACGCCAACGGAACATGGCATGAATTGCGACAGGGCACAGCAGAAGATTGATCAGGAAGGACTGAATCAATAATTCAAGAAATGTAAAAATCCCGTCATATTCGACGCCCAGACCAAATTCAGCGAGAGCGACGGAACAGGTGCTCCAAATGAACACAGTCAAAATATGACTTGCGAACATTCCGAGAAGCCCGAACAAACGCGGTCCGATCCAGGTCACCCCCAAGATCAGTAAATAGATCAGCGTGTAAACTGTGTAGGTCGCCACTAGAGCAAATCCAATTTTAGTCTTTACGCACTGCCTCGTGAGGAGCAGTCTATGAAGTGATGGGTGTGAACTTCACAGGCACGTCAAGCAATGAAAATGCTCTCGACATCAATCCAGATAAACAAACTCATTCAAGTTCAGTGCCATCAAGCAGAAGTTCTTGAGGGCGGTTTCCTTGTCTTGACCAAAGTCGTTTTCTAATGATTTCAAGAGCTTCAGACCGCGATCGATCTCCTGTTGTGTGGGGGGGCGTTGCATCACGCGGTTGAGGGCAAGCTGGACTTGCTTTGAGGCATCCGCGCCCGCCTCCTGCTTGAGTTCCCTGGCGAATTCTTCACCTTCCTCGTTCAGAAAAGAACTGTTGAGCATGCCAAGTGCTTGAGTCGGCTGCGTGGTGGCGAACCGGATGGGGCAGGTGAAATCGGTGTCAGCGACATCAAAGGCTGCCAGTAACGGGACCGCGAGCGACCGTTTGATATGGATGTAAATGCTTCGACGACGTCGATCTTCTTCGCTAGATTTTCCCCACCCGGCACCGGGGCGAGACTGCCCGGCGAGAACCTCTGCTGGAATGATGGGGTAGATACTCGGTCCGTACATTTTGTCGAGGTTAATGGTTCCGTTGACTGCCAGAATCGAATCACGAATTTCCTCAGCCCGGAGTCTGCGCATGTCGAAACGCCAGTAATTGTCGTTGAGAGGATCTTTATCGTAAGACGATTTGTTCGGGGTTGAAGACATCTTCCAGGTGTTGGACATCACCATCAGCCTGGTCAGTTTCTTCACGCTCTGCCCGTTGTTCAAAAACTCCACTGCCAGCCATTCGAGCAAATCAGGATGTGTTGGAGCATTGCCTGTCAGGCCGAAGTCGTTTGGTGTGCGTACGAGTCCGCGTCCGTAGTTCCATTGCCAGACACGATTCACAAAGACCCGGATAGGGAGAGGATTACTTTCGTCGGTGATCCACTTTGCCAGCGCGAGACGACGGCCGGAACTTTTGCCATCGACGGTGGGAGTGATTTCCGGCGTGATGGATGTGAGGACTGTCGGGAAGATCGGTTCGACGATCTTTCCTTCTCCTCCCGGATTGCCCCGAATCAAGATGTGAGTTGCAGGAGGATCAATTCCATGTTCCTTGACCGCTAAAGCTTGCTCTGCACTTTGCGGAGGGTGATTGCGAAGTTCATTCCATGCTTTGCGTTTGGCAGCGTATTTTTCAAATTCCTTCTGGGTGATCAACTTGCCTTTGTGCTTCCTGATAATCCGCAGACGGACCGAGTCATTCTTGAAATCGTCGCGTTCGCCACCGACAAGTTGCTCGCTGATCTTTTTCTCGACGACGTCCAGTTCCTTTCGAAGCTGACCAACTCGAGCCTGATATTTGCTCAGTTCCTCCGCATGTTCTGCATCTTGTTCAGGTGTTGCGATACTTCTGACAGAGGCCTCGAAAACACTTTGGCCGGAACGGACTCCGTAACGGCGAATATTTCGGAAGAAGGCGACCATGCTGTAATAGTCCGCCTGCGGCAGAGGGTCCAGTTTATGATCGTGACAGCGAGCACAGTTCATCGAAAGCCCCAGCATTCCCTGCGAGGTGGTCGCGATGATATCGTCGAGTTCGTCGTACATCGCAAGTTTGGGATCTGCCGGTTCATCGTCCCATTGTCCGAGTCGATAGTATCCCGTCGCAATGATTGACTCCGGCGTAGCGTTCTCAAGCTCGTCACCTGCCAGTTGTTCCAGAAT
The DNA here is from genome assembly GCF_048270125.1 of Thalassoglobus sp. Taxonomy (NCBI): domain Bacteria; kingdom Pseudomonadati; phylum Planctomycetota; class Planctomycetia; order Planctomycetales; family Planctomycetaceae; genus Thalassoglobus; species Thalassoglobus sp. Next base: position 251,698 of record NZ_JBLWTN010000007.1, on the reverse strand, counting down.
AAACTGGCTGTACGGTTTATCTTCATTGAATGACCGGATGACATAATCCCGGTACTTCCAGACAAACGGCTTGGGGTCGTCTCGTTCGAAACTGTTGCTTTCTGCATAGCGAACAAGATCGAGCCAATAACGTGCCCAGTGTTCGCCATAGTGCGGTGATTTGAGGAGTGAATCGACGAGTTTCTCGTAAGCCTCTGGTGAGTCATCATTCACAAAAGAATTGACTTGCTCCGGCGTAGGAGGCAACCCCAGAAGATTGTAGTAGAGTCGGCGTACAAGAGTTGCCTTGTCTGCCTGTGGATTCGGAGTGAGTCCCTTGGCTTTCAAATTTTGATAAACAAACGCATCGATGGGATTTGCTTGCCAGTTCTTGTCATCAACCTGTGGAACTGGTGTCTGCTTGAGAGGTCGGAATGACCAGTGGTTTTTCGTTTCTTCATTGACCTGCGGTGGGCCATGTTCTTCTTTGATTTCAATGACATCGGTCCGCACCGGCATCGGAGCGCCACGTTTGATCCATTCCGCCACAAGATTGATCTGCTCTTGCGGCAACTTACCTGAAGGTGGCATTTCGTAGCTCTCGTAATTGAGAGCGTCCAGAATCATGCTCGCCTTGTGATCTTCAAGATCCACGCCCGGTCCGCTCTCTCCCCCTTTGAGGACGAGTTCTCGCGTATAGATGCTCAGACCACCTTTGGCTTTTCCGTTGCCATGGCATTCGAAGCAATTTTTGGCAAAGATCGGCTCAATTTTCTCTTTATAAAACTGAATGCCAGCATCATCGGCACCGCGAACTGAAAACGGTGAGAACATCAATAGACAGATGAAGCTGCAAACAGGAGCAAAACGCAACATACGGAACTCTACCTACAAAATGGCAAATGAATCTTAATGATGACTCTATTCTTACACAGAGCGATCAGTCTGGACAATCGTGGGCACAAAGATACTGATCCCGCCTGATCAACAGTCTACGACAACTCCTGAAGTTTCCTCAATCACAGATTCGTCTTTCGACTTCACGAAGATTCTTCCCAAGTGACGAATCGCGTCTTTCCGCCAGTCTGATTCTAGGAAATTTCGAACTGCATGTGCGGCTGCGAGCTTTTTTGAATCGAATTTGCGGGGAGCTTGCTCCACTCGGAAGCGAGTTCCTCAACGCGTTGAGGATTCACCTTTCCATCATGCACATACAGTAAATAGCGAAGCTTGAGTGGTTGCATTCTGGTGGTGACGAGTCCTTCATCGCGACAGGCTGATGCTCCCATCCAGCCATCTTCACGCACATGCCATTTCGCAGGGTAGTTGGGATTCTCCGGGTGATCGAGATAGGTAATTCCGTTGTCGACAGACACCCGTTCACCAGATGCGTTGCGAGACGCGACCGGTCCAGAATAATCCATCCAGCGATTCTCATTTCCGAAGAGCGATTTCTCTCCGGCATCTCCCGATGCTCCCGTGATGATTCCCTCACCAAAATGTGTCGAGATGCTCTTCGCCACGCGCACAGCAAGAAAGCCAAAGTTGGTTTTTTCGAACTCAAGTTCCGCCGCGAGAGGTCGAAATGTTGATTGCAAATCGAGCGTCCACTCGTCGTTCTCCAGCGGACGTAAAGTGGCAATCAACTCCTGCTGCAGCAACGGCTGTGGATCGTGTCCATCGTGCCAGTCGAGTTGCACGGCCATCGTACATTGATCGTCACCATCGCGGTATTCGAACCACATTTTCTGTTCGATGCTGGAGTCGGTGTTCTCACTCCAAAAGTCGATGCCTAAGACCTTGTGATGTGCAAACCAGACCGAGCGATGGTGGTCGTGGTTCGACGCCCCGGGATGCCCCACTCGTGTCAACGTTTCTCCACTGGGGCCATTGAATGGAAAAAAGAACGGCCGCTTATACTGCGGACCGTAATGCCAGCGTGTCTTCTCGATTCCATCAACACGAAAGCTCACCTGATAATCGGCAAGCGGAACGACTTCACATCTTTGTAGTGGTGGCATTGGTTTCGTTTCTACTGTTCAACGACGTTTTAAAATCAGAGCAACCGAGTCCCGAAGACCGCAACGAGTATCAGTCCGATACAAAGTAGAGGTCCAGCGTTTTTGGAAAGCTGACTTTGCCCGGAGATCGAATTCGTGGCAATTGCTGCGAATGCAAAGACGCAGCAGAGAAAGAGCGACAGGCCCTGTGCCCAGGCAGAGACTGCAAACAGCAACCAATCGACCGAGAAGGGCGGGGTCATTTCCAAGATCGCATAGAGCAACATCCCGATCCATGCGATCGAAACGCAGCAGAGACAGCCGATCCGAAAAATCAGGTTGAGGCGAAGGTAATTGACAGGTTGGCTGGGTGTAGTCATCGAGAGGAGTGAACTTTAGGCTGTAGTTTCAGGTTTTGAGATCTCAAAGTTTGAGTTCGCAGTATAACGCAATTCGATTTCCTTCGCAGTCAAGTATCTTAAAGCAACCCGGAACCATCATGTTTTGCTTTAAAATGAAAGTAAATCAGAGCGGTAAAGCCCATCTGCAGTTGTCATTCATCAGGCTGCACGATCTGTTCAATGAGCGATCGAATTTTCACAGTTTTCAGTTGATGAGTCACTCCGAGAACAGTACCTGACTTATCTACGAAGTAGAACGAAGGAAGAAGACTCGCTCCGAAGCGGTTCATTGCCAGACCGGCCGGGTCTGCATGAAAGTCCATGTTTGGAAACTGTTTTGCGAATTCAGTTAACTCCTCTGCTTCAGTCACATCAGCACAGATACTGATCACAGAGACAGAATCTTTGAGCATCGCGATTTCTTCGTTGAGTCGAGGCATGTCCTGAATGCAATGAGTACAATATGTTCCCCAGAAATGAACGATCATCGGTTTCGACTTGAACTTCCCAAGAGTGACATCCGCCCCAGCAACATTCGTCAGTTTGAGATCCGGCACCCTCGCTGGAATGACTGGCGAGAACCCAGCCGCGATCAACAAATCGGTTTCCGATGTACCTGTTGAAGTGATTGCTGCCGACTTCTCATTGGCAATCTCGAGAACATAACTGGCGATTGAATTGATATCGCTGTCAGACAATGCCGTTTTTGATGCAGGCATTGGAGTGCCGGGAATGCCATCCCGAATGACGGTCTGGATCGACTTCTCAGATTTCTCAAACCGCCAATGCGGGCTATGAAAATCGCGAGGCCGAATTGAAAGTGGCCGCAGGCCTTCGCCGTCACCGTTCCCTTCGTCACCATGACATTTTGCACAATGCTGCGTGTAGAGAATTTCGCCTCGCGAGACAAGAACATCTTCTTCAGAACCAGCAGGCTGTTGGACCTCGTTGAGACTTGTTGTGTTTGCGAGATTCGATCGACTTCGCAATTGCCGACCTCCCCAGACAGCAACAATGAGGACTGCGGCTACGAAGACAACTTTCACCAAGGCTTTGAGAGTGTCAGTCTGACTATTCATGAATCGCCACCTGAGTTGATTCTGATGAAGTGGAAGACAATCTGGTGGTAATGACCATTTTTTTGCCGTTCTCGGACAGGCTGCTCCAGGCAAAGGTACTTAAATCGCCGTGACTTTTGACGCTCGGTCGAGACTGAAATTCCCCACTCTCGTTCAGGACCGTTTGGGGTGAGGAAAAGCTCTCTCCGTTGTTTTGCGAAACGACCATTCTTATTGCAGAGCCAGATCCGGATGGAGTCCCATGAGAATGTTCGCTATCGCCTGTTGCTGGCGAGGCAACTGTCTCGTCCCACACAATCACTACCCCCTGAGGTGATTTCGCCAGGTAAGCATGTCCTTGAATCGCTGTCGATTGGTGAATGGGCCTGGTTGTGAATTTCCATTCGCCAACCTTTGCTCGTCCGTAATAAACCTGTTGAACCCCGGTGTGTGCATCCATCCAGACCATATGGATTTGATCCCCATCAATCAAAAGTGAAGGTCCATCGTGAGGGCAACCGTTGAATTCCCACCTTGGTTCAACAACAGGAATCGGCTCAGAGAATTGAGTCTCATTTGCACCGCGAACAGCGAGCCACATATCACGATACCCATTGATACTATTTCGAAAGGCGACAATCGTTTGCCCTTTGTCCGTGACGTTGATCTCAAGGTTGCAGCACGGGCAAATTCCGGCATCATCAGGACCGGCATACACAAGTTGTTCTTCAATTTTTTGATGTGAAATCGCAGCGAATGGTTGTTGGACATCAGCACGATAATCAAGCCATGTCGCTGCAACTTGCCCTTGAGTATTTGCATTGAAGGCGACAAACGTCGGACGAACTGCGTTTGCAGTGGAGAGTTGAATTGCGTTGCTGAAAGTCTTTCCGAAGTCGGTTGATTCGGCATACAGCAACTTCAACTGACTGAGGTCTTCTTTGTCAGACTCGACCCAACTCAACAATAAACGATCATTTGCAAACTGAAGATTCACCCACATTCGGCTGGAGCGTTTAATTGTTCGCCCACGCATTGCTGCGTCCCACGAGTAGATCCTGGATTTACGCAACTGCTCTGGCTCAGAAAATGTTTTCCCATTATCGAATGACGTAATCAGAAAGATTGCTCTTTCGTCCTCATTGATTTGAGACTCCCAAGCAACCCATAAATGCCCTTGATCGTCGGTCGCCATTGCGGGTGCTTGTAAACGGTCCTTGATGTCAAACTTTGAGAGTGTGAACTCATGGACCTGTTGTTGCTGGCTTGCGAGAGATGTCGGTTCCCCCTTGAGAACCTCACTCTCGTCAGCTTCATTTCCAGCGGATGGAGAAACCGTTTTAGACGACGTTCCGGACGGTGTTTGCTGCTCACTTTCTGGCAGCAAAAAGCCTAATCCCAGACCGACAGCCAGAACAGCGATCGTGAGCAGCGGGAACATTGTTCGATTTTGTTTCACTGACATAATATTTCTCAGAGTTAGTTTCTTGAAACAGTTAGCCCCCATGGACCTCAGAGGGGCTAACCAGAAAACTCAATGGTCAAGTGTCAAAAATTAGACCAGTTCTAAAATTCGCCAATGACCTCGCCACCGTTTTTCGTGCCCAGCGCTCGCCAGATTCCACCATCGACACTTTCGCTGACGAAACGAACGGAACCATCTCCCAACCCACAATGGGCTCCTCCGACGTGCATACTTCGAGCAGCGAACCAACCGAAGCCATTGCGATGGATGTCCGGCGAGTCGAAATTTGGTGTCATATAGGTGTTAAAAGTCGTCAGATGTTCTCTCCCCCAAATCCAGGAAGAGCGTCCACGTCCGTCAGTCGTTGAAGCTGCCGCTGCAGCGGCACGAACATCTGGATTATGTCCCGGCGGCCCGGTGAAACCCTCTCCCGGCCCCCCCATTCCTCCGCCTCCATAGCGAGCCATTTGCCGATCAACGTTGATCTCTGCCAGAGGAGTCCCATCCTGCTTGTTGCCCATCAGAGATTCAGCAAGCACAAGCGTATTGGAAGATCCATCAGTCATGTCGCGAAATCGGCTCGATGATCCCCAAAAGAACATTCCATCGGTACGAGCACGGGTGTCATAGTTCGAGTCCGTTCCACTTCCGGTGCAGACGACATAGTTTGTTCCTGCGAACTCGTTGCTGCCGGTATTGGCGTTCTGAAAAATTGGTGATTCTGGTTCGCTCGGACAAAGAAACAGCGGCAATTCCTGTGCTGCAACATGAGCATGAACCGGGTTCAATGATTGACTTCCACCTGAACCAAGCATGAGCGGGACGTCGAAGTCAATCAGGTTTTGCAAGTTGCCCTGATCGATGAACGGCAGGATGCGAGCTTGAACTGAAAACCCGTACTGACTCGAAGAGGACAATCCGGGAAAAACTGAGTAAGAGCTTTGATAATTGTGCATCGCGAGCACAATTTGTTTCATGTTATTTTTGCACTGAGCCCTGCGAGCAGCTTCGCGTGCCTGTTGGACAGCGGGGAGAAGCAGAGCAACCAGAATCGCAATAATTGCGATCACAACCAATAATTCAATGAGCGTAAAACCCCGCGCAGAACGGGGGCGTAAAGCCGTAGGCATATTAAACTCCAGCAGTTAGCGCAACGTCAGAATGCATTTGCATGACGATGCTCAGCGAGAAAAAAGTTTATTAGAACTTCTTTCTCAAGCTCTCGGAGGAGGAGTTTCTGGAGGTAGCTGATCGTTAAGAAACGACTCTGTGGTAAAGAGGACTCGATCCACAAAGCATTTATCGCTGACAACAGAGACAGCAGCAAACAGGCTTCTGGGATCAGAGACAACCACGAAACCTTGCGGAGTTTCGCCGCCACAGGAACAAGCTGAAACAACTGGACTTTCCGAATTATCCCTGCTGCTGCAACAACTTGATTTCGCTTCCTGCTGCGATGCACAACTGCTCAAGCTTTCAACTTTCGAAGAGCTGCAACAGCTACTTTTGGTCGCCTCGGCTGATTTTTGATTTCTCTTGGCAGAACAGCAACACGCATTGTCCGACTGTGACTTCTCAGAACAACGACAGCCGGACTTCACCGACAGATCGTAATCGCTCCACCCTATCACTGAGAAGCAATAGACGATGATCAGAGCAATCGTTGATAGTCGTTGTGAATACATAACAATGCGAAAGTGTAACGATTATGGCGCATTTAAGTCTCTCGATTTTCCAGAAGGAGTCAAGGAACCTTACGAAGCTGATGAGCATCAAGATACGATTTTCTGTGACATGGGAATTGCCGAAATGGAGAGACTTACGTCACTGATTGATCTCTCACGAAGTCTCCCGGCAGTTCGTGGTGATGGGGCAATGCTGGGCAATACTTGACCAGTCGGGAAAGCTGGATTGACCTTGGGAATTGAGCCACGGCACCGCACCGATGAGACATTCCTATTCGTTCGTCTTGGCATACGTTACTCTGAGCACCCATTGAACGAATTGTCCAGAATTTCTACTCAAATATCTGACCAGATCTCTGATGCCCATTTCCGGAGACTTCAATCCGATATTGAAATTGCGTGCAGCTTCACGCGTATGCAGCTGCCGCTTCGTCAGTTGCATTCTGATTTGTCTATTCAACCTCAGCACGGTTTCGCTCGTCCCTCTCAGTCAACTCCATGCACAGGAGCCGCCGACGCAGTCGAAGTTTCTCGATGAACGTGCAGTTCGGGTGACGGAGGATGCATTGAAATGGCTGGCTGAACGCCAGAATGAAGACGGCACTTTTGGAACGGCGAGAACATCCCCGCATCAAGTCGGAGTGACAGCACTCTGCGGAATGGCGTTTCTTGCATCGGGAAGCGTGCCTGAAGCGGGACCGTATGCGGAGCATGTTTCAAAGTGTGTTCAATTCATGCTCTCCTGTTCGCAGCCGAACGGTTATCTCGTCAATACAGAACTCAAAACACATGGCCCCATGTATGGGCATGGATTTGGGACGATGTTTCTGGCCGAAGTTTACGGAATGTCCAACCGCGATGACTTACGTTTGAAACTCAAAAAAGCAGTGAACCTCATTATTGCGACCCAAAACCCAGAAGGGGGGTGGCGCTACAATCCCGTCCCTGACGACGCGGACATCTCTGTCACAGTCTGTCAGGTGATGGCATTGCGAGCGGCGCGGAATGCGGGCATTGCAGTCCCCAAAGAAGTGATCGACCGGGCTGTCATGTATCTCAAGAAGTGTCAAAACCCTGACGGAGGATTTCGATATCGGATCTTCGATGCGGCGGAATCCAAAGTCGCCCGGTCAGCGGCAGCGCTCGTCGCGCTTTACACTGCGGGTATCACAGATGATCCAGCATTGCAGCGAGGGTTTGAATACCTCAAGACGAAGCGAGGACTCAACGATGACCGAGCGTATCGTTACTATGCCGCTTATTACAGTGCACAAGCGTACTGGCACTCCGGGGGAGAGGATTGGTCGAACGGATTTCCGGTGCTGCGTGACAGGCTTCTTGATTCCGTGAACACTGATCACTGGGAGGACACCGCAATGGGAAACGAATACGCCACTGCGATGGCATTAATTGCGCTCCAGATTCCCAACAATCTGGTCCCCATCTTTGAACGTTGATCCTGTATGATCCTGAAACTCAGTTCAGCAGTCTCACTTCATTTCAGTCAGCCATTTCCAGGCAATACCCTCCAGACAATATTTTCTCAGGCATCTATTCTCAGGCAATCATGAAGCCCCGCAGCGAATCATCCAACTCGTTCCTTTACAGGCTGCTTCTTTTCACGTTGCTGCTCTTTGCTGAACCCGGTTCAGCGTCCAGTGAAGAGGTTGTGCTGAGAATGCAGGATGGCGCACAAACCGAAGTGACCAGTTTGAGTTGGGACAAGGATTCAATTCAGTTTAAGACTGCCTCTGGAGACTTGGACGCACTCCCACGGGAACAACTCAAAGCGATCTCTTTTCGAAGGCCTTACAGCCGGAAAGTCACAGAGTCCATCGGACTGCAACTCACTAATGATGACATCTACTTTGTCAGCGATCTTCTGCTGACTGAAGAACGATTTCTCGCAAAGTTTGACGACCAGGATATTTCGATTCCGATTGAATATGTGAGAGAGGTCTTCTTCGATGTCTGTGTCACGAATCTAAAGGAGAGTGCAGTTGATCCAGGATCGGATGACGTCGTCATCCTGAAAAACCAGGACGTCGTAAGAGGGGAACTCGACTCTTTCGACGACGACAAAATCAATTTCAAAACAGACTTGGGAAGCCTTAAGCTTCCACGATCCAATTCTCGATCGATCAAACTGAACCCGGCACTCGCTGCTGACATTCCCATCGCTGCCAAACATGCTCAGTTGTTCCTGAAAAATGGGTCAGTGCTTTCAACAATGCCTTCAACGAATATGAACGAGTTCGACCTTTCGAAGGAGAAGTTGAATGTTGAACTCCCAGAGACAGGAACGCTCTCGATTCTGATGAGTGACATTTGCCGCATTGAGTTCTGGGATGAACGACACCGACTCCTGAATCGGGACCAGCCACTCCGCTCTCACAACGAAGACTATTTTGGCAACATCATCTCTTTTAGTCAGAACCGGAATGCCTCCGGGCAACTGCTACTCTCCGGCGATCAGTTTTTTTCGCATGGCTATGGGGTCAGAAGTCAGTCTGAACTTATTTTTGCGGTTCCATCAAATGCCGAGGCATTGATTTATTCGGTCGGGCTTGATGACCGGGCTGACAAGAACGGGGCAGTCGATGTTCACATCAGCCTTGATGATGTCGAGGTCAGTTCACACCGACTCTCCCAGACAGATTCTCATTTCTTAGAGCATTCAGCTCTGCCAATCCATGGGCAAAAGAGCCTTAAACTCAGCGTGAGATTTGGGTTACGTGGAGACGTTGGCGATTGCGTCAACTGGTGTCAGCCATACTTTCTACTTAGAGAGTAATATCCCATTCTGCGCATTCTGCTTAAGCTTCGCGACCCGCATGATTGTCAGAATTCTCCTAATGCAGACGACCAGTTTCTGCCGATGACGAACCCTGTGTGGTCCTATTTTATTGATAGCGGTCTGTCCATTGAGGGACTCAAGACGATGTCGTCACCTTGGTATTTTGTTCGATTTGTAGCTTGTTTGACAGCCTTTTCTCTGTCAATTCATCAAGGAGCCATTGCGCAAAACCAGTTTGCCGGTTCTCAAAGTCGTCAATTTTCGCCATCAGGCATGATGATCGTCGAGGCTTCTCAGCCCCAAAACCAGACTCATTACTTCACAATTGTTGGGGCCGTTCACCGATCGGGTGTCTACTCAGCTGACGAGCACAAGGTTTCTCTGTCGAGGCTGTTGGAATCTGCAGGTGGTTTCGCCTCGGTTGCCCGCCCGACGATCCGTGTCATCGGTGGTGGCAGGGAACGGTATCGCTTTCTCTATAATCCGAATCGAGAAAACCAGCCAAACGTGCAGTCGGGCGAAGTGATTGTCGTCCTCCCAAATCCTGGGCAGATGACAACGGAAACAGAAATCCCAGTCATTCCGGTCGCTTGTATTGGCCTTGATGACCGACCGATTGTCTTGCCACTATCGACTGACATTCGAACCGTTGATGACCTCTTCAACCGGCTGAACCAGACTCAGCAATTAATGGATTCGGTAAGCATCTTAGACCCATTCGGTCGCCCCAATACGAGAATGCTCGCTCCAGGATCAGTGATCCTGTGCAACCCTCAACTTGTCGACACTCAGGCTCTGAGTTTGACGGAAGCCTTTCCGCCAGCTGTCCCTTTGACGCCTGAAACAATTGAAGAACCGCTCAGTAACAACGAAGTGCCTGAGTTCGAGAATTCCATGATTGTAGTTCCAGCTCCGCTGAGACCATCGATCGTTACTCCGATTCCGGAAAGACCGATCGTTGGCCCGGAGCCGACTTTGCCCCCTCTTCAATCACCTTCAATCTCGACCGAGACACCAACTCTGCCAAAGCCAATTCTGCCAAAGATCGAAAAGACTCAAGTTGCAAGGAGCTTCGAAAAAGCCAGCCCGAGTGAGATGCCTACGAAGATTGCGGAATACTTGAGTGAACCGCGCCAGACTGCACAGACTCAACTTCAGTCTTATGATTTGCCACTCCTCGAGAGAGAGTCTGCGGCATCAACTTCTGCTCCGGCACCATTGCCAACCACGTTCATTCCATCGGTTGCACCCGCACCTCCAGAGGCGCGTTCTGACCGCACCAATCACGGTCATCGAGTGAATCGAACTCAAGCAAGCAAAACGGGACTCGTCCCAGCAGCAGCACCTCAGAGAGCTTTGGGAAAAGATGTTCAGTTCTCAACCGTAGCAAACTCAACTCCAGAGCAGACCCAGTCTGAGACTTCAACATCAAAACGAGAGTCATCAATCTGGTCGAACCTTCCGATTGCGTTCGCTGTCGCATTGTTCGGCTTCATCTGCTTCGTCCTTTCCGTTCTCTGGTCGAGACATGAACGCCGTAATCAACGGAATCAGGTCAGCGATACAGACGCGAACACTCAACCATCAGACGCTGTTTCCGGAGAGCAGAGCGAACTTCATCAAGTTTCAATCATCTTGAATCGCTCGATCCCAATGATCGAAGAAGAAGTCGTCGTTCCCTCTGAAATCCATATTCATGGAGAACCAGTTGCTCAAGAACGATTGATCTACCATGACCGTCACGAATCACTTCGTGGCCCTCACTTTGCGAAAACTCCCAAAGAGAGAAAAACAAAAAGAAAGCGGGTCTCCCCGGCATCTCCTGTTGAGACAACCGAAAAGAATACTGAGCCAGTACGTCATCGGATCGATACTGAGCACACTCCGGAGCGAACTTCGGTAGAGAAGGGAGAAGAAACGGCTTCTCAGAACGAAGTTCATCGCGCTGTTGTCCAACCGGTGAAGCATCAAAAATTGAATTCAGCTTACGATGTCGTCGAACCTGTGCACGATGACGTCACTCATATCCCAGGTGGTCCACTCGAACGGGCTCTGCGAATCCTGGCACAGGAGCAGAAATCGTGAAGTCAATTGCATTAGACCTTGGTTGTAGTGAATTCCGTTCAATTCGTCAGGATGGTCAACGCCTCATCGCGAGAAGAGTCCCGGCTGTCTATTGCAGCGTGCCTGACAATCCATCAAATCGCAAATTGCTAGAACAGGCGAGAATTACATTTTCGTTCGCTCAAGGCGCACTCGTTATCATCGGAAACGCAGCTGAGGAACTTGCGAGGTTGATTCATTGCCCCGTGCTCCCGGTCATGATGGAAGGGCACTTCCCCTGGGATGATCCAGTCGGTCGTCAGGTTTGCTCTGTCCTCATCGAAAGCATCGTCCCTATCGCAAAAGATGCAACCTGCACTGCGACACTTCCACATTCGATGATGCGGAAACCTGCCGAACAGTTGAACGTCATTGAAAAACTCCTCAGCTTGCGCGGATATCAAACAACGTTTTTAAAACCTGCGTCGGCGTTGGCATTAGCAGAGTTACAGGAATCCGAGTTCAGCGGGATTGGAATCGTTCTGGGCTCCGAATCGATCTCGATCAGCATCACGCGTTACGGGACACCAGTTCTGGAAACGGTCTTCGGACAAGGATTTCGAACAATCGAACAACGTTTCGCAAAGAGCCGTCATCGATATTTATGGGACCAACGCGGAAATCGATATCTTGATTTGCACTCGGTCCGAAAGTGGCTTCAAGAAACAGACATTTCTCTCGAATCGCCTGACTCGGGGGACGAATTGTGGCTCGTGAAACAGTTCCATCAACTTCTCTCCGATGCATGGGCGTCCGTGCTACCCGACTTAATACGTGTGAGTCAGACTTCGCAACTGCAACGACGGTTGCCAGTGGTCTACTCTGGGGGACCGACGCACATGAATGGTTTCCCCGAATTCCTTTCGCATGTGATGCGCAAGAGTCACATGCCGTTTCGCATTCAAGAATTGCGATCATCAATATTTGGACCATACAGCGTTGCGAGAGGACTACTCGTCCACTCCACCCTGAACTCTTTATCCAGGCGATCCGCACCCCCCAAAGCCGCCTAAGGTTTTAGTGCCCGTGAAGATTCCTTTCATGACCTCATAGATTCCTCACCACGAGGCTGAACGCGAAGACCAATATTGGACTCGCCCCAGAGCATTTTTGACGCCACTCGTGCCCGTGAAGATTCCTTTCACGACCTCATAGTTTCCTCGCCACGAGGCTGAACGCGTAGGCCAATACCGGACTCGCCTCAGAGACATCGTCCAGTGCGGCGATGACGAATACGCTGTTTCCCGTTGTAGAGGACTCTGAAATGTCCCTCCTGCAGCAGCGCCGATCTGACGCGCGATTACGCACTTCTGCTTAAAACCTACTCACTCAAATCGCTGAGTAGGTTCATGCCGCATGTTACCGCTCCTCGAAAAACGTCCTAAGTTGCTCCTGCCATTGATGATGCGGAACATCTCACGATTCAACTGTTGATGGCATACCGCTTGCGAACACAAAGAGCGTTAAGTGTCGAGCAATACGAAAGTGAACTGTACACAGCGAGTGGGCATTGGCTGGGGGTGTGGCCGGAGTTTTCCTTGTTGGGAATATCCGGGCGAGCGCCCACGCCCCCAGCCATTTTCACTCGCCGCTTTTGCTATGGGGAAGTTCCTCGCTATTTCCTCCAGAGGAGCTGGCCAAAGCTCTGACAAGTTGAGACGCGAACCACAGATATGTCACGAGAATTGCCTGTCGTATTGAGTTCCCCCCACAATCGACCGGCTTGAACTGTCGCAGCCGAGTCTCACTGGTGAATCCCATTCAAGGATGAGAGGCAGACCCAGCAGGGAGTGCTATGAAGAAGAGCAGGGGGATTTGCAAACCGGAATTCTCTTTGGTTCAAATAGAAAAAGCCCGCAGCATCAACTGCGGGCTTTTTCTGATTTGGTACTGACTACAGAATGCTTGAACCGTTATTCGTAGGTTCTTGTAGGGGTTGCGACCTTTCGATAACCGAGATCACGCACAACTTCCAAGACTTCGCTCCAGGTGGGGAACTGACGCCCACTGCGACGCTTGTAGTCGTCCATCGCTTTCATGAACTCGACTTCATCAGGCTGGTAGTCACGTTCGCAGGTGGTCGGATCAATCTGTCGCCGTCTTTCGACAGTCCGGCGCGAGCTGACTCGTTTTTCTTCACCTTGGAATTCTTTTGCCTCGACGACTCTTCGATCACTTTGAGTCCGACGTCGTACTCCTCGACGATCTGTTTTTGTGTCGACAACTGCGGCTGAATCGTTCGCCATTAATGACTCCTACATAACTTGGTTGAGGGGAGTTGCGTGATGCTTGTTCCTCACTCCCTGGGGCTGACACACGCAACTTTTTTTGTGAGAGAATCCTTCAACTGAAATGTGCTTCATTTTCCCGAATAGGCAAACTCGGAGTCGAAGGAGGGGCAGAAAAGCTGGGGAATCATGTCCGAAGTTTCTGGTTGTAGCGACAAGTCATGCTGTTGCATCAACGAATTCTTGAATGTTTTTCCTCGACTCAAATCAGATTTCAAAAACTTCCAAAGTCACCCGGCGTGAATTTTCGTCAAAATCGTCAAAATCGCCTGAAAGGCTGCGGGAATGAATCATTCGTACCCGAACTATTTGATAACGGACGAAAGCAATCTGCCTATGCCTGCGCTGATGTCAGCGGCAGGCCATTTAATCAGAGTGCGACTGCCTTTCGACCAGGTTGAGTTGAATAGACATTGAAACCGAGGACGGAAAGCGTGAAATCAGAATACTCAGAGTTTGTCGACACGCTGACGGCACTCAATCGCACATCTCGCCAGTTCATCTCAGAGCAATATTCTGAATTGAATGCTGTCAGTGAGTCAGCTGCTGTTCTTTTGAAACTTCTCGCCAACGGAGGAACAGAGCATTGGACACAAACAAAACTGGCACAGGAAATGTGTGTTTCAGAATCCAGCTTATGTACGTTGATTGAGCGGCTCCGGAATGAGCAGTTGCTTCAACGTGAGCGGGATGCAATCGACCGCCGGAAAACCCGTCTGAGTCTGACACCCCAAGGACGCTTGGCAGCTGAACAAATTTCACTGACCGACAGAAAAATCGAAGCGGCATTGCAGAAGCATCTTTCGAATGAAACAAAGATCAGTTTGGTCGATGCGTGCCAGTCATTACTGGAAGCCTGCAAAAAGTCGCAGCTCGATGGCGACCTGACAAGGAGGGCAGCGTAATGCGTATTCGATCCCAAAAACTGAAATCCTGGATTACCTGTCTGATTGGACTCTCTGTGGTGGGTTCCTCAGTAGGATGTTCACGGTCATTCTGGCGGCAGCAAGCAGATGCCGACACCTACCAGGCGATTACAGAACATCTGACCGACCAACGTTGGGCCGTACCAAGAATCGATCTCACGCCGGATCCGCGGAGTCGTTTTTACGATCCCTACGACCCTGACAGTGCACCACTCCCTCCAGATGATCCAGCAGCCCACACCTACATGCATTGGGTGAATGGCTGGGAAGGCTACAAATGCTGGCATCAATTCGGAGACTTGATGAGTGTCGAAAACCCTCAGTGGTTGGCACAGTTTGGATTTACTCCAGAGATGATCGACGAGGTCACCGGAGAGTACATTGCTCCAGTTCCACAATTGGAGAATGTGAAGCTTGTCGAAGCCGTCGAACTCTCGCAAATTCATAATCGAGACTATCAGTTCGAACTGGAAAATTTGTTCCTCACAGCTTTAGCTGTCACGTTTGAGCGGTATCAACTTGGTGTTCGATATCTCGAACCGACAGGTGGCGTCTCCGGAACGTTGACTGAGGGAGGTGGCCTGGGCCGTTTCAACGTTAACTCGATCGGCGTGAGTCAATCACTTCCATGGGGAACACAACTTGTCACGAGCTTGGCGAACACGACTTTATGGTCATTCGGAGCAGGTGGTCAAAGTTCGTCCGTTTCCACTCTTTCGTTTCAGATCCTGCAACCATTGCTCAACGATGCAGGCCGAAAAGTCAACTTGGAGAATCTGACTCAAATCGAGCGGGACCTTCTGTATCAAGCTCGTAATCTCGCTCGATTCCGGAAGGAATTGTTTACAGACATCGTTCAAGACTATTTGGGACTGCTGCAACAATTTCAGGCGATCCGCAACGAAGAGGGCAATATTGAACGTCTTCGTGAACAGCTTGAACGCTTGCTGGCTGCCAATCAGCCAGAATTTTCTTCAGCAAATGTCGAAGTCGCGGATCTCGGTGCTGATTTCGAAATCCCTGAAGAATTACAGCATAAATTGGATTATCGACTCAAACGACTCATTTGGCGCGGGCTGATGACCGCCGAGGAAGAGCAAATATTTCGGAACATTCGGCCCGATCCGGAGTTTCAAGCAAAGATTGATGAATTGAAAAGCTCACTTCCTAACGTCGCGAGTGGACTAAACGTTTTGCAGGTTCAGTTTGATTTAACGAACTCGGTCAACCGCTTGCGCGGTCAAGAACGGGCTCTCCAGGACAGTCTTGACTCGTTCAAGATCAGTCTCGGTTTGCCTCCAGACATGCAGATGACAATCAATGATCGAATGCTCAAGCCGTTTGAAGTCATCGATCCTCGCCTCACCGAGCAAGAAGAACTTATCAAGGACTTTATTGAAGAACTGTATGTGGACAACGCGACAGAACCTCCACAACTCAAAATCATTGCGACGAATTTCTCCGCGATTCTGGAAACAGTCAAACGAGACGTCGTCGACGTGATCGGGGATGATCTTGATAAATTCAAAACGATCCTGCCAACTCGTTTAGAGACTTTGGAAGAACCGAGTGCTAAAGCTCAACTCCTGGCGGACTTCACGCAAGTTAAAGATCGCTATGAGGCGTTTCTGGGAGATTTCGGAGATATCGAAGCTGCAACGAAAGCGATCATTGTTCGCTTGGAACAGCCAGAGATTGACGAAGTTCTGGCTCTTCAACTTCTGTCTCAGCTGATTGACATGAGGCAGGATTTGTTGCTCAAAGTCCAAAGCGCTGCTGTGATTCAGGTGAGTTCACGCGTAGAATTGATTGATATTGCCAAATTCGATGTTTCATTGGATGAAGCAACATATACGGCAGTCGATCAACGATTGGACTTAATGAATTCACGAGCCCGCGTGATGGATGCCCGGCGACGTGTTGAAGTGATTGCCAACGACCTCAAGAGCGTCCTGGACGTTGGCATCGACGGAAGCCTCTCGACACCGTCTGGTGAGACGAACCCCTTTGACTTCCGAAGTGATACCGGACAACTCACAGCTTCGCTATCATTTGATACCCCACTCGATCAAATTAACGAACGAAACGCATACCGCGAGGCATTAATCGCATACCAGCGCCAACGCCGAAATTATATGGCTGCCGAGGATGAGGTGAAGTCGAGTGTGCGAAGTGCTTGGCGTCAACTGAATGTTCTCAAGCAAAACCTGGAGACTTCTCGACTGGCTGTTCGAATTGCCGCACTACAGTACGAATCGGCGGTTGCCGAAGGGGCTGCCCCAAAAGATCCACGGCAAGTTGCCAACAGCGGATCGAGTGGTGTGGAAGGCCAAAACTTGACGAGAGCACTGAGTTCGATCCTACAGGCACAGAACCAGTTAATCTCGAACTACGTGAGTTACGAACGAAATCGACTTAACATTTACCGAGATATGGGTATCATGGACATTGGTCCAGATGGCATCTGGAACGACCCAGTCTATCGCAACCTGGACAGATTCGACGAAGAAGCTGTCAATAATGGTGGGTTCAATGAAGACAAGAACATCAACGAAATCGATTCAGCGGTCCGGCAACTCAACGGTCTGGATCGCGGCGGCAGTCGGGTTAGTCTGCTTGGGGGGTCTCGCCCTGGCGACGAAGACGATGAGCCCGGGATTGTGGAGCTCCATCACGTTCTCGGACGGCTCGGCGAAAATCCCGAAGGATCTGCTGACCACGAAAGTGGAGCGAGGCCCTTTCCTACTCAGTTTGTCGGTGCAAGGGAATCTCGATAGCCAGAGCAACGCCACACTCTCCAGCGCAGTTGAAGGAACAACAACAATCATCTCGATTGTTCCCGAGGGAACAATCGTCGAGGCAGGCGACGTCGTCTGTGAGTTGGACTCCTCCTCACTTCGCGAGAAGGCTAAACAGCAAGAAATTACCGTCACCCAGGCGGATGCTGCGTTGGCTCAGGCAATCGAAGCTCTCGAAATACAAAAGAAACAGAACGAAAGTGATATCGCCGCCGCGGAGCTCAAGTGGGATCTCGCGAAACTCGATCTCGAAATGTACACCAAAGGCGAATATCCTCAACTGGAAAAACAGTTGAATGGAAGTGTTGCCCTGGCTGAAGAAGAATTGCTTCGCGTTCAGGAAAACCAGACCTTCACTCAAGAGCAGGTCAAAAAAGGGTACCGCACTCAAAACGAACTCGATGCTGCCCGGATTGCTGTAAAGCAAGCCGAGTTGAAATTGCAAGGTGCCAGAGAAGAGTTAAAGGTGCTTGTCGATTTCACAAAACGTCGCACCGAGGCGGAACTCAGAGCCAACGACAAAGAGTTTGAGTTGGAACTGGAACGAACCAAGCTGAAGGCCAAAGCTGCTCAAACACAGTACGAAAAAGATGTCGAAGCCCGAAAACTGACTTATGAAGTCGAACTCGAACGTTTCGAAGACAATAAGGCTCAAATCGAAGCGTGTGTTCTGAAAGCTCCGCAAAAAGGCGAAGTCGTTTACGCCAGCATGTCTGGAAGTCGCCGATCCAGCGAGCCGGTGAACATCGAAGAAGGAGCGACGATTCGGGAGCGTCAGGCAATTATTAATCTGCCCGATGTGACTCAAATGAAAGTCGACTGCCGGATTCACGAATCACTGATCGGTTCTGTTCGTAAAGGGCTTCCCGCCCGAATTCGGATCGATGCTTATCCTGGACAATACTTTAACGGGGTCATCAAAACAGTCTCCTCAGTCCCGATGGCAGGATCATGGCCTAACACCGACCTACGTGAGTATTCGACAGAAATTCACCTGACGGATGAAGTCGAAAAAATTCGCAAACTACGTCCCGGACTCACTGCACAAGTCGAGATCCTCGTTGACAACCGTCAAGACGTTCTCCAAGTGCCGATTCAATCAATTGTCACAGTCGCTGGCAAACAATTTTCTTTTGTCATCAACAAGCAAGGTCGACCGGAACGACGCGACGTAAAAATCGGTGAGTCAAATCAATCTCACGTAGAGATCCTCGATGGTATTGAAGCTGGCGAGCAGGTTGTACTAAATCCTCAAAGCCGCTTCGAAGATGAGATCAACGAATTAAAAGCTCAACTCGCAAGTGAAAAAGGTGACGGTCTTTCCGATCTCCAAACTCCTCCGGTTTCACAGGAGGAAGAAAAGCCAAAAGCGAAACCTGACAAAGAGGCTGCAAAAGGACCACCAGCAGGAGGTTTTGATCCCGCAGCCATTATCTCTCGTTTAGACAAAGATGGGGATGGGGAAATCAGCAAAGAAGAAGCCCCTGCTCAAATGAAGGAACGTTTCGACTCAATGGACAGCAACAAAGATGGAAAAATTTCCAAGGCCGAATTCAGTGCGGCCCCAAGGAGACGGTAAGCATCTTTCCGAGGTCCGACAGGGAGTTTTGATTCGAATTTCCAGACCAAACTGAAGGTCTCCAAAATCGATATTTAGAACTCCCTGACATTTCCCTGTTCGTAAATTGAAGAAACGTTTGAAGCTCCATGGAACTGACCGCAAAGCTTGTCAACCTGCAAAAGCATTACGACCTTGGTTCAGTCGTCGTGAAAGCATTGCGCGGTGTCTCTCTTGATATTCCCGAAGGGGATTTCCTGGCGATCATGGGATCTTCGGGATCAGGCAAGAGTACCATGCTCAATCTCCTCGGCGGTCTCGATCGTCCCACCAGTGGAGAGTATTACTTGCGCGGTCAGAACGTTGCTCTCCTGAGTGATGACGAACTCTCAGCGATTCGAAATGGTTTGATCGGGTTTATCTTTCAATCGTTTAATCTTGTTGCTCAGTACAGCGTTCTGGAGAACATCGCCGTTCCTCTCCTGTACCGACCGGGCTATCCACCCGTCTCTTCGGAAGACGAAGACCGATGCAACGAATTGGCGAAGATGGTCGGACTAGGTGATCGGACGGATCACCGACCGTATCAACTTTCGGGGGGACAGCAACAACGTGTTGCCATCGCCAGAGCCCTCATCAACGATCCAGCAATTATCATGGCGGACGAACCGACAGGAAACCTCGATTCAAAAACCGGCGAAGAGATCCTAGGCATGCTGAAAATGCTCAACGAGGAAGGTCGTACTATCATCATGGTGACCCACGAACCTGAAGTCGCTGAGCAGTCCAAGAACCAGATTTTCATGAAAGATGGACTGATCGCCGGACACGGTATTTTCCGGGGGTAAACTCCCATTTTCACTGCCATGGCCAATCCATGAAAGAGCATCGTTTGCCGAATTCAATCCTTCCTCACTTCCTCCTTCATTCAGCCTGACAACTCCTTCCAATGTACCATCTTCTGCGGACAATCCGTTTAGCTGTCAAAAGCTTATTGCTGCACAAGTTGCGGTCCGGCTTGACGATGCTTGGAATCGTCTTTGGAGTTTTTTCTGTGATTGCGATGCTCGCGATTGGAGAAGGAGCAAGTCAGCAAGCTCAAGAACAAGTTCTTCTGCTCGGTGCAAACAACATCATCGTAAGAAGTGTGAAGCCACCGGAAGACAGCGGCAGCAGCGGATCAGGCGGAAGTGTGTTGCGATACGGTCTGACTCGTGACGACTTCAATATCCTTGAGAGAACAGTGCCACGACTGGGAGGCATTGTGCCCGTTCGTGAAGTCGTCCTGAATGTCCGAAATCGAGACCACGACATGAATCCCCGGGTGGTTGGCTGCACTCCGGAATATCAGGAGATGAACCATTTACAGATGGCTGCAGGCCGCTTCCTCTCCGATCAGGATATTATCAACCTCGCAAATGTTGTCGTCATCGCCAGCGAAACAGCCGAACGTCTTTTCCCACTTGAGAACCCGATCAACAAGTCAGTTCAAATTGGCAACCGGGCGTATCGTGTCATCGGAATCACAAGAGAACGGACCGCCTCAGCAGCCATTGGTGGAAGTCTCTCCGGGCAGGATTACAACAAAGACATCTACATGCCACTGGATACGTTCCAGTCGAGAATTAACACCAAAGATACGATTATCAAACGGGCGCAAGGAAGCTTTAGCGCCGTGTCACTGGTGTACGACCAAATCACATTGAAGATCAATCACCCCAACATTGTCGATAATCCAGAGTTGTTGCTCTCGACCGCAGACATGGTTCGAGAAACAATGGACGCAAAGCACGCGAGTGCCCGGGACGTTGATGTCATTGTTCCACTTGAATTACTCAAACAAGCTGAGCAACTGCGAAACATTTTCAATGTGGTTCTCGGTTCTATTGCGGGAATCAGTTTGCTCGTTGGTGGTATCGGGATCATGAACATCATGCTCGCCACAGTCACCGAACGAACTCGTGAAATTGGTGTCCGTCGCGCTTTAGGAGCCAGACGAATCGACATCACCCAGCAGTTCCTCATTGAGACAATCGTGCTTTCCGGGATTGGCGGACTCGTCGGAATGGGTCTGGGGATTCTCACCCCTTATGCGTTCTGGGTCATCAAGATGATCGTCTCGAATTACATTTTGGACTCAGGTGGTCCGACATCAGAGATGACAAATATGTTCCTGACGATGACTCCGCAAGTCGCTATCTGGAGTCTTCCCGTTGCATTCGGATTCTCTGTGATGACCGGGCTCGTCTTTGGTGTCTACCCCGCGCGCTCTGCTGCTCGCCTTGACCCAATTGAAGCTCTTCGCCACGAGTAAATGACCTGCATATCCGGCAGAACCGTTATCTCTTTCCAAATGCTCGGTCGAGATGTGCGCGGTCTGATTCTTTCTTCAACTTGACCCGGTTTCGTTCGCTAACGTTCTGCTGAAGTGTGAGTTCTTCAAGTCGATTGAAGAGCGGGATCACATTAAGGTCTACGTGAAGTCTCATTCGTCCTCATCAAAAAACCTCTGCAACGGAGTCTCTCCTGGGAGACACCAGCTCGGCGGTACTTAGTTTCTGGAACAAATACAGTATTGGTCTTTCCGTTCTGCCTGGTGGCGAACGGCCTATGAAGCCACGAAAGTGAGCTTCACGCGCAGGACCAGCATTGAAAATGCTCTAGAGCTCAGGTTTTGGATCAGTTCGAATTGACTTCGTGGTGAGCGAAGGAGTCAAAGTTGATTGAAGTTTCGAAGTTTCGAAAGATTTACTCTGGAACAGTCGCGGTTGAACAAGTTGATTTTCTTGTTCAACCGGGAGAAATTCTCGGCTTGATCGGTCCTAACGGGGCTGGCAAAACGACGACTCTCCGTTCTCTATGCGGACTGACCGTCCCCACAGAAGGGACACTTTCAATATGTGGTTTTGATATCGAAAAGCAGCCACTAGAAGTCAAAAAACGGATTGCCTATATCCCTGACGATCCGCCATTGTTTCCGGAACTCACAGTTGAGCAGCACCTGGCGTTCACCGCGTCCGTTTTTTCCGTCGCCGATGCCAAGGACAAAGCGAGTGAACTTCTTCAAACCTTTGAGCTGACGAGCAAACGAACAACCCGTGCGTCTGATCTATCGAGAGGGATGCGACAAAAACTCGCCATCTGTTGCAGCTATCTTCATGCTCCAGAAGTGATTCTTCTCGACGAGCCGATGACTGGACTTGATCCACATGGAATTCGCAAACTCAAAGAGTCTCTTCAACAAAGAGCGGCTCAAGGAACGTCTGTCATCATCAGTTCACATCTGCTGGCGATGGTAGAAGACATCTGTTCGACCGTCCTGATCTTAAAAGAAGGACAACAGCGATTCTTTGGATCAATCGCCGAACTCAAATCTCTGTTCACTGCAAGTTGCGATGAAGCCACTCTCGAACAGATCTTTTTCCAAGCGACCGAAACAGAATTCTGCCAGAGCGTCCCGGCTGAAGAAACAAAATTGGCGACGTTATGAAGAGTGATAGCATGAAGGGTGACAGCATCAGTTCATTCATCCACCCGGCATTGTTTCGCCTGACTCACATGAGAATGCGAGGCCGATTGAGCTCGATGATCGCGGGTTTCAAGCAACCTCGAAAACTGATTATTTCGATCCTGGGAGCCGTCCTCGCTGTGGTCTGGCTGAGTAATGTCGTAGCCAGTATTCTGTTTCGTGAACAGTACGATCCAGAAACACTTCGCTTGTGGATGACGCTTTCGCTGACCGTCTATGCCGGGTGGCATTTCTTACGGGTCTCCTGGCAGCGACCGGACGCCTCGATTGAGTGGTCACAGGCAGAACAAAACAATCTGATCCCCAGTCCGTTCACTCGGAAAGAACTCGTTCAGTATCGCCTGGTGACTGTGCTAGGCGTGACGACGCTCAAAGCTGCGATTGGCGTCACCCTCTTACTCCCCGATCTTCCTAAACCGTGGTTGGGATTCATTGCTCTTTGGTTTGCCCTCGCACTCGTAGAATTGATCCGCCTGATTTCCGATACCGTCACGACCGGGATGTCCACACAGGCATACCGAGTATTCAGAGCGAGTGTTGTATTTTTGGTGATTTGCCTGGGATGCAAACTAAGTCTCGGAGCTCTTCACCGAACTCAAGCGGGCGATCCCAATTCAGAAATTCCAATCTTCTTTCAGTTCATAAAAAATTTCTTTTCAGTAACACTCGCTGAAATTCAATCACCGCTCGGAAAATGGATCTCTGCTCCGTTCGGATGGTTTGTTGAATTGATGACAGCTTCGACTCTTTCCAGCTCCATCCTATTGTTGACAGCAGCTGGAATCTCGACGTTGATCGTTTCTGTCTGGATACTAGTGAGGCTGGACCGGTGGAGTGAAGAATCCGTTCGCCTGCGAGACAAGGATCTTACCAGACTTCAGGAATCGGTTCTCCAGGAGACACTCAAGCATGATTTGACTCACTGGAAATTGCCGAATTTCATCGTTCGATTGTGTGGCGGGGCAGTCGTCTGGCGTCAGATGGTTGGGCTCTATCGGTATGGAACAGGTGTAACGTTATCTCTGATCCCTCCGGCAATCTTATCCGTCATGCCGTTGTTCATGACGCGTCTGAGCGACCGGTTGGCAATTATCAATTTTCTTGGCGGTTTAGTCTTTTATTCGTTCTTGCTACTCCCGGCTGCAATGAAATTTGATTTCCGAAGAGACTACAGTCATCTGTTACTTCTGAAAATGCTGCCCATCGCTCCGTGGAAAATTGTGGTCGGCCAACTCGCGACTCCAGTCATCGTCACCACACTCTTTCAGTACTCGATGATCGCAATTGCCTGTGCGGTGCGCGGCATGGACCCCGGCATACTTATCGCGGCGTTGCTTTCATTCCCCGCCATGAACTTTGCAGTTTATGGATGGGAAAATCTGATGTTCCTGATTTTCCCACAGAAGTTAAAGCAAGAAGGGCTAGAGGTCTTTCTGCGAACGACTGTTATCTTCACCGCGAAAGGCATCGCGTTCGTCGTCGTCTTCGCTTTGCTCTTCTTCTGGGCTCTTCTCTCAACAGAATTAGCGAAGAGTCTGAAAGCCTTTGTGCCGGTCCTTGGTGATCATCGACTCCTGTTCGGAATCGGTGTCTGGTGTGCAGTCAGCTGTGTTGGTCTCTTGATGACTTATCTCGCTGCCCGCCGTTTTCAATCACTTGATGCGTTTCCAGAATCCCAAACGCAGTAAGCTCGTAACTGTCCTATCCTGTTTGGAGAGATGTCATTCGCTCTCTCCAAACAGAGTCTTTGGCCTGTGGCAGAATCGACTAAGCATCCCCATCGAACGAGTATGCTAACTGGCAATCTCGCGAACTGCATGCTTAATTCGCAGTGAGAACAAGCTCCGGTGTTTCAGAAGTGCCGATCGTGCTAACGTCTGCACTCTCATCAGTGAGATACTTCAAGGCGATTTCTTCGATCTCGTCATACTCGCGATATCCAATGAAGCCATCGACCGCCACCCCATCGACGAAGAAGAGAATTGTCGGGATTGATGATGCTTCGTAATGCTTGGCGATTTCTCGTTTCTCGTCGACATCGACTTTGACGACTTTCAAACGCCCTGCATACTTCTCTTCGAGTTGAACAAGATGCGGGTGGAGTAACTTACATGGTCCGCACCAGTCAGCTTTGAAATCGACAAGAACAGGAATGTCACTGTTGATGACAGTCTCTTGAAACCATTCATCATCTGGTGGAGTTTTCGGTGTCTCTTGTGCGATCTTGTTCGCAGTGACTCCATCTCGATCCCGATCTCGGTCCTGTGGTGCGATGACAACCGCGTAAAGGAACAGCAAACCGACGAATACGGCGGCGACAAGAAGTATGATACGTTCGACCATGATGAAATTCGTCCAATTCAGAACCGGGTATTGTTTCGCGGCGTGCTCATCTGTATTTTAACGTACCAGGAATGTTTCGGACAGCGAATATCTTAGAGATCGACAATGGCGTGCTTGTCATGGCTGAATTGCTCACTCTAAACTTTTCTGCTCAAACGACGAAGTCTCTACCAGAAGAGAGCAATTATGAAATTTGTGGCTGCACTGTTGTGTCTATTTCTGACTTTGGAATGCAGGGCTGCGGAGACTCCCGCTGCGGTCAAAAATACCCAGCCGGAAACACATCCGCTGCTCTCTCCTGAACAGGCTTTGGAGAAACTGACGCTTCCACCAGGATTTCGTGCAACGGTTTTCGCAGCTGAGCCGGAAATTCGCCAACCGATCGCAATGGCTTTCGATGCTCGCGGGCGTTTATGGGTCGCTGAGAACGACACGTATGCAGAAAGCCCAACGAATTACGATTTGACTCAACATGATCGGGTCCTGATCTTTGAAGACACCGACCATGATGGACGCTCGGATTCACGGAAGGTATTTTGGGATCAGGGGCAACATCTCACAAGTGTTGAAGTAGGCTTCGGCGGAGTTTGGGTGCTATGTGCTCCGGATCTTCTTTTCATCCCCGACAAAAATGGCGATGACATTCCCGATGGGGAACCACAGGTCATGCTTACAGGATTCGATAACAAGACAATTCGCCATAACATTGTGAACGGATTGAAATGGGGACCGGATGGCTGGCTGTACGGTCGACACGGTATCACAACGACCTCTTTTGTCGGGACACCTGAGACTCCGGAAGAATTACGGACACCTATCAATTGCGGAATCTGGCGATTCCATCCGGTCACAAAGAAATTTGAAGTCGTCTCTCGTGGAACCACAAATTCCTGGGGACACGACTGGGATAAACATGGCGAATTATTTTTTATCAACACGGTGATCGGACACCTCTGGCATGCGATTCCCGGTTCACACCTCGAAAGAATGTTTGGTGAGGACATCAATCCACACCTTTATCGTCTGATGCCACAAGTCGCTGACCACTTCCACTGGAACACAGAGGAAAAGTGGTCGGACATTCGCAACACTGGAGTCACTTCCACAACCGACACCGCAGGTGGCGGACATGCTCATTGTGGAATGATGATCTACCAGGGAACAAACTGGCCACAGGAATACCGAGGAGATGTCTTTGCACTGAATCTGCATGGCCGTCGCTTCAATCGTGATCTACTTCAACGGGACGGAGCAGGGTTTGTCGCTCGGCATCGGGATGACTTTGCGAAGACAGACGACTTGTGGTTTCGTGGAATCGATCTGGCACACGGACCTGACGGCGGCGTCTTCGTACTCGACTGGTCCGACATCGGTGAATGCCATGAAAACGACGGAGTCCACCGCACCTCCGGGCGAATTTACAAGGTCGTTTACGGTAACGTCGATGCCACCCAAGTTCAGGACTACGCTCAATTGAGCAATGACAAACTCGCCGCTCAACTCTTCGAGGAAGATGCGTGGCATCACCGCATGGCCCGTCGAATTCTTCAAGAACGGTTTGTCGAAGGGCAAGACCTGGAATCTGTCCGCTTGCAACTTAAGGAAACTTTGCACAGTCAGAAACCAGTCGTTTCTCGGCTGAATGCACTTTGGACACTCCATTCAACAGGTGGAGTCAGCGACGCAATCCTGGAGCGATTACTCGAAAACGATGAAGAGGCTCTGCGAAGTTGGGCGGTACAGCTGTTCGCCCAGCAGGCAAACCCGCAAGTGGCTGCCCAGAAATTTCAGAAACTGGCGACGAATGAATCATCGGGACTTGTGCTTCAACACATCGCTTCAGCACTTCAACGATTGCCGGTAGACCAGCGACTTCCAGTCGCTGCCGCTTTGCTCAAACATACAAATTTCGCACAAGACCGTTTTCTCCCATTAATGATCTGGTATGCAATCGAGCCGTCAGTTGCACGATTTCCGGATCAGGCTGTCGAGTTGTTAGCAAGTTGTCAGCAGCCCGAAATTCAGAAATTCATCTCACGGCGAATTGCATCTGATTATCGAGAACAGAAGGCTGCAGTGGACAAACTGATCGACGTGGCAGCGACCGATCAGGGTGAGACCGCCCAGCAAATTCTTCAGGGGATTCAGCTCGCGCTTGATGGATGGCGAAAAGCAGACAAACCAAAAAACTGGGATGAGGCGAGTGCCAAAATGCTCGCAAGAAAGAACGATCAACTCACCGAACTTGTGCAGTTACTTTCGGTCACATTCGGGGATGGTCGTGCATTAGAGGAATTGCGAGCGGTCGCAGTCGATGGGGCTCAACCATTTTCAGTCCGCAGCAACGCGATTCGGGCATTAGTCACCGCTCGAGATGCACAGTCTCGCGAAGTCCTTCAGAAGCTGCTAAATGACCGAGATCTCGGAGTCGATGCGATTCGAGGCCTGGCGGTCATTGGAGATCAAAGCACTCCCCAGCTCATTGTCAATCGTTACAACAGCTTCCGGGGACATATCCAACCGATCGCAATGGAAACACTTTGCTCTCGTCCGGAGTACGCGACTGTTCTCCTCAAGGCAGTCGAACAGAAAAAAATTGCTGCTGAAGCAATCCCACCGTTTTATGTTCGGCAAATGCGCAGCTTCGAAGACGATTCACTCAAGCAGCAGCTCCAGAAACTCTACCCTGAATGGCGGCACACTTCCGAAGAGAAAGAACGTCGTGCCGACGAACTTCGTCAACTCCTCACTGAGAGTGCATTGACCAGTGCCGACATGAAGCAGGGGCAAGCAATATTCGAGAAGACTTGCTCAGCCTGTCATAAACTTTATGGGCAAGGTGGAAATCTCGGGCCCGATTTGACTGGCTCGCAACGCTCGAATTTGAACTATCTTCTCGGGAACATTGTCGACCCGAGTGCAGAAGTGGCAGAGAAATTCCAGATGTCGATTATCGTCCTGGGAGACGGTCGCGCCATCAGCGGGGTGATTCAGTCTGAAAATGACGCAACACTTCTTATCAAAACCCCCAATGAAGAAGTCACCGTTTTGAAAGAGGACATAGAAGCTCGCAAGAATTCAAAACTCTCGATGATGCCCGAGCGACAACTGGACAAAATGTCCAACAAAGAAATTCTCGACCTGTTTTCATTCTTAATGTCGAAGCAGTAAGCCTCTACGGTTCAGGGCTTCGTAGAAATTGACGGAGCGGTTTTTAGATGATCAAAGAAATTCGAAATCCGTTCCGCACGATAAACTGACCAGCCAATCTCTGGCTGGTCTGCGGGGCTTTTGATGAGAAGATCAAAGACTCGCTGTGGCGTTTGCTCGTAGGTCACCTCAAAGATCTCCGCCCACTGTTGATCCCCCGGAGCGTAGTCGGTCCGCTCCCCGTTTTCATCACGGATCTCTCCTCCATTCGTAACGAGGACATTTCCGGTTTGCGGAAGCCAGTCGACATCACACAAAAACGTGGAATAAAACCCGCCACGTTCGTAACCATCATACTCCCAGACTTGCTCCACGGTCATCTTCTTTTCATCGACCTTGAACTCGACAACCCGGCTTCGGTTCTCCTTCGCCAGCAGTTTTTTATCAAAGGGGATCGCTTGAAAATTCCCGTTATCGTAGAGCAACAGCGTCCCCTGTGGCGTAATTTCAACAGCATGTTGATGATACTGCCAATTTGGGCGACCAATCGGTTTCAACAACTTTCGAGAATGTTTTCCCTTCCACTGCCGCGGATTCCCCAAAATCCAAACCAGTTCCCCACTCTTACGATCGATCTTGATCACAGCATCCTGATGCCGCACCGAGACAAGAATGCTGTCGTCTCGGGGATCGTGCGTCACGGAATTTGAATGACTCCAGTCAAATGTCCCGCCGGGGACATTTTCATACCCGCGCGAATCCCAAAAATTGTGAAGCGAACCGTACCCAATTCGGCGGGGATCGAGTAAATCGAAGAGTGAGTAAGTTCGCAGGATAGTTCCATCGGTATGAAATTCCACTACAACATCAGTGACCAGATTCGCTTCCGGAATTCTTTTGCGAGGATGATAGGACGGGTCGAAATACGGCTTCACTTGATGCAACGATGTTGAAAGTGCAAGAAACGTCTCATCATTGAGCATCACAGCGTCATGATGCAGAGAATCGACAGCTACCGGCGTCGCGTGACGCGGAACTTCGCGGCCCAGGTTCGCGGCATTCCATTGGCGAACGACATTCCCGAACAGGTCAATTTCGATCAGGCCATCAGTGCGGTTTCCATAACCATAAAGCAGGTTGCCATTTGCAAGTTGTCGGACAATAAAGATCAGATGTTGAGCCTGATAGAACCACCGAACTCGGCCATTAGCATCGAGAGCAACGATCGCTCCGAAGTCGGTATCAGGCTTGTTCTTCTTCCAACGAATCAAGTTGAAGAGAGTCAGACCGGCTTCCATCCGCTGTGGCATCGAAAGCCGCACATCAAACTCCGGAAATATATCGGGCAGCGGTTCAGTCTCAATCTGCAACGGTTCGCTTTGTAACTCTGTTTGTCCTCCATCGTGAACGAGCGAGATTGTCACTGTGTATTGAATTTCCGGCTTGAGATCGAGCAGCGGGATCGAGTAGGCCTGTTCGTTTGCGACGAGCGAAGAATCTTCGAATTCCGTAAGTCTCTTCCTTAAAGTCGATTTTCCCTGACTATAAGAAATTTCGATCTGCACGTTCCCGGGAAGGGACTTCCTTGTCGACTGGAGAGGCAGGGAAAAGCTCAACCATCCTGCATTGGGAACCGCTCGGTTCGGATTCTGAACCCATGTCGGCGGATTCAGAAATTCAAGTTTTTCTGGGGCAGGAGAGATTGAAGAAAGACCTGCCGGCGTCTTTTTTTTTGACGCAGTTTTTTTCGAAGGAGAGGTGTTTGACGCAGAACTGTTCGACGATGTCCGCTTCGGCGTGCTCTTCCTCAGCGATGTGGTCTTCACTGACCGGTTCGTCTTCGCAAGTTCTTCCTCCACCATAGCCGCCGAGACTCTCGGATTGACGGAGGGATCTCCCTCTCCCTGGCATCCACAGAGAACCACAATTGGAAGAAGACGCTGCAATAGGCGATACATAAAAATGTTTCGACGCTCTCACTGTTTGCACTCACTGCTCACAGAGCACGAATTCCATTCACTCCTCAGCATGATGAGCTTCAACAACCTGTTTGATTTGCTCTATCTGCTGCTCGAGTTTTTTGTATTCATCTCCTGTTCTTGCGAAGCTTTTCGTGAGGTGTTCCATAAACCTTTCAGCCGCTTTCCGAACGGCCGGATCTTTATTTGTCTGAGCATTTTTATAGCGGATCTCTAAATCTTGCAACTGCGATACAACAACGTTGCGTGGAATGACAAGTTTTTCGATGTCGATGTTATCCGACAAATAAATTTTCATCGTCGGACGAAGATCGTAGACCAGTGCCATATCAGTCCGGCTAAGACTGGCTCGAGAAATACCACCGACCATATGAATTTCGTAAGTGATGGTGACCGAAGCGTCATTAATCTTTCGAGTTTGACCAGGACCAGGCAGCAGAATCAATTGAAGTTCAGGAGCTTTGGTCTCTGCAAATTCCTTGAGGACGCGATTCGCATCGGCTGTCTTACCAGCATAATACAATGATTCACTCCCGTTGACCCAAGTCATGAGAACGCGGGTTTTGTCGTTGACAGCATCCACCAGATTCGGCCAGTCGACGTAATTCTCCTTCGCGAGCGGTTGATTCCCCGATACCGATGTCGTCAGGGCAAAGCAGGATGTCGTGTAGCAACAGGAAGTCAAAAAGAACAGAAAAGCTTTCATGGCAACCTCGTTGATCTGGGTGAATGCTCTAATCTCTCTGACCATATAGTGAAAGCAGTTACGAAAAGTGTCGCAAAAAAAGAGAGTGTTCCGCTTTTAATCGTCACGTGAGGGTGCTGCAAAACGCAATTATCCACGATGGGAACTCATCAATGGATTCAATTTTATGAACAGCTCGCAAACTGGGCAATGTGAGTCCACGAACCTTCCAGCCGATAGAGGTCATCCTCGCAATCGAGCATCTTTCACAAAAACCGTTAGAGATTGCTGACGGACCAATAAAATCTTCCAGAAGCAAGGAATTCTCGCTTCTTCGCAATTCTTTGTTCGCAGGGTGTGACGATTCCGAATCGAAATCAATACGATGTGAGTAAACACATTCATTTCCAGGATTTCTGAATGCCTCCTTATCAGCCACGCCGAAACAAGTCCAACCAGCAGAAGAAAACGAAACGGACTCCCTATATGGGGAAGGCCCGTAAGGAATCTCGCTTGCCTTTAGACGATAAATTCCTCGTCCAAAGACCGCTTTTACGCAGCGACATCGGTTCCATTCCTGTCGCGCGGCTGAAAACCACCACAAAACATCCGACAGTCTTTCGCAAGCGGATTGCCAACGTCGCGGACCAATCCGCTCATGGTGACGTTGTGCAGGTTCTGGCGGACTCAGGTGAGACAGTGGGGTACGGATTCTGGAATCCCCGCGCAGAAGCAACGATCCGCATGCTCAGTTGGGGAGAGGTTCTTCCCGATGACCAGTGGTGGGAAGCACAAATCAAACAAGCAGTCTCCCTCAGAAAAGACCTGTTGCACCTGAAGTCGCGAACCGATGCCTATCGGTTGATCAACGCCGAAGGGGACGGTTTCCCGGGTCTCGTTGTCGATCTTTACTCCGACGTGATCACAGTCCAAACCTATACACTCGGGATGTATCAACGGGGAGAAGCCATCGCCCGTATGATTGCGAAAATCCTTGACACGAAACACTGGGTCGTTCGAACTGGTCCGGCGACTTTTCCACAGGAAGGTTTTTTAGCAGACGGTTTCGAATCGGGAAAAGTTCCTGAAAAGTTGATGATCACAGAAGCAGGTGCCAAATACGAAATTCATCCGTTCGAAGGTCACAAGACTGGATTCTTTTGCGATCAACGGGAGAATCGAATTCAGTTGAGAGATTACTGCAAAGGAAAAGATGTCCTCGACCTCTGCTGCTACTCAGGTGGATTCTCCATCAATGCAGCACTCGGTGGAGCCAAGAAAGTGACGGGGGTCGACCTGGATGAAGAGGCAATCGAATTTGCAAAACGAAATGCAAACCTGAACAAATCGAAAGTCAAATTTGTCCATGCCGACGCTTTCGCCTACATGCGAGATATGCAGCGAAACAACAAGCAGTACGACGTAATCATTCTGGACCCACCGAAACTGATTCGTGGTCGCGATGAATTGCACGAAGGGCAAAACAAATATTTCGACTTCAACCAACTCGCAGCGTCACTCGTCAAACCGGGTGGACTGCTATTGAGTTGCAGCTGTTCCGGGTTGCTCTCCATGTCCGATTTCACAATGACAGTCCGAGCAGCAATCACCGAGAGGACACCAAGAATTCTGGCACGAACCGGCGCCGGTCCCGACCATCCAGTCCAGGCGAACTGTCTGGAGACTGAATATTTGAAATGTTTGTGGATGCAACTTTGAGCTCGCATCTTTTTTTGCTCCCACATTCGTTTTTTATCTTGCACCTGTTGAAGGCAGACACAATGAGCCGACACATGGAGTGTCCAGAGAAATCACGGATCTCTAGTACTGCGTAGTCGATCGACTTCAATTTCGATATTCTGAAGATTGCCAACCATCTCACAAATTGTGTGTGAGCGGTTTTCTTTTTATCGAATGAAGTAGTGAGGAGAGTTCCGTGTCAAAGCCATCTCATAACACCCGCAGAGACTTTCTTCAGAAAACTTCGGCGATCACTTCTGCAGCGGCAGTTGCATCTGTTTTTCCTTCAACCGCTTCAGCAATCAGCGAAACCGCGACCCCCAACGAAAAGATCAATCTCGGTGTCATTGGAATCGGTCCGCGCTGCACCTACGACCTGACGGCAATGCTGAAGTTTGACGACATTCGCTGCGTCGCCATTGCCGATGTGCAGTCCCGCCGACGCGACGCCGGGAAAGCGTTGGTCGACAAACATTACGAAAACAAAGACTGCAAACTGTATCAGGACTTTCGTGATCTTCTTGATCGAAAAGATATCGATGCGGTCCTCGTTGCAACCGGTGATCGTTGGCACGCCGATGCTTCCATCCTTGCAGCCAAAGCTGGTAAAGACGTTTACAGCGAAAAACCTTGCGGAATCACAATCGCGAAATGTCAGGAACTCTCCGCGACGATGCACGAAGAGAAGCGAGTCTTTCAAGCAGGAACGCAAAGGCGAAGCGTTCCGAATTTCCAAAAAGCGGTCGAGTTCGCACATTCTGGAAAACTTGGCAAGCTGCACACGATGCATGCGTCGATCTATTTACCGGTCCTCGATAATACTTGGCTACCAGCAGAGCCGACACCAGCAAAGAACGTTTGCGACTGGAATATCTGGTTAGGACCGGCAGCGTGGCGTCCTTTCAATCAGAAGTATGTGGATGGACGCTGGCGCGGACAGTGGGATTTTGATTCAGGAGCCAAACTTCTCGATTGGGGAGCGCATACCGTTGACCTTTGCCAATGGGCGAATCAGGCCGACGACACAATGCCAATCGAATATGAACCGCACGAAGAGCATATCCTGTGTCGATATGAAAACGGCGTAAAACTGATTATCGACTTTTTGCCAGAACCGTTCGGCAATCGTGATCCTCATTACATCACTCGCTTGGGAACATGCCCGGTCCGGTTTATCGGAGAAGATGGCTGGGTTGAAACCGGGGATAGTGGTGAGATCGTTGCCAAGCCTGAATCACTACAAAAACAGCTTGGTGATCAAACTAAACGGGTTCGAGGCTTGGACGTCGGCGCGCACTCCAGAGACTTCTTTGACTGTATCCGTTCACGTGGGAAGACCGCCGCAAATCAAGATGTGATGAGACGCTCACACATCGCTTGCCACGCTGCCGCTTTGGCCTGGATACTGAATCGAAAACTGAGAATCGATCCAGTGAAAGAAGAATTCATCAACGATGAAGAAGCGAATCTGTTGCGGTCCCGCCCCGATCGAAACTGGGCAGTTTAAGATTTATCACACGCCAACATTTCACGCCAGGTGTGTGATTCATATGGTTTGTCGAATTTTAATTCCAACGAGTGGATCGATCATTGCTGATGTCGCGAGCTGAACTGAGTTCGCACCCGCATCGAGATATCGCTGCACGTCGTCGGCAGTTTTGATTCCACCAACGCCGATGATATCGAGTTGGAGATCGTTGGCTTCGACAATTTCCCGGCAGCGGCGAACCTGCTCAATAGACAGATCACGTGAGGCGACACCACAGATTCCGCGTTGCTCCCCGTCGAAGAGAAACTTTCCGGCTGAGTCGGTGACTCTCGTGGGAATACTGTTCGTCGTCACGATCGCGTCGATATGACCATTTAATTGAACCAAGAGTTCTTGCAGCGTTTTCTGGTCAGCCAAATAACCAATCTTGACCAGTAACGGACCATCTTCGCCGGCGTATTTTCGAACAGTCTTTGCCACTTGGGCAGCGGCGGCTGGGTTCTGAAAAAGTTGTCCGTCTTCGCTGCAAACGTTGGGACAAGAGAAGTTCATCTCGACACAATCAGCGTTGGCATCGAATGCCCAACAAGCGCAATCGGCATAATTTTCAGCAAGTTCTTCGAGCCCCCAGCCTGGCTGCATCGTCCCGACAACTGAAACGGAAAGCAGCTGTCCTTTAGAAAGACGAGCTTTGGCTTCCTTGACATCACCAATCCAAAAGCGTGGTGCTTGTGACGGCATCCCAAATGAAACAGCCCAGCTCCCGTCGAGTTCGTCAGCCAATGGAACGCTGGCTTCGTCACCTGTCAGCATGGCGGGATGAACCGGAACCAGATTCGGTAACGGATAGCACTCATGAGGGTCTGCGCGGACAGTTTTATAAGTCAGAACGTCAAAGCCTAGTGCAGCGTATGAACTGACCCATTTCCCATTCAAAAGTGGCCCGGCAGCAATGCCCAGTGGAGAATTGACAGGAATCCCGCAATACGTCCATTCACCCGGACACTCAGGGACTTCCACCTCTGGCGGAGTCTCCGGAGCCTTCTTGAAATTCCAGTCATAAGTCTGAGAGGGATCGTACTTCGGAATTTCGACGTTCGATTCACCGTTCATATTTTCTTTTCTCGCAAAAAGATTTCATCGATTTCAGACATCCCTAACCATCGTGCACTGAGCCAGTAGCAGAGAACACTTCCAACAAAGGGAATCATCAATTGCAGGGCGTAAGTGGTGATTTGCTCTCCCCCTGACAGATTTTTGAGTATCACAAGACAGACGAGCACCATCAAAGTGGTCGCGACAATAGTCTTCCATAAGGTTCGCAGTACCAATGCCCAGTCGAATGGCCCCAATTGTATGTTCATTTTCCATGTTGTGATCGCCAGTTGCAACGTCGTGGCACAGATACTCCCCAAGGCAAGTCCTACCCCCTGAAAGGGAATCACAAACAGAATGTTCAAGAGGAAATTCATCAAGAGTGCGATCACTCCAAACTTCATCGGTGTGATACGGTCGCCGGTTGCATAAAACGCACGGTTGAGAACAGTCAGCCCAATGGCCGTCCAAACTCCGGCTCCATAGGTCGCAATCATCTGAGCGGTGAGGGAACTGTCTTCGGCAGTGAACTGACCATGACGAAAAAGTAAATTGGTGAGGGGTTCCGCCAAGACGAACAAGCCCGCACTCGATGGAAGCGCAATGGCAATCGTCAATCGAATCCCCTTGCAAAGATCATCTCGAAGTAACCCAAGCTCCCCCTTTTGAGCATGCTGAGTGAGGAGCGGGTAAAGCACTGTTCCAAGTGCAATTCCAAACACGCCCAACGGAAACTGATAGAGTCGCTGACCGATATACAACGTGGTTGCGGTCCCCGCAGGCAGGAGGGCAGGAATTCCAAATGCTTCCAAAGGAGCCAACCCACCGCCATCTGGAGCCGCCAGCCCCCAGGCCATCAGACTGTCGAGAATCGCATTGAACTGGATCACCGAGATCCCAGCCACCACAGGCAGCATTGTCATGATCACTTCATGAACACGTGGCCAACCTGACCGCCAATTGCGAGTCAGCCCCATGTTCAAACGCTGCAACACAAAAAACGGAAGCAAACACTGGACCACTCCCGCAGCGACGATTGCCCCAGCGACCAGACGAACCTGTGTCTGTTCGTCCTCGGTCAGAAGTAGTGCAACTCCGACGCCGGTTAACCACAAGACATTCAGCACAACCGGAATCAACGCCGGCCACAGAAAGATTCTCAGGGCATGAAGTGCGGCAGAGAGCAGGGCAGCCGAGCAGATGAAAACCATGTAAGGGAGCATGATTGCCAAAAGTTGCAGCAAGAGCACAGTCGAATCAGAAAAGTGACCATTCATCAGTCCCCAGAAAATCGCAGCTTCCCCTACTAGAACCAGCAAGGAGAGAAATGAGGCAAGCGCGATGGCAACTGCAGTGAGAGTCGCACGGGCCGCAGCCGGGCCTCGTTCAATCTGTTCTCGAAGATAGACCGGCAAAAATGCCGTTGTGAGCGCGCCCTCGCCGAAGAGTTGCCGCGTCAGATTGGGAAGTCGAAAGGCGACAATGAACACATCTAACACAGTCCCCGCGCCAAACAGTGACGCCATCGCGATATCACGTCCTAACCCAAGGAGACGACTCAGAAGCGTACACAAGCTGACGATCCGCAGATTTTTAACAATGCTTGAACTCGCAATGCCTGTGGATGCATCGCGAGCATGGGTGTCAGAGGTCACTTCCGATTCCTCTGAGGACATCGAATTCTCCAAGTGATCATTTGCAGGTGAAAAACCCGAACGTTATCGCATCCGCTTTCGGAAGAATACTCTTAATCTCATAATTCTCGATGACTCAATTGTTGACATTCAAACAGGGAGACTTGAACCTTCCCCAGAAGAGAACAGATCGAGTCATTGTCTGGCTTGACCAGTCGCACACGTGCAAGTCAACAGAGGAACTCAACTCATGCCGACCTTAGGCATTTTCGTGAAACAACCGATTCCGGGCAAAGTCAAAACTCGCCTGGGAGCCAAGATCGGCAACGACCGTTCTGCAGAGTTGTATACAGTTTTTCAGCAGGATCTTCTCGAACGTTGTCACATCGCCAATGTGAAACGTGTGCTTTGTTACTCTTCTCCAGCATCGAATTCAATGGAGTTCTTCACGGAACTTGCGGAAGAGAACGACGAGCTGTGGGAACAGCCCAAGTTGGAGTTGGGGGAACGCCTCAAGCAGTTTTTCGCCGAAGCTTTGAAGGCAGACGGTCCGGTCGTCGTTATCGGATCGGACAGCCCGACGCTCCCGCAAAGCTACATCGAACAGGCTTTCGAATTACTGAAACTGCATGATGTCGTCCTCGGTCCGGCGGTCGATGGAGGGTATTATTTGATCGGGCAACGAACGCCCGTGCCAGAAGTCTTTGATGGCATCGACTGGAGTGGAGTCGAAGTGCTGAATCAAACGATTCAAAAAGTGCAGGGGAGTGGGGCCTCTCTCGGTTTACTCCCCCCTTGGTACGACATCGACAGTCTCGACGATTTAATTTTTCTACGCGGTCATTTGAACGCGATTGAGTGTGCAGGAACCACAGATGAGATTCCACGAAGAACGCGAAAACTCGTCGAAGAAATTCTCAACGCTCTCGTGACAGACAATTAAAGCTTTGCCGGACAATCGAAGTGTCCGGCAAAACTTCACTTGCTTTACTTTGCATTAATTCGATTCCGGCCAGTTCAAGTGCCGATGCAAGAATTTGAACGTTCCGTCACCGTTGATTGAATGCGGACCGTCAAACCATTCGATTTCTGCTTGGTCTTTAATGCCGAGTTTTGTGTAATGACGGCGAACTTTCGCGAACTCCCAGCCAACCCACTCATCGGGTGCGACACCATCATCGTGACCACGCTCAACCATAAACGGACGCGGAGCCATCAACCACGACAACTCGGCATAGTTGGCAATGTGCCCCATGTTCCATTCGAAGATTTCGTACTCAGGGGTGTAGATGTACGAATACCGATCTTCAGCAGATGCGTTCTTGCGAATCCATTCGTTGAAGTCAGCGGAGCAAATGGACAAGCAATAGCCGACATCACCATTCATCGCTTCGCCGGGTAACAACGGCGGAACGCGAACCGCCGTTTTCCCGCCGTAACTCAACCCGTAGAAAGCAATCCGTTCAGGATCGACATAATCCAGCGAGGCGAGCCAGTTCAATGTTTGCTGATGCTGTGGGATGATGTAACTGAAGAGCGAGCGACCGAGCGGATTACTCTTTCGCTGTAAAACGCGAAAGTCGTCAAAGCCTTTGTACGGATTCTGTGGGGCGTAGACGATGAAGCCCTGTTTGACGAGTTGCGTGGCAAAGCCTTTGTAAGCGCGGAAGGCCCGTAGTGTTTCGTCGAGCGTGATTGTGTCCATCGGAACACCTTCCAGCCCATGCTGACAGACAACAACCGGACGCTTCTCACCTTTTTTGAGATCTCTCGGAAGCAGCAAAATCCCACCAGCAATCACACCGGGGTTCTCCTCCGACCAGTCTTTGGAAGCATAGAGATCAAGCACCACTTCATAACCGACATGAGTCGGTTCATCAATCACTTTTCGTGACCGAGGATTTGGGTCAGATGGGTCATGATCCAGCTTGCCAATGAACGAATCGTAAACCATCTCTCGATATTTCGGAGACTGCTTTTCCCAAGCTTCGACACTACTGCGATCAACATCCTTCCAAAGTTTCGCTCGAACTTTGTCGCTGCTCGCGAGAAGCATTTGAGTGTGGCGGACGAGTTCACCAATGAGCCGTTTTTGCTGAGCCTGGTGAAACTCTTCATCGACTTCCTGAACCTTGAATTCTTTCAGCGACTCTTGATCAGGATCCTTAAGCTCCAGTCCGAGAGTTTTGTTCAGAATCGCAATCGTTTCGCGTCCACAAACCTGACTTGGCTTCTCGATAAGATGCAGCTTCTTTGTATGCCCTGCTGCAGTGTAATACTTCCTCGCCCGCTCGAACTCATCTTTCACCGCAGAGAGTTGAGGTGACTTAATGGCTCCTGGGGCAGCGATCTTCGCTTGTCCCGGTTTCGGTTCAGGTGGTCCAGCAACTTCAGGCGACTTCCCAGCTTCAATGATCAGCGGAGTTGGAGCGATCAGGCTGGCGATCTCGGCATCGCCGAACTCGGTTAACTGCTTCCAGACATTTCGGTAAATCGGCTCTTCCCAAACGTTCTCTCGCGGACCGAAGTAACCGTGAAGCACAACGGCGTCGAACTTATCTGGAGCAAGAGCAGCAACGTACTGAGCGATGACAGCCCCTTCACCGATACCGACGAGAACGATTGGCGGAGAATCTTCCTTCTCATCTTTTGGCGACTTAAGCATTTCAATTAAGGCAAGAGTACGTTCGACTTCGTAGCCAATGACATGTCTTCCAAGATTGAAGCCTAAACGATAAATGTACTCACGATGAGTCATATTCGTACGACGAATATCTGGATGCATGGAGAACTCTGTTCCTCGATTGACCAGTACGGGACAAACAACATCAACACCAGACCTTGCAATTCTCTCTACAACTTTTGAATTCGCCTGAATTGATTCACCGGGGTCTTGTAGAAGCACGACAAATTTTCCTTTTGGGGGAAAAGAAGGCGTTCCGTTCACGTCGGGAATTTCCGAAGTGAATACTCGTGCTTCTATACTAATTCCCTCAGCTACCTGCCATAGCATCAGCGTACTGATCACAGAATTCGGAGCATCTCCAGACAAGTCATTATTCGTATTGTCACCAGTAATCCAGAGACCGGGATTGCCGATCAGAGGATCAACCGCCCCGATCATCTCTCGCAATCGCCCTCGCGCAGCTTCTTTCGCGGCATCAGGATCCTCTGCACTTAACCACGGTGCGGTTCGTTTTTCTCGGGCGGCTTGTAGCTCTTGTTCAGCAAACTGGCTGATGCCGTGGACCATCACTTCATGCAGCGGTTTGGTCAGTTCGAGTTTCTTTGTGCCAGGGAGAGCATCGCTGGTGGGGGTGATGCTCTGTTGTGCGGACGTGACTTGAGCACACAACAGCACCACGAACAGATTTGCGATGATTGAGCGAGTCATAAGAAATCCTACTTACTGTTTTGCCAGACACTTCAAGTCTCTGGCATCACTTGGTTTTTGTAACAAATGACCAGTCTTGGAACTTCTTGCCCTCTTTGAGGGAGTTCTGTTCCACATACTGAATAGCATTTTTCAAATGTTGCTGTGAATCAATATAAACAGCCCAGTGTCTTTCTGCCCAGATTGATGGGAGACGACCTTCGTTTTGATCGCAATGACTGTACATCGGATGCAGACGTGAACGCGCCAATTTATTAGAACTGTTCCTGAAACTTGAAATTGCTCTCTCAAACGTTGAGGAAAGCGGCTGTTACAGAGGTTTTCGGACTCGTTCTAGTCCTGAATTGCTTCTTTCTCAAAATCACTTTCATTCACCCAGCCAGCATTCAGTTTTTCGCCGCGCATGAAGCGTTCGTAAAAATTCGCATTTGGTTCCGATGAAACTTTGCAGTTGTCGAAGACTTCAGGGTTGCCATTCAAACGTGGGTCACCTTGGTCCTTCAATTCAGCAAAGAGTTGTTTTTTGAGCTGAGCTTTAAGTTCTTCATGTGAAGAAGCTGTCGCAAGATTGTTCAGGCATTCGGGATCTTCTTTAATGTTGAAGAGTTCCTCTTGTGGCCTTTTTCCAAAGCACAAATCCCAGAAGTATGACTCCTCTCCAGAGCGTCGTTTGTTCAGGATGTCGGTCTTGGTCGGGCTGCCGTCTGTGTTCAGATAACCAGTTTCTGGATTCCCGACGGGCCAGCGTGAAGTTTCAAAGTTGTGCAAATAGAGATGACCATCTTTCACGATGCCGCGAATCGGGTACCCCCAGTCATGTGGCCTGCCGACGTCGTGTCGCTCTTTGCCGATCAGCACGTGGTCACGTTCTTTGAAGACGATCCCTTCTTTTTCGGTGTTGAAATACTCGACAAGGCTGCGACCGGTGATGGCTGCCATTTTTGAGTCTTCTTGCGAAACGCCAGCGACTTCGAGAAACGTGGGAGCGTAGTCGATGAAGCTGACGTAATCATCAATTTTCCGACCGGCCGACTTGATCCCCTTTGGCCACATGATCGCCAAAGGTAAGTGATTCGAGAGTTCGTACTCCTGACCTTTAATTCGCGGAAATGGCATTCCATTATCCGATGTCACCACGACGATCGTGTTCTCAAGTTCTCCACGATCTTCAAGAATTTTCAGCATGCGAACAAGATGCGTGTCGAAGTGTTCGACTTCATAGGCATAGTCGAGCATGTCGTTGCGGACGGTTTCGTTATCGGGCCAGAATCCCGGAACAGAATCGATATCGGTCAGCTTCTTCCCAGCTTTCGCAACGCCGCTGCCATACTCATAACGCCGATGCGGTTCAACACAGCCATACCAGAAACAAAACGGCTTGCCATCTCGATTCGCCGCAAGAAAATCTTCAAAGTTTCCAGCGTAGTCATTGTTGGAAATCGCATTTGTGGGCGGCTTGGCTTTACGCTTGTTGTAAGGAGTTCCCGCAAGATGTCTGCGTGAACCATCTTCATTGACTGCAACTCCTGGGGCCCAACCTTTCATCGTTTTACCAGTGTGGTACCCATGCTCGTTGAGAGCTTCAACGTACGACTTAAACTTCGCCGGGAAGAACGGCATGTGGTTGCAGGCTTCTTCCAGTTGCCATGTGTTGCGGCCTGTCAGAATGCATGCCCGTGATGGCGCACATTTGGCATTGGGGGTATAGCAATTGTTGAACAGAATTCCTTCACGAGCGACACGGTCAAACCCAGGCGTTTTGACCCAGGTATTGCCGTAAGCACCAAAGTGCGAATACGAAGCATCATCCGCAATGCAGAAAAGGATGTTCGGTCTTTCATTTGCGTGCAAGGGCGAAAAAGCGAGAATTTGCAACAGCATTAGCAGGCGCAGCGTCATGCGTGGAATTCCTGGTTAAGAAGATCGTGTTCTAAAAATTTCCCCGAGTGAGCATAACGAATTGCAGATCGACGATGCGACTCTCCCTCGCTAATCGGCAGGTTTCACCGATTGAAATGTCGACGGAAGCTTGCAGCGAGTTTGCTCTCGCCTTACCAGGAGTTCGGCTAGTAAATTATGCGGACGCTCAATAGTGATTGACGGCTGACTGATGCAAAAACTCTTTTTAAATCGAAGGCAGGTTCTGCTGATCCCCTGTTTTGCGCTCATGAATTTTCTGGGCGTTTTAGTACCTGTACGTTTGGGTGTCGCTCAAGAAGACCACTGCTTCCCCCCACTCGCATTGCCGCCGGTTTCCAGCTTCGATTCGGAATTTGGATCCTCTTCACCACCGTTGTTTTACGAAGAATACAACAACAGCAATAGCCTCGATGGCAGTCTCAGCCACAACTACGGTGACGCTCAGGCTCAGTCGAAAAACAGCCCGTTCTATCCGTTGTACCATCATCAAGATCGAAGCGACTGGCGATGGACTTTTTTGCCTCAGGGTGTTCTGTACGGCACATATTGGGCAAGTTCCGCAGAGCCGAGGATGGCTGTCAAAGTGATTGAAGAGCAGGCCCACGGCTCTCTGATCGATTCGGAAATCGGCGGCCGTATTGGTTTTGTTCGCTTTGGTGCGCGGAATCGCTTAGAGGGTTGGCAGTTCGACCTTCTCGGTGGTGTCAATTTACGACAAGACCCTGACGTCGGTCTCGACATGCAGGCAACCGATTACCGCTTCGACTTACCACTCACTTACCGCAATGGGCCGCACTCCTTCAAGATGGGTTACTACCATGTAAGTGCTCATGCCGGTGACGAGTATCTTGTGACGAATCAAATTTTGACACGACAAAACTATGTTCGCGATGTCTTCAACTTTGGTTATTCCTACAACCCGACGCCAGAGCTGCGGCTGTATGGTGAAGTCGGCTACGGATTTAATGTCGACGTCTCTGAGCCGTTGGAATTTCAATTTGGTTTCGACTACGGCCCCGCCAAAGTGACTCGGATTTACGGAGCTCCCTTTGTGGCAGCCAATGTCCACCTCAAAGAAGAACTCAACTTCGGCGGTAACGTTGCCCTACAGGCTGGATGGGCCTGGAGAGGTGAAGCTCTGGCTGCTGGAATTTTGCGATCCGGAGTCTATTACTACGATGGCGGAAGCTCTCAATTCGCCTTCTACCAAACTCACGAAACTCAAGTCGGCTGGGGGCTCTGGTACGATTATTAACTTCCAGTTGAGACAACAAGCGTGCCCACTCGATTTATAACGGGCAGAAAGTATCGAGTTGATCCACAACGCGCAGGGCAGTTTGAGAATTTAACTGAAACCAGTGCCAGTCCAAGTCTTCAATTTTTTTGTCGAGTGTGAAGGGGGCAGTGTTGGGACGGTTGAGGATGACTCCAAGTCCCCAATCTGAGTTCAAGACTGCGACATCAATGTGAGGCCAACCCCTGAGTTCGACTACCGCTTTCCAGACGTCACCGGTCCAGGCTCGTGATTGAGGAGAGGGCTCCCTGAGCTGATGAACTTCCGCGGTCGGCAAACAGTCGTGCAAGATCATCACTCCTTTTGGTGAAAGGGCTCCAAGCCCGTTTTCAACGTCTCTAAGAACCTGCTCCCAGTGATGCAGGCCGTCAATAAAAATGACGTCAAACGTTTCTTTCGATTGAGCAAAGAACTCATCGGAAGTTTTCCGAACAGTCCCTCCAGAGATCGGATCAACGCCAACTTTGTTGGCAGCTTGTACTTGATTGAACGTCTTGTTTTTGGCACAGCCAATTTCGAGATAGTTCTGAAATCCATTTCGTTCGATCAGGGTATTAATGAGTTCAACTCGCTTCATACGTTTCTCTGGCTTGCTGTCGATGTGAAAGATGGCTGTGACTTTCGATGTCGAGAGTTCTGGGCCTCGGTTCAGCAGGTTCGGACCATTCGAGATGTTATTCTGATGCACATGAATGAGCCAAGCAGGGCGATCTGAAACTCTTCGCATCGGGGCGAAATCCA
Organism: Thalassoglobus sp.; assembly: GCF_048270125.1. NCBI lineage: Bacteria > Pseudomonadati > Planctomycetota > Planctomycetia > Planctomycetales > Planctomycetaceae > Thalassoglobus > Thalassoglobus sp. Next base: position 207,647 of record NZ_JBLWTN010000007.1, on the reverse strand, counting down.
GTAGCGCGTTATGTTGCACACAATAAGGACCGACAAACGGACGGACGTCAACGAGCGTCGGAAAAGGATTTTGGGGCTCTTCCTTGAATTCGCAACAGCGACCATTCCCCCAAACGACTCCGTTGGGAAACACCAGCCATTCTTGAGCTTTCGCCTCCGTCTTCTGGAGATCTTCAACGTAAGTTTCAGCCACGGCATCGTCAGAATCGATCCGCGAACAGAGAATCTGGTCTGTGTTTGCTTCTCGTTCAAGAAACGCCGAAATTCCCTCATGACTTTCGAATTCGACCACCTCGGCAGGAGCCCAGTCTTTGCTGCATTCCCGAATCCATTCGGGAGTGGAAGGAGACACCATCAGAATCCAACGAAAGTTGCGACAGGTTTGGCCTCGTAAACTTGGAAGTAAGAATTGATTGAGAATCTGCACTCGTTCTCGGAGCCAGGTCTCGTCCGTACTCCGATCAACCGCTTTTTTCATACGTAAGCTGAATCGAGTAAAAATGAAATGTTCCATCATCAGCCAATTCTAGAGCAAATCCAATATTGGTCTTTACCTATTTCCTCGGTGTGAGCAGCCTTCAAAGTTAAGGACGTGACCTTCACAAGCTCTCTCTCGGAGCCAACGTGGGCTGACTCAGGGTCTCTTTCGAATTGTTTTTTTGAACTTACTGCTTCCTGTTGTCAGCTCATAGTGTTCTTCCATAGAATTCGCAAATGCAACAGAAACAACGAGCAGCTTGGCGGGAACGTCTTTATGTCATCATTTTTGAAGCCGATACTCGCGCTGGCCAATGGTTTGATATTTGTCTGCTCGTCGCAATTCTACTAAGCGTGAGTGCGGTTTCGATTGAAACCGTGGAAGGTCTTACTCAACAGCAGCGGGATCTGCTCAACAGAATCGAATGGGGTTTCACCATTCTCTTCACGATCGAGTACGTATTGCGACTTCTCTCTGTTCGACGACCGTTAAATTATGCGTTCAGCTTTTATGGTATCGTCGATTTAATCTCAGTCCTGCCGACGTATTTCACCCCCATCTCGGGGTCGCGATCATTTGCCGTGGTCAGATCATTCAGACTGCTGCGAGTCTTCCGTATTATGAAGCTGATCCACCTGACCAGTGAATCCGAAGAACTGGCACGTGCGGTCTGGAGTGCGCGATCGAAAATCATTGTGTTCCTCACGGTCGTACTGATCACTGTGACGATAGCCGGGACAGCGATGTACGAAATCGAACGCATCGCCAGCCCCGCTGACACTGGCTTACCTGTTGAAACTCAGTTCACTTCGATTCCACAATCGATTTATTGGGCAATCGTGACAATGACAACCGTCGGCTATGGTGACATCGTCCCTCAAACAACGCCGGGCAAATTCGTCTCCGCACTTTTAATTCTGGTCGGTTACAGCCTGATTATCGTTCCGACTGGATTCGTTTCAGCTGAGTTTGTTGACCAAAAAAAAGCTGCGAAAACGTCAAATCAAACGTGTCCGTACTGCATGGCAGAAGGGCACCTGCGGGATGCTGAGTATTGCCGTAAGTGCGGGAACCCCATGGAAAGCAGTGAATCCCTGGACGGAATCTGACCGGGCGACACAAAATTTCTCCCGCGTTTGCTTTAACATTTGTTGAATAGACGTTCAGCGTCCTGGTAGATTTCGCATTGGACATTGTTGTTGCATCCCGTGACATGTTAAAACATGGGTCTCAGAGAGATTGTGTCCTCGACGTTTGAATCCACGAGGACATCCCACCAAATCTTCCAGCAGGCACTTATTCTTTCAACAGTAGTCACCATGAAACAGCTCATTTTTCTTTCGACGCTGTGCATCACTCTAAGTGGTCCGTATTCACTTCCTGCACATGCAGAGGTCGACTTCGTCAAGGAGATTCAGCCGATCTTCAAGAAGCGATGCTACGAATGCCATGGGAATGAAACACAGGAAGCCGGTCTGCGGCTCGATCAAAAAGCGGATGCGTTGGCAGGAGGAGATTCGGGGCAAATTATCAAGCCGAACAAAGCTTCCGAAAGCTTGCTGATCAAATTGGTTTCGGGAGAAGATTCAGACCGCGTGATGCCCCCTGATGGTGAAAATCTGACACCTGAAGAAATCACAAAAATTGAGACCTGGATCGATGAAGGAGCCCATTGGCCCGACGGCATCGATCCCAAAAAAGAGCGGTCGAAACACTGGGCTTACCAACCGCTCTCCGGTCCCTTGCCTTCCGATACAACGTTGTCAGGTCACCAGCCGCTGGACCAATTTATTCTCGCCGGGCTGAAGTCCAAAAAGATCACACCCAACCCAATCGCAGATCGCTACACGCTCATTAAGCGGCTGTATTACGACCTCATCGGACTGCCACCCTCGATTGAAGATGTTGAGGCCTTCGTAAACGATCAAAGTGAAGACTCCTACGAGAAGCTTGTCGATCAACTTCTCGCTTCAGATCATTTCGGCGAACGATGGGGACGGCATTGGCTCGATATGGCGCGCTATGCGGACTCCGACGGATATGAAAAAGATCGCCCCCGATATAATGCCTGGAAGTATCGTGACTGGGTGATCAACTCCATCAACGCCGACATGCCATTTGACCAGTTCACGGTTGAACAAATCGCTGGCGACCAAATTGAAAATCCCTCGCCAGATCAACTCCTCGCGACAGCATTCCATCGGCAGACATTAACCAACACTGAAGGTGGGACCGATCAGGAAGAGTTTCGGGTTGCTGCAGTCTTTGATCGAGTCGAAACGATTGGAGCGGTCTGGCTCGGACTCACTGTCGGATGTGCCCGTTGCCACTCTCACAAGTACGATCAAATCTCACAACGAGAGTATTATCAACTCTTCGCCTTCTTCAACAACGGTGACGAAACAACAACGAAACTTGCGAGCTCTGAACAAGCTCTGAAAGAGTATCAGACCAAAAAGGCAGCCTACGACGCGCAACTCAAAAAATTACAGGCTCCCGTTGAAAAACGTCGGAACGAACTAAAACCTGGTTTTGATGCATGGATGGCTGAGCTTCAGAAAAAGTACGAAGCCGAAGGCCTGGAGCAGAAAACAGTCACATTAAATAACGAGCGAGTCGATTCAAAAACAGGGACGCTTCAAAAACAGGCAGACGGAACAGTCATCGCTGTCCGAGATCAGGAAACTCAAGACACGTATGAACTGACCTATTCGAGTCCAACATCCGATCCATTTGAGATTTCTGGAATCCGCCTCGATGTGCTCACCGACGATTCCTTTCCGAAGAATGGACCAGGACGTTCGAGTGGAGGGAACTTCGTTTTAAGTGAAATCACTGCGGACATCGTTGCTGAAAACGGCGAGACACTTCGACGAAAATTCCAGTCGGCTTCTGCGGACTTCAGCCAAAAAGGATTTGAAGTCGCCCAGGCGATTGACGGAGATGAGACGATCAAGGGCTGGGCTATCTCCCCGCAAACCGGGAAGCCACACACTGCGACGTTCAATTTTGAGAAACCGATCTCCGCAGATGAACTCTCAAAAAGCAAATTGCTGATTCGACTCTCGCAGCAGTATTCATCGAGCTTACACACACTTGGAAAGTTCCGTATTTCTTTTTTGGCCGCGTCTGGGGCTGAGTTGGTAGCGCTTCCGGAGAACATCAAAAAGATTCTTCCGATTGAACCGGCAAAGCGCGAAAAGAAACAACTGGACGAACTGTTGAGTTATTTCGTTTCGCTCGATCCCGAGTTCAAAAAATTGAGCGGACGTGTCGCTGCTCATCAAAAGACAGCACCATTCAACCCTGAAATGGTCGTCCGCGTTGTACAGACTCGCGAGAAAGATCCCCGGGAAACACATATTTTGAAACGTGGGGACTTCTTGCAACCGCTGGGACCGGTTGTTCCGGACACCTTGGAAATCCTCCCCGAACTGCAAGCTGCAGCTGAGGGAAATCCGACGAGGATCGAATTTGCCAAATGGTTAATTTCTGGAGAAAACCCGCTTCCTCCACGTGTCTTTGTGAATCAGGTCTGGTCACACCTCTTCGGACGCGGACTTGTCCAAACAGTGAATGATTTTGGGATTCGTGGCGAACCGCCCACACATCCTGAACTTCTCGACTGGTTGTCAATTCAGTTTATTGAGTCTGGATGGAGTCGAAAGCAGCTCATCAAACTGATCGTTCTTTCTGAGACATACCGACGTTCGTCGGTTCACCGTCCTGAACTCGCAGACATCGATCCTACGAACAAGTTGTTGTATCGGCAGAATCGTTTTCGTGTCGAAGCAGAGATCATTCGTGATTTGTACTTGAGCGCCTCCGGTTTACTCGAACCTCGAATCGGCGGGCCAAGTGTTTTTCCTCCACTCCCTCCAGACATTGCTGCAGTAAGTTATGCAAACAATTTTAAGTGGGGGAATAGCGATTGGAACAGCCGTCCAGACCGACCACACGGCGTGGCCCCCAAAGACGACATCTACCGCCGAGGGATCTACACTTTCTTCAAACGCACAGCCGCGCACCCAAACCTGATTACGTTTGATTGCCCGGATTCCAACACAACCAGTGTAGAACGGAATGCTTCGAACACTCCGTTACAAGCATTACAAACTCTCAATAACAATGTTTTTCTGGATGCAGCTCGCGCGATGGCAGGGAGGATTCTCAATGATTCCAGCTTGTCGACAGATCAGGAACGACTGTCAAAACTCTTCCGCGTCACAGTCACGAGACTTCCCACACCTGAGGAACTCACCGTGCTCAACGGGCTTTTAAGAGACTCAAATGCGTATTACGAAAAGTCTCCTGAAGAAGCTGTCGCGTTAGCGAACGTTGAAGAGAAATCAGAAGCCCAACAAAAAGCTGCGTGGATTGCAGTTTCACGAATGGTCCTGAATCTGGACGAATTCATCACTCGTGAATAGAACAATTTGCTCTACTGAACTTCGCTCTGACGATGAAATCTCCTGGCGATTGTGTGCCAAAGCAGGCCAGCAAGCAAGATCACGATGCCAAACTGCCAGATCAGTGGCTCGACCCAAAAGGCAAGAAACAGACAAGAGCAAAGTCCGGCGATTGAGATCAGACCGGAGTACAGCCGTTCCTCTTTCGTGAGTCGTAACGCACACAAGTTCGTAATCGAATAGTAAATCAAGACAGTGAATGCGCTGAAAGACCAGACAAGCTTCAAGTCGCCAAGCAAGCAGATCAAACCGACGAACACCCCGACTGCCAAAATCGCCACATAGGGTGTTTCCCCAGATTTATCGATCTTCGTTACAACGCGAAAGAGATCCCCACGGCGGCCCATTGCCAGTACAACGCGTGAAAGACCGAGAATCAGGTTGAGCAAGACTCCCAACATGGCAGTAATTGCTCCAACCTGAAGAACCATTGCTCCCCCGGAAAGCTGAATCGACCTTGCAACTTGCACAAGAGGGGTTCCACTTGAACTGGTCGCCTCGGCAAGTTCGCGGCTTCCGAGAACTCCGACCGCTACGAAAGCGATTCCGACATAGAGAAGAACTGTCACCGCCAATGTCGTCAGGATCGAAACAGGAATATTCCGACGCGGATTCTGGATCTCTTCACCCAACGTTGCGATTCGACCATACCCTGTGTAGGCGACAAACATGAGCGCAATCGATTCGATAAACCCAACCGAAAACAGTCCTCCGTCGACTCCTATATTCTCGAAGTTTTTTCTCTCAACATGAGGCAGCCCAGAGAGAATCAACCAGAGCAGGCTTCCAACTGTCACCGAAACGATCAGGGTATTGACGAATGATGTGCGACGAATTCCCAGCAACACTAACCCGGTGAGGGCTGCGACTGTTCCGAATGCTAATAGAACAGTTGAGACACTACTGAGTCCAGGAAACAGACTTTTTGAATAGGATGCGAAACCCAGCGCAGCCGTGGCAGCAGAAGCTGACTTCGCGACGAGAAACATCCACCCGGCAGTAAAACCGAGGGCAGGGGTCAGCCATTTGTAGCCGTACTCATATGTCCCTCCACTGACAGGATGGTTGGCAGCCAATTGAGCGCTGCTCATTCCATTAAAGAGTGCAACGAGAGCAGCGAGTGGAATTGCCAAAACGACAGCTGGCCCTGCGACGCCGGCTGAGATTCCGATGCTCACAAAAACTCCCGTCCCCAAGATTGATCCCAATCCGAGAAGCGTCGCATTGAAAATGCCGATCTGACGTTTTAATTTTGGTTGCCCGGAGATTTGCTGCTCGATGGATAGTTTTCCGGTGACGTTTGAGGAGTTCATATTTTTAGAGAGCGTCAGCTTAGAAGGTCGGGGGTATTGGAATATTCCCATCAACAATTTCGACAAAAACCGTCTCCCAAAGTCCTCCTGGAACTTCTGGAAACTGCTCCGGTTCAAAGCTCAGCGAGAACTGAATCTGATTGAAGTCGATCAACTCAGAAGTCACATCGAATTTCAAAGGGTCCAGCGAAATTGGTTCAAGTGGTTTTGAATTTACTGAAAAATCGGTGAGATCACCCGTCCCCTGCGGGATGTGGATCAACACACGATCTTTGACATCAAGGTTCGAAGGTCGATGAAAACTCCTGCGAAACGTCGCTGTCCCTGACAAATTGCCAAAGAGTTTTCTCCAATCGCCGGGAAGATGATGCCGTTCAAAATCATCATTCTTTGAATCCGGTGCAGAGACATCCCACGGACCTTTGAGACGAATTCGATGTACACCAAGCTCACTCATGTTGTCCCCCTTAGAGCAGTTTGCTCTACCGTGTGCCCGTGAATATCACGTTTCATCAATAAGATTGCTGTTCGCCACGAGGCAGAACCTGAACACCAATTCGAAAGATGCTCTAATTGCTCAAGAGTCGGTGAAGGTAAGAATGAAGCTCCGCTGCGGGAACTTCGGCCTGTTCACCTTTCTCTAAGTCCTTCACTGTCCAGACTCCTTTCTCGAACTCGTTGGAACCGGCGATGACCACCGCTCGAAATCCTTTGCGGTTCGCGTACTGGAACTGCTTTTGGACTTTCTTTGCTTGTGGATAGACCTCGTTCGAAATCCCTGCAGCTCGAAGCTCTCGACCAACCTTTAAATAATCTCCCAACCGTGACTGGTCGAACATTGCAATGAAAACTTGAGCAGGAGTGGTTGCTGTATCAATCAGTCCTAATTCTTCCATCGCAGCGAGAAGCCGGTCTAAACCTAAACTTGCCCCCACTCCGGGGAGTTTTTCTTTCGTAAAGAGACCAGCCAGGTTGTCATACCGTCCCCCGGAACAAACACTTCCAATTCCGGGCAAGTCAGTCAGGAACGTTTCATAGATTGTCCCTGTGTAGTAGTCGAGACCACGGGCGATGGAGACATCGAGAACGATTCTCTCGTCGGCAATTCCAGCAGTTCGGCAACTCTCGAATAACTCTCGCAGCTTCGAGACACCAAGTAATCCAAGTTCATTGCCGTCGAGCAATTCTTCAACTTGCGCAAGGATCTCTTCTGACGTGCCTTCTAACTGAGCGAAATCGAGAACACCGGCAGCTTGCTCAGGCGTGATTCCAACAGCATCGACCATTTCAGCAATGACTTTCTCTCGACCAATTTTCAAGAGTTTATCAAGTGCACGCAAAATTCCGACGGAGTGTTCAAGGACTCCCAGTTTTTCCAGCAATCCGTTGAGAAGTTGTCGGTGATTGATACGAATCGCAAACTTACTAAACCCGATCGCTTCCATCAAATCGTGAATGACCAATAACGTTTCGATGTCCGACGCATTGGCATCGGTGCCGATGGTGTCAAAGTCACACTGGATGAATTCGCGATATCGGCCTTTTTGCGGTTTCTCGGCACGCCAGACAGACCCGATGTGATAACGCTTGAAAGGTGTCCCCAGTTTCCCAATGTGCTGGGCAGCGAAACGTGCAAACGGAACCGTCAAATCAAACCGCATGGCAACGTCACGATCTCCCTGATCCTGAAATCGAAAGAGTTGCTTGTCCGTTTCGTCGCTTCCCTTGCCGAGCAAAATTTCACTGTATTCAAGTGCCGGAGTATCGATGGGGCTGTACCCATAACTGCGATACACTTTGCGGGCAATTTCCATCAAATGCTCGCGAGCCATCATCAGTTCAGGGAGAGAGTCGCGGAAACCTTTGAGAGTTTGTGGCTTAATCAATTGATTCGACACGGGAACTTCTAACGTTTGAGTTGAAAAAGTTGAGATGAAAATACTGTGGCCAGAAAATACTGTGGCCAAAACTGTGATCGGCGAATGAGCAGCTGGAGCCGGCGAGTTGCCTCAACCAAGAAGAGGCAACGCCACTTCTCGGGCAGAGACCGGTTCAGAGGAGAAGGTTCGCCCACTTTTCATTGGGAGCACTGCCTGAGCATATTCCCAAATCTGTTCGGGCGTTTCGAAAAGCATGTCGTAAATTCCGTCATCCTCATATTCACAATTGTCGGTTGTGTAGTCGCGGCAGATCTGCGGACGGGTTTCATAAATTCCACATCGATGATCGTCTTGCAAATGTTTGCAGTCAGAATAGACCATCAAAAACCACGTCCCGTCTTCCACAAAAATCGCAACCCGACCATGCAACAGATACCATCGCAAGTGATCGAAGTCTGCCTGCTTTTTTGGCTTATCAATCGGAAATGCGAAATATCGGCAACATTTGGCTGTGCAGTACGAGCATAGTACTTCACCCGGCTTCAAGTCTTCGCGACGTTTTTTGGCTTTCTTCGCCATCGTGGCAACTCACTTAATAGTTCTGAAAGTCGTTGAGCTGTTCAAGCTCGCTCATGCAGTTGAATCATACCGCCCTTGAACCTTGTTCGGGAGCCCATCGCTTTGACTTTCAAGAGAATTCAACCGATGTCTTCAGAACTTCATCGACGTATCAATGGGCATTGAACTTTCAACCCAGAGTCGATACACATCGAAGCGATCACCCACCTCGAATCAGCCCCTCACCCACACCATGCCGACCAAGACAGCCTCAGACGAGCCGCAGATTCTCGATGAAACAGAATCAATTCAACCGATTTCGATTCGGGATGAAGTCGAAGAACCTTCACTTGGGTTACGGCACTCAGATCGAGTTTTTCTGGTCACCGTCACTCTGTTTTGCGGTCTCCTCGCTGCGATCATCTTTTTGAGTCGACCGTATTCAGGTTTCGAGACCATCGAGATCCGGCATCTGCAACCGGAAGGCTTCACATTTCAACTCGACATCAATACCGCAACATGGGTTGAATGGATGCAGCTTGATGGAGTCGGCGAGACCACTGCCCGGAAGATTATTTCCGATCGAGAAACGAACGGCCCTTTTTCGTCTCTCACAGATGTGCAGCGAGTCAACGGAATCGGTCCCGCGACAATCAAGAAAATGTTGCCGAACCTGGCCTGCGCGTCATGCGAAGAGTGACCGCTGCCGGTCTTATCTCAAGTGAGACTTTCGTCTCGATGAGGAAGGCGATGGTGCTGGTGAAGCTCGGCAATTTCTGGGCAAATCCAGCGGCGACAAAGTTCTGTGATCGGAACGTCGAGACGGGCTGCTTCTTGTCGCAGGATTCGCCAATCTGATATTGGAAGGAAGATTGAAATCTGTTTTTTAATTTTTGGAGATGCCATAATGATTCAACAACGAGTTTGAGTTCGAAAACGTTTTTGGAAATGAAGTGCGCGTTTTGCCGAGAAAAGAGACGTATTTTTCATTCGTTTTCTTAGTCGTTCCCGGAGCTGTCGCATCTGGTGCTCTTGCCGGGTTGACATTTTCTCGCCTTTTTACGGTTCTCTTTAGCAAAAGGATCGAACCCATCTGATTCGAAAAACGTGATGTCGTCCAGATCCCAGCTTGATCGTGCCAATTCATTCGGTCTCGGGCAATCGCTGTCCCAACTCATCTGCACTTCACGAACCATTCTATTCTCTCTCTTTCTATCAAAATGAGACCAGGCAGCAGGGAGACCTCCTTGTCTCTGAACTCGTCCTGAGTAAAACCTGCTGCTGGTGTCTCGTATTAGCTTTTGACTCGCCGGTGAGTTCTTCCACCTTATCTACGGAAGAATGAGGCAAACCTTTCAGCCAGATCGAAACAATCTTCAAGAAAGTTTTGAATGGTGACAGTGCAGAGAAACGATCAATATGCTCAGGATTCTTGGAGCGTATATTGCACGAGTTCGCCTGCGGTTGTACAGACAATGATTTTGTCCGGATCAGGATGTCGCAGTATCTGGGCAGGCTTGTGAGTGATGCCGTAAATGTATCCCAGGAACTCCAACTCACGCGATTTCATCGAGTACACATGCCACTCCCCACTGGCAAAGATGATCAGCTTTCCGTTTCGAAGAAAAATGCCATCCGGCTGAGACAGATTCTTCGGGAGCGGTTCAACATGTGGCTCGTTAATGGAACTTGGCCAGCAGACAGCTCCTCCATTTTCAAAAAGAACTCCGACTCGCGAAAGTGTCTGGGAGAGACTTCCGACAAGCCGCAGAATCGGTTGGTCAAATTCGATCGTTCGTGTTCGTCCACTTTGTGTCATTTGCAATAACGATGATCCCAAAGCGACATAAACACTGTTTTCCTTTGCCAGCATCGGAATTCCAACCGCCGGATCGAAACGCCAGTCATGCGGAGGTTCAAGTTGATGATTCGTGACAGGAAGGCCAGTACTGTTAAATCCTTTGAGTGCCAGTGACGGGACTTCGACCGCCCAGAGCACCCCTGAGCTTCCCGCGATATTGACCGTTTCATCGGTCAACCAGGCTGGCGTCCCGGCGGTCATTTTTTCAGTGCTTCCCGGGACGTAGACCCCAGTTGATCCCAACTCGTAGTCAGCATGGATGACGTGGATAGTATTTTGCTGTGGCATGACCGCAATTTGAGAAAAATGTTCGTGATCTCCCCGGCCCACTCGATCCAAAGTATCTGTACGAAAGGAGACCTCATCCCCCCATCCGTTCACCGTATATTCAATTAACGATCCATTTGAAATCAGCGTCCCGACGACGATCACTGGTTCAAACTGATACCCTTCACCGAGTGCTATCAGAGTTTGTCCCGACTGTGCGAACTTTTCCCACTCCCGAACAGGAGCATTGATTTTTTGCGAACTTGTTTCAGTTGCTGTCCAAGCTTTTTTACGAGTCTTTCGCGAGCCACGTCGCAAGTATTGAGGACGATTCTGTTTCAAGTATCGTGCCGTGTCCCGTTTGAGGAGACGGTCTTCAGGCGCTAGTTTTTCCAGCAGGCCGAGTAGCTGTCGAGCTGATTGAGGTTCTGACTGAATCGTACGTGAAACGAGTACCCGCGAGGCATCGGCTGCCTGGACCTGTAATTTTGCATCGGGAGAATTGCGAACGACTGTTCCCAATGCCGACACGATGGCAACAGCTCGCCCCTGGGAAAAACGTTGATCGCGCAGTTCCCCGATCAACGAACTTGTCTCGGCGTGTCGACCAAGCCGAGCCTGAATCTCGAACGTCTTCTCCAGACACTCTTTGACCCGCGAAGAACTTTTCCATCCCATTTTAAGTTCACCGAGTGCTGCGTCTGGACTCTCTATTTTCTCATCCAGGATTCTGGCTGCCTCTAAATAATTCCCTGATTCGGAAGCGGACTGAGCGGTTCGACGATAGGCCGCCACTGCCAACTCTTCGTCATGCAACTTGCGATAGAGGTCTCCCACTTTTTCGAACATCGACAGATCGCGATAGATCTTGATCGCATCAGTGAAAAGTCCTCCATTCTCCAGACATTCGGCAGCTTCTTTAGGCCGGTAGAGTTTGTCTCGATAAATGACTGCTGCTTCGCGATAGTGCTTGCCAGCAACCAACACGGAGGCCGCTCCATTAAAATCACCGAGCAATTCAGCGTAGATGTAAGCGGCTCTGCGATGTCGCCCCAAATGAACTTCACGTTCAGCCAATTCACGATACCGATGAAAAAGTTCCTGCTGGACCTCGTAAGGCATGGCCCAGTAATCGGTCGGCCCGCCACCACTTCCGAGAATGTTCATCAAGTTGAAATCAACAAGTCGGCTCATCAAAGAAGCCCCAGCAATTCCCGCCACACCGGTCCCTTCACCTCCCATAGGGATCGCGTACTTGAGCCCCTCGTCTGGAGACTCCTTAAGCATTTTCATCAACTTGTCGATTTCGCGTAGTCGCTTATCGAACAGTTTTGCACTGTTACGCAGGATATCGCTGGCCCAACTTTCCAACTGCCCCGGTGCTTGTGTTCCTCCTGCTCGCTGTCTCGATTTGGGTGCGACTGATTGGATCATCTTCGCTGCCAACGCTGCCGGCGTGAGTGCGAGCCCACCCATCAGACCAGCTACCCCAACTGCTTTCCCCGCAATCCCTTTGGGATTCAGCTTCGAGAGATCCTTTCCTTTCGAACCAATTCCCTGACCAGCTTGCTTGATAATTTCTTCTGGACTCTCAGGCCAAACCGCCTCGATGCTATGTAACCGAGAATTGATTCCAGTTCCGGATTTCGCAGCCGACCAATCGGTCCGGGCAAGTTGCGAAGATGCTACAAGGTCGGCAAGTGTCAGAAGGTCGGCTGCCTCAAAACCAATGAGTCCCCGCTGTGGATGCCAAACAGAAATTCGTTCTGAAACGGAAAGAAGTTCATCAACCTCTCGCTCGGTTACCAGTGGAAACAACGTCGCTTCACATGGAATGAGTAATCGTTTCCCGAACCACCCATAGCCCGCAGCCAAACTGGGAATTCGATGAGCTTCGGCATTCTTGGGAAGGGAGACCAGGACATCCCGCACCCTCAGATCCGTTCCTGAGTGCGGAAGCGGAAAGAGATCGATTTCGTTCAACGAGAGTTCCCAGGCACAGATTTCATTCAGCCAATTCGACGGATTGGAACCTTCGAGAATCACAGCACTCGCGGGGCGTTGGGCTGACTCGCAATATCGAAGCTGGAGTTCAAATGAGTTCATCGTAACGTCCAGACAAACGGTTTGAGGACATTCTCGTAGATCGTTTCTGCAGGGACTTTTTCACATCCGTCGATGTGAAAGTAATCATCACCGAAACAGGTTCCATCCGCACACCAGCCGGAGACGTGAGGATCATACAGCACGAGTGAAAGCTCCGGGATGGAGTTATCACTACTTCGCAGGTGCAACATGCCGCGAGAATCAAGGATGGCGAGGCTCCCGTCATTCCATGTCGCCTGCTTGAGCTGAAACCGCCCCTCAAAACTTCCTTTGAACGGTTCAAAATTCTGATTGAGCATCGGAAGGAGTTCCTTTGCGGGTTGAAGCTCCATTCGCTCTTTTTTAGAACTGAGTCCGATCCTGTAGGGGAATCCTTTGGCATTCCGGAAGATGATCTCCCCGCTACTAACTCCAACGTTAGAGAGTTTCACACGGAGTGAACGCTGTTGCAACGATTGTAGTGCGTATCGCACAAAATACTGACCAGGAACCGCACGAACAGTGTCGACGTGATTGCCAGCAATTGAAACAACTTCACACTGATAAGGATCTGCTGGATTACTTAGCACGAACTGACTGCCATCGAGCGAGACCTCGCTGACCGTAGGAGGATACGTCAAAGATTGTCGTCCCTTTTCAAACTTGTCCGGAGGAATGAAATAGTCTCCATCGTCAAAAAGAAACACCGGCCCATTCGCAGCTTCTGAATCAAAGATTCTCTGCGGAATTCTTTTGTCTTCGATATCAAATAAATTCTCAATACGCGGAGAGATGCCGTCGTAACTGAGGGCGCCAATAAAGCTATTGCGTACAAGAAAAAACCGCGAGCTAATCCAGGTCATATCATGAACCGGAAACGTCTTGCGTTTTGCGCCATCAGTTCCGTGAAAGAAATGGACGACGTCGGGAAAAATCAGCATCACCATGCCAGCATGAATCGCAACATCAAGTAATCCGTTTCGTGGACAATCAAGAGGAAATCTCTGGCATTCTAAAGTTCTGGTCTCAAACCAGATCAGGCAGCGGTTGTGATTGTCTTTGTGACCAATCACGGCGTAAACAATTTCAGAGTCAATCTTGACGCATAGGAATTCCCCCGGCGGAACCTCTGCCAAGAGTTGTCTGGCTCCTCGATTTCTCACATCCCACCACATGAGACGGCGATCATGAGTTATCGCCAACACAACTGATGGTTCGCCCGTTGCAGGGGAAGTGATTTCAACAATCCGCTTTGGGTCAACGCTGTGTGACAACCTGAGTGGATTTTTCTTGAGCCGCATCAACGCTGGCAAATCGTGAGCCAGACTTTCATCGATCAGCGAATTCTCAACTTGTTTCGACTCTTTCGGGAAGAGAATATCTAAGTCCAGTAATGCTTCACGGACAAGCCGTTCTCCACGCGGGCTGTACGAAAACATCCGAAACCGACCACGACGATTGACCGTTGCGACGTAATAAGACTCGGGACAGTTTTCCCGTAACTTGCTGCGAAATTCTTCGTCAGCGAAGACATCTTCTCCGAGAACGTAAACGACTTCGTCTTGTGAAGAGTCGATTTCCCTACGAAACAAGGGAAGTGAGTCCCCCGGATGGACATCTAATTCGAGATCAGAGAGATGTTTCATCAATCCATCACGTGTTGTGAAATCAACAGACGTCACATCCGCTCCTCGCGCGCGAAACATCTGACAATCATTGTCGATAATGGCTGCCAGCGAGAGTGCGACACTCGTTGAGAAGAGACGCGGCACACCCCACATTCTCAACCCGACATCAAGAAAAATCATACGTCGTTGCGGAGGATTGGAAACGGCTGCTTCCCGCCTTAAAAATAACGCTTCCTTCAATGCGACACGCGTCATCAAAATGTCGTCATCATTGGCTAGTTCGCTGATGAGCAACCGATCAAGCGGCCCACGATTCGAAATATCCGAGACCCCGCCAAGCGGTAAGTCATCTTCGTCCTGAACCTGCTTCGGCAGATGCACCACTGCCATCAACTGACGTGTGAGCTTCGCCAGTCCAGCCAGTTCTTCATCATTTTCCAGTTGCTCTAAGAACGTCCTGAAACTGAATTTCGGCAGCGTTTCAAGTTCTTCAATTTCTGGAACAGGCAGGGGGGCTTGAGCGAGACTTGTCTCAATGCGAAAACGAAGCGTCTCCTCAGTGACCCACACGATCCCATCGCACAGGCCACGTAATTCGCGAATCCAGTCACCTGTCGACTTGATGTATTCAAAGTTGTGGTTCAGTTCATAAGGAAATCCCTGGACGACCTCATCAATCACGGCATCTGAGAGTTCCGGAGTCGCGCGAAGCTTGTGCTTCTCCAAAACCAGAGCGATCAGTTCCGATTTGGCTTCCGTTGATGATTTCAATTCGGGTGGTAAGTTTGAAATTCGCTCCAGCGCCGTCAGCGTTTCAGACCATTGGGCCGATCTCATTTTCGACCCCGCTCCCATCGCATTGGTCAGCAATTGGATCTGTGAAGTATCAGGCCCCCACGAACTGCGCAGGACCGCCAGCATCAATACGATCATGTCAAACGGGGCGAAGCCATCGGCTTGCAATCGCCTCAAACAGGCGAGCACCTCTTCACGAAAGGCGATTGTCGAACCGTCGATCCATTCAATTTCTTTCCCCGACTTCGACCATCTCCAGAATGACGAATCCGCTGACGTCAGGTATTGTTGCGCCAATTCAATTTGAGACATCAACACTTCCCCCCAACGCGTCAAACGTCGACTGCAAAGCAGAACGTCCGCAGGCGACAAACTGATCCGATGAGATCAGTTGTTGGCCTTCGTCGCTCCACAAGCAGAGGTCCCCCTCCTCCAATCCCCATCTTTCGGCGAGCATCGTTGTTGAGAGAGCAGGGGAACAGGCCCGACCGGCGGCGATCGCAATTCCGTCCCGCTCGACGAAAAACTCCCCGCGAATCGACGGAAGTGGAGTCCCACATACAATGGTGGTTCCATCCAATCGAGTCGCAAACCGTAAAGGGGTTAAGCGAATCAACGGAGCGGTCTGCCCCCACTGATACAACGTGTGAAATGGAACCAGTAAAACATTCGCAGCTTGTTCATCGTGAGAAACAACAAGTTTCAATTGAGCTTGTTCAGCAACCTTTTCAGCAAAGAGAGTGACAGGCAAAGAAGGGGAGATCGCCACTCGGATCGGGCTCCAAACCCCAGCGGGCAACACACCGTGCGGGACTCGCAAATCGATCGGAACAAGCTGACCGTCTTCTAAAACTCGAAATAATTCACCATCTGGCAGTGTGCGTAATTTGAGTTGCAATTCACCGGAGAGCGTGGAACCGCGCAACCACCAGCTTGTTTCGGTTTCTAAAATTTCAATGCCTGGAATGAGACGTAACCGCCCGAGTGCCGCTTCGCAGTTTTTCGAGATTCGGGCAGCCCACACTGGTTTCATAGCTTCTTGTCGATTGAAGTGAATCGATATCTGTCATCAAACCTCGTCAGCCACTTGAAGTGTCCGAGGAGGTCATGTCTCGAATTGGTGTTCGGGTTCTGCCTCGTGGAGAGAAAGCCGCACTAAGCAAGTCGATCCCAAATTGTTTTTAAACGGTCTTTCAAAAACGTCTTCGTCTGCTCGCTATCTATCCACTCACAACGACTGGACAGTACTGCCAATTGATCTTGCACATAGGATCGATCCGCTGCTCCTAATTCCTGTTCGAGCCGTCGTTCGATCCGGTCGAGATCGAATGCCAACGCTTCGGCGTCCGGAGCTTGGCTCGACTTTGACCTTGGATGAGGTGAATCGCTGACCTCACCGGCGGCGCGGTTGATCGCCTCGCTGACCAGTGTCGTCAGAACTTCCTGCTGTTCTTCTGTTTCCCAGGTGTAGCGGAGGATCCACAAGTCTGACGGGTTCGCAACCATTCGCCCGCACAATAAAGCACTCGCTGCGAGTAATCGTTGAAACTTCACAGCTCGCCGATCCGAGACTGTCACGCCGGCGTGTCGCAAACGCTGAATCAATTCCACGTACGACTGCCGAACTGTCGAGACATCCACCTGATTGACAGCGGCCTGAATCAACCGAATATCGTCGACGCTCACGGTCTCGTTGGCATGATCACTATTTGCAAGTCCATTACTGTCCGCTCGCTGTTGTTCGAGCGCCCACCCAGCCGCGATGACGTCTTGCAGTTGCTCTTGCGGGACGTTGTCGCACACGACTCGCAACAGGAACCGATCAAACAATGCTCGAAGCGCTTCATCTTCCGGGAGTTGATTACTCGCTCCAACGACCATCAGCATCGGCATATGAATCGTTTCACGTCCGCGGCGAAAAATGCGTTCGTTCAGGGCCATCAATAAACTATTCAGTACAGCACTATTTGCATTCAACAATTCATCCAGAAAGATCAGGTCCGCTTCGGGGAGCATCCCCTCTTTATTGGTGATCAGTTCTCCGTCGCGGAGTTTACGGATATCGAACGGCCCGAAAAGCTCGTTCGGTTCGGTGAATCGAGTGAGCAAATAGTCAAACGACTTTCCCTGAATACGGGCAGCGAGCGCATTCACCAACGCACTCTTCGCAGTCCCAGGTGGCCCCATGAGAAACAGATTCTCACGCCCCACCAGTGAAACCGCCAATAAATCGATGATTTCATCCTTGCCAACAAACGCCCGCTTCATCGGCGTCAGCACATTGTCAGTGAGCAACTGTGCTTTCTCAATGGCCTGCTGCCCAGAATTCATATCACTCACGTTTTGTCAGTTTCGTTTTGGAAGGTTGTAAGCAAACACTCGGAGAGCTTTGGGGAAAGCTGTGGATTCGCTCCAATTGCGGCTCGCACATCGTTTCGAATTTCAGGATGTGATAGCCGGGCGATATCACCAGCCGCAATGATCCGGTCCACGTACAAAATCCGCAAGCTTCGGCAATCAAGAATTGCTTGTATCTCTGGTTCCGTAGAGAGTGCAATCCCGACGGACGACAACGGCCAATTCGTTGCAAGATTCGTAAGCCTCTCAGTCAGCGGAGCGTTAACTTCTGCGGAACGCGAGAGACGCAGCAGATCCGGAAGAAACCGAAACACGAGATCAACGGAATAAAGAGCGCCGGCAGTTGGAGCAGGAGGTGCATCAAAATGGAACTCAACTTTACTCTGGTCAAGATGCTGATACGCAATCCGTTGTGCGATCAGATAAAACTGTTCGACACTCCACGACACAGCATCTTGAGCAACATCGGGCGGAGTATGGGCCAGCGTTTGCCGAAAGTCTGGCTCGAATTCGACGACAACTTCAACACCTCGGCGGATGTCGACCAGCGTTGGACGCTGATCCGTTTGCAGAACCAACCGACCATCTTCAAAAAGCTGCTGAATTACATTCGCCACAGACATTCCGCGCTCATCCCATCGTCATCACACAATTCTTATCAGCCTCCCTCATCAACCTCTGTTGATTGACAAAAGAATAACGAATTTGTTCGCGCTGACGAGAATGTCTCAGAGAGAATCTCCCTCAGAAGAACTCTTTCTGGTTTCCTGCATCTCGTGGCGAGCAGGCTATGAAGTCATGAAAATGAATTTCACGCAGACGACAAGCATGGAAAATGCTCTGGTTGATGCCGCTTACAAATCACCTATCGAATGTTTCTTCCACACTTTGGAGATTGTCGCTGAGTCCTTGAGCCCCATCGCTTTGGCTTGATCGCTAGTGACCGAGAAGTCGCCTGCTTCGGGGTTGTGAATTTCTGGGTTTAGTCGCAGAGTTGATTCTGGTGCAACGATGTCTTTGAGGTCGGTCTCGTTGTCCCAGAAGCAGTTCGCCCCCAGCTTCAATGTGTTTCGACCTTCATCTTTGAAGAGAACGAAACCGTGAACGTTGCCGACGAAGATGTTATTTTTCACATTGAGAGGACATGAGGAGCGTGAATCGACCCCGGAATATTCGTTGCCGGAGAAGATGTTGTTTTCGATCACGACTTCAGACCCGCCAAACGCACTGATGCCGGTTCCGTTTCCAGATATGACATTATTATGAACGCGACCTCGTGCAGCTTTGTTGCCAAGATACACTCCGCGATTTTTGTTCTTCAGAATTAAGTTATCGTGAAAATCTATTTTCCCACCGGAACTGCGCAACCCGTGGAATTTCGATCCAGTGATCAAAGTGCGTGCAACTTCGAGTGTCGATCCTGAAAAAACTGACGCACCACAATGACCGGGATTCAGAATTTGGCAATCAGCGATGGTCATTTCAGCTCCGCCCACACAATTGACAGTAAATTCAAATCCTTCGAAGCGGCAATCTTCGACCTTCACGTTCGAGAAGCCGGTCCCGAGCAGAGCGGTGGGGCAACGCTTTTCATTCCCGCTGGCGATCACTTTGCAGTTTTTGAAAATCACCTGACAATCTTGAATCCACACAGCAGCTGGCTCCATGCCTCGCCCCTGGCTGGTTGCAAGTTGCCATTTGATGGTGATTCCATCAATCACGACGGGACCTTTCCCGGAAATACGCAGGGCAGGGCGATCGGCAGTCACGTTGAGGAGAACTTCCTTGCCAGACTCAGCTTTCAGTGTGAGCGGTTTTTGAATGGTCAGCGGTGAGTCGAGTTGTCGCTCAGTGATCGTAAGCACGTCATTGTCCGCAGAGGTATCAATTTTCGATTGTAAATCGTTTGCGACCGCGACATTGGCAGTCAGGCACAATAATCCAATGACCAAACAAGTTCCGAGCACCGTGCATTTCAGCTTCTGCATGATTCTTCCCGATTCGAAAATTTCTGGTGAACTTTCCTAATTCAACATCGCCAACCGGGGGCACCATTGAAGCGTGCAGCTCAAAGCCCCAGTTATTTGGGTGGCGTCACCTGGAGCAGAAGCTCACGCGACTTGAATGAATTTTGTAATTTTTCTTGAAAATGCAGAGTCAACCGGAAGCTCACCAATTCGTCGTCAGCAACTCAAATCAGGCAACTCCTGCTTGTCGATTCTATCGATTCATCCAGTCAAATCAGAATTGTCATCACGACCGGCGTGATTTGCGACCGATAAAGAATGTGGATGGCGGCATGCCATCTTTCTCGTGGTACTCCACTTGATTCGACTCCTTTCACGACATTCGCTG
Organism: Thalassoglobus sp.; assembly: GCF_048270125.1. Taxonomy (NCBI): domain Bacteria; kingdom Pseudomonadati; phylum Planctomycetota; class Planctomycetia; order Planctomycetales; family Planctomycetaceae; genus Thalassoglobus; species Thalassoglobus sp. Next base: position 187,600 of record NZ_JBLWTN010000007.1, on the reverse strand, counting down.
GCAGACATTTCTGTTTGTTCCTGGCGTCGTCAACATGGTCAATCAGCGCGTGGCGGTACTGTTTACGGATTGAAACTGCAACTGGGGGGATGGCAGGATGATTCGCCTATCTTGGATCGCTTGTCTTTTGACGATGCTTTGTGCATCAAGCAACGCATCGGCTGGATGGCCGTTCTTTAGTGAAGACGGACTTCGTCGAGGGACACCTGAGTACTATGAAGCTCGTGCTGGTGATCCTCCGGGAGCGCGTCAGAAATATCGATATGGAAAGTTGTGGCCGGTTCGTGCGCGTCCGGTCGGCCCAAGCCAGACACTTGTTCACCGATATCACACAGCTCATTACTGGCCACACCCGTATCAGTGCCAGGACCGGGCATCAGTCATGGCGTTTCGTGATATCCAGCTTCATAACGGCTGGGTCACGGCAACGACGTTCTACGAATATCACTTTGATGAAGAGACTAACCAACTCAACAGTGCTGGAATCAAGCACTTGTCATGGTTGATGTCTCATGTGCCAGAACAGCACCGTCAAGCTCATGTTTCCGTCGCCTCAACGGATGATGCGAACAATGCTCGCATTTTAAGCGTTGAGAAAGCGATCGCTTCAGCTGCCAACCAACAGTCGATCCCAGTTCTTCCGCGTGTTACCGATCCACTGGGTCGTCCCGCAGTGGAAGTTCAGCGCATCTTGCAAAGTGCTAACGAAGGAGCATTGCCTCCTGTGATTCAGTACTCCGGTGCCGGATCTGCGGAAGGTGGCGGCGGCTAACGGCTGTTCGTTTGATTTTCACGAAGTTCTGGCCCGGATTTTCCCGGTCAGAACTTCTTTCGCATTCAAGACCTGTTCTGTCTCAATGAACGACAGTTTGCGACCCCAAGCTGTTGGACGAACTGATCTCTTATCGCGGACTTGCTCAACATGTCTTCTTTCTCAGACCAACATCCTGCTGAGGAACCTTCCCTGAATCCACCTGCGCCTGAAGAAATTTACTCAGGTGATGCGGTTGATGTTCCGGATGAACTGTACGAACGCATCATTCAACAAGTCCAGCAAATATGTCAGTCGGTCGATGAACAAGTGACATCGGGAAAGAAAGCGACTTCAACGACTCTGTCAGCTGACGAAATGCCTCAGCAACCGAGACCGCCGCGTGTCCCGGAATCGCTTGAAGAGTCAGGATTGAATCTGCATCAACTTTCAGGATTGATCCTGAAACTGGCCTATCTCAACGGCTCTATGAACGGTTTCGAATTCGCAAAACAATTGCGTCTGCCGTTTGGGGTTGTTGATGACGGTTTAGCGTTTTTGAAAGCTGAACGATCACTCGAAGTCAGTTCGGGCGAATTGGCCGGCCGATTGAGTTACCGATTTCTGCTAACGGAGCAGGGCCGCAAGCGGGCCCGGGAAGCATTCGAAGAGTGTCGGTACGTTGGCCCCGCACCGGTTTCATTAAGCGATTACACTCAACAGTGTCGTGAACAATCGACACGAAGTGTCCCTCTCACTGCTGATGAAATTCGTAACGCCTTTCGGAAGTTAGTCGTCGACGATGCTCTCATTGCACGCTTGGGTCCCGCGATTCTCAGCGGGCAATCGATCTTCCTTTTTGGAACTCCAGGAAACGGAAAAACCGTTCTGGCAAAGGCAATAGGGGCGTTGATGAATGAATGTGGGGGTGAAATTTATGTCCCCTACGCAGTCTCAGTGGATCGCCACTTGATAACGGTCTTCGATCCGAGTTTACACCAGACTGTGACTACCCCGGAGACAACCAAACCAGAAAGTACTGGGCTCGAGTCTCACTTCGCTTCGGAACCAGAATTCGATCAGCGCTGGAGGAAAATCAAACGTCCAGTCGTCATCGCTGGAGGCGAGCTCAGTTTAGACATGCTCGATCTGAAGTATCATACTCATAGTGGATACTACACAGCTCCGCTACATCTGAAATCCAATGGTGGAGTCTTTCTGCTCGACGATTTCGGTCGTCAACTTGTTGAGCCCTCGGAGTTACTCAATCGGTGGATTCTGCCACTTGAAGAGCAGTCTGATTTCTTAACACTCGAAACCGGGAAAAAGTTTTCGGTTCCGTTCGAACAGTTGATGATCTTCTCAACCAATCTTTCACCGAAAGATCTCGTCGACGAAGCATTTTTACGCAGAATACGTCACAAAATTCCGATCAAGGCTCCTACTGAAAAGCAGTTCCGAGAGATCTTCCGCCTGAGCTGTGAACAAAGAGGGCTCACGTATGACGACTGGATTGTTACCCAGCTTCTCAACAAACACTACAACAAGCAGAGATTACCTAAATCAAGCGATCCACGCGATTTGCTTGACATTGTTCAATCAATCTGCCGATTTAGAGAACAGAGGTTTCATTTAAGCGAGGAACTTCTGGCTGAAGCTTGGCAAGAATGCCATGGTGGATTGGAAATTTGCGAATCAGGAGAAGCCCGTTGAGACGGTCACCCCTCGGAAAATTTGTATTACTTAGTAGTTGCCTGCTGGGTCTACTTTTCTCCGGATGTATTACGATTTCCAAACCGGCTGCTTTTTCCAAATCGGAAAAGAAGTCGAATATGAAACAGGTTTCGTACGAAGAAACGATCCCTGAGACTCCACCCGATCCTGAAAATCCTGAAGAGCTGAAACTTGCTTATGCCAAGTGGATGGAAGACATCAATCAGGTTGGGGAAGCCCGAAAACATTACGCCGCTGTCGCAAAAAAAGAGCCCGACAACATCGACGCGATCCTCGGTCTCGCCCGTTTAGACCAGGTAGCTGGGCAATATGCAGAAGCTGAGCAAAAATACAAACGTGCTCTTCGCCTTTCACCGGAATCGACCGCTGCCAAGCATGGCCTCGGACAGTTCTATGCATCACAAGAACGCTGGCACGAAGCATTAGAGCCTTTGACAGCAGCCATGCTCTCTGAGCCGGACAAGATTGGCTATCGATACCAATTGGCGGTCGCGTTAGTCCATTCTGGTGATGTCGAATCCGCACTCCCGCACTTCATTCGAACCGTGGGGGATGCAGAAGGGCACTACAACGTCGGCCTGATTCTTCACGAAGAGGGTGACCTCGAGAATGCTGAGAAACACTTCCTGTTGGCTGTCACCAAGAAGCCTCAGCTTGAGCAGGCACAGAAGTGGCTCGCCAAACTGCAAACAGAACGAAGTGCCGGAGTTGCCGAGGCTGCAGGCCAACCTGCCCCGCAAGAGGTTCCTTCACAAATCATTCCAGTACAACACAGCACAACACAACCTAAGCACTCGTTTGCCACTCAGCCCGGCATGACAACTCTCAAACCGTTGACATCACAACAACAAGAGCAATTGAATAACCAGCAACCCACCGCTGGCCGATAGAGCCTTATTGAAAATGATGCTCGCATTCTGCCTTGAGGTGATCCGTAACTCCTCTCATCAATGTGACGCGCAGGAGTACACCAAAGACAAAAAATGCAATGGAGCAGGAGAGTTTCGTACTCGATGCCCCGGCAAATTCTATCGACTTGCTTGAATCGCTCATAAAAAAACAGCTCTCGAAGTGTGACTTCGAGAGCTGTTTCGTTTTTCCAGGGCTCATCCAATGCTGGTCTTAACTTCCAGCCTGGTGGCGAGATGCCCATGAAGTCTTGAATGCGAACTTCACGGGCACGGCAAGCATTGAAAATGCTCTATGTTAGATTCCGTTCGCGAATCCAGTCGGTGTGGAACGTTTCACCACGTTCTTTATCGACACGCTCGTAGGTGTGAGCACCGAAGTAGTCACGTTGAGCCTGAAGCAGATTCGCTGGGAGTCGGTCTCGGCGATAGCCATCGTAATATGTAAGTGCCGCGCCGAAGCCAGGAACCGGCAATCCAAGGTTGACGGCTGTTGAAACAACACGTCGCCAGGCAGGTTGAGCTTTGTCGATAGCTGTCTTGAAGAAGTCATCCAAGAGCAGGTTTTCGAGTTCTGGATTCTTGTCGAAGGCCTTCTTAATGTCTTCCAGGAAGACGGACCGAATGATACATCCACCGCGCCAGAGCAGGGCGATATTCCCGTTGTTCAGCTTCCAGCCGAATTCTTCAGCAGCGGCGTCCAGTTGAACATATCCCTGGGCGTAGCTGACAAGTTTCGAAGCGTAGAGCGCTTGTCGAACATCTTCGATAAACTGATCGCGATCACCTTCAAACTTTGTATCCGGTCCACTGAGCACTTTGGATGCACGGACACGGGCGTCTTTTTGACCGGAAAGGCAACGAGCGTAAACAGCTTCAGTAATGAGGGTCGTCGGGACACCAAGATCGAGAGCGTGTTGCCCCATCCATTTCCCGGTCCCTTTTTGCTTGGCAGTATCAAGGATCTGATCCACCAGATCATTTCCAGATTCTTCATCTTTGACTGTGAAGATGTCGCGAGTGATCTCAATCAAATAGCTCGCCAACTCTCCTTCGTTCCATTCTTTGAAGACCTGATACAGCTCGTCGTTGGTCAACCCCAGAGCGTGCTTCAGAATGAAATACGCTTCGCAGATCAGCTGCATATCTCCGTATTCAATTCCGTTGTGAACCATCTTGACGTAGTGCCCAGCACCATCTTCCCCAACCCATTCGCAGCAGGGAATATCGTCGTTTGGACCGACTTTGGCTGAGATCGACTGCAGGATTTCCTTCACGTGAGGCCATGCGTCGGCGTGTCCACCAGGCATGATCGACGGTCCCTTGAGAGCCCCCTCTTCGCCACCGGAAACACCTGTCCCGATGAATTGGAAACCAGCTTCGCGAATTTCTTTTGAGCGACGATTCGTGTCGTTGAAGTCACTGTTCCCGCCGTCAATGATAATATCGCCCGGTTCCAGCAACTCCTGGAGTTGCTGGATGACGCCATCGACAGGACCACCCGCTTTGACCATGATCATGACTCGTCGTGGTCGTTTTAGCGACGCCACGAAGTCTTTAATGTCTTCATAACCATTGACACGGTCAATAGTTCCATCCCAAACCTTGTCTTTCGGCTCATCTTTGAGGCCACCGACGAAATCTGTCATCGTTTTCGTCGTTCGATTGTAAACAGCGACCGAAAACCCGTGATTGGCCATGTTGAGTACAAGATTCTGGCCCATCACGGCCAAACCGATCAATCCGATGTCGTTTTGCATGTCTGTTTCTACAGTGTTTCGGTGTCAAAGTGAGAAGAAATAACAGGTCGAACTGTATCGGCTCAGGCTCACGGGGTCGAGTGAATGGAAAATTGATAAGCCATTTTGCATCGAACGGGAATCGAGGAACTCGGCTCCTAAACCTCTGCAAATGGTTGGAAACAAAGATATTTCCAATGATTGACGATCTCAGATCAGCCGGTGAGAAAAAGATGGCATGAAAAAGCAATCAGATCCCTGTTTCAATTGGAATAAGTCTTGCTCTGTACGTTTTTGCTCAGCTACTGTGGTGAGAGTTTGTCAGCGTCTAGCCAATTCTCAGTCCATACCTTGTAAACGTAAAGGTTTGTGAACGACGGTGTTAATCTCCAGAAACGCACATACCTGCTCCGGGAACAGATCCAGACATCGTCAAGCGATTGTAACGCTGGAAACGATTATATGGCTTCCTGTCATCGCAATTCTGCTCGCAGGTGTCATCGAAATGGGTCTCCTCATGACCGGTTCGATGCATGTCGCTGCTGCCAGCCGATTGGGAGCGAAACTCGCTGCAGAGACACCTGGTCTCGACGCTTCGACCACAGCAGCAACAGCCATGGCGATCCGTGGTCCCGTTGACGATTATCTGCAAAACGCCGGATACGGCCCCGATGCAACCGAAGGGGTTCGCTTACAACATAACATCGGGATGACCGGGGGCTCCGAAGCAAGTGGCACTTGTCCAGAGCAAAACACTCCAGCGTTACCAGCGGGGCCAAACATGGCATTCCCAAATCGGCCGAACTCTGTACGAGTTGTCGTTTGTGTGAATGCAACAACAGTTGCACCAAATCTACTAAAAACATTTGGTTTCGACACATCGAACACCAACTTAGAACTTTCAACAACCTACCCCTACGAACGACTGCCCTAGTCGGATTTGTCACTCTCAGACTGACTTTTTGCTTCGCTTTGAATCGATTGATGGATCGGATGAACAATGGGACAACGTATGAGTGCTCCAACCAGACTAATTTGTTCAAATCGTCAGCTTAACAAGAACGAATCTTTGACATCTCAGCGTACTGGAATCATTACTTTCTGGGCAATTGTCTCGATACCGATATTTCTCTGCCTACTCTGTTTCGTGCTTGAAATAGGAAACCTGTGGCTAGGACGAATCCAGTTAAAAAATGCTCTTGAGTCAGGCGCATTGGCTGCTGTTAAGAACTGGGGAGACGCTGGCGGGGGTGATACTCAAATTTCTCGTCAGGTCGGAAATCAATTTACAAATTCAATGCTCGTCAACGGCAGTGCAGTCAATTTAAGCACCATTGACGGAACACTCAATTACAATGCAATGAACGGTGCCAACCAGAACGGAGCTTGCTCTGGTGTGTTCGTGTTTGGTGCAATTATTGACAACGACCCAGCATTTACTTTCGACTCTTGCTCGGCAGCGGGATGTGGACCTCCATTTAATATTGTCATGGATACAAGTGCAAATGGAAATTTAGGGAGTAACCCAAACAATCAATGGGGGATCTCTTTGCAACCAACTCCTCAAACACGGCCAGGCCTTTATGTCACACGCGTCGTGATTAGTTTACCACTAATGCACAATGGTGATGTTCCAGTGTTTGATTTTGGTTCTGACACCCCAGACGTATCAAGCTTTGTTGCCGACAACATTTCCCAAAATAAAGTCGGTTGTAGCGCTGGAAATATTGATTGCGATCCAGTTACCACCGGGACACAAGGAGGAGGTAGTAGCCAAGGTGATGTTTATGGAGTGGACCCGAACCAGATCACCTTTTCTTTGTTGACACCAGGAGCTCAATATGGCGATGACGGAATGGGGGGAAGACTCGAGTGCGTCGCTGTAGGAGTCCCAGCGGGAAACCTATCTGGTAAAATTCTGGCAATCGATTTTTGCAATCCAGATGTAATGGTGGGCTGTGACCCATTCGAAGCGGGCGATCACATTCGGTTTGGAGCCACCGTCACGAACGCTGGCGTCGGAAATTTTGACGGCGACGACATTGGTGACATGAATGCAGAGGTTACAATCTGCTACAGCGATGGATCTTTTCAACAAGGAACCTTTACTGACACAACAGATAACCCAAATGGTGGAGCATTAAATTGCTCTAACGTGACATTTGCGAGTTGGGGTGAATGTTTTCCAGGAGGGCTGAATGGAAGTACCGGTAGACACGGTATGTCAGTTGCGGGACTCGCTCCTGACCAACCCGTCCCACCAGGGTCTGCGGCAAATAACAACGGGCAATCACTCGTTTCATTTAATAGTGCAGCTGGTTCAACTGGAATAGGTTTCGCGGTTCGCGCTCAGGCCACGTACGTCGTCCCAAGTATTTGCAGGAACATCTTCGGGATACCCATCGGTCCATTTAACGTGACAGCTAAAGCAGATGCAATCTACGATTGCACGACCCGTCGCCCTCGTCTCTATCATTTGGACAATAATGAGTTCAACTGCTCCGCTCCTTGCCCTTAGAGCATTCACTCAGCACAGACTTGAATTTAAGGGCGAAACCAGACTCAACCCATTCTACTACTCTACAATCTGGACTCCTCTCCAGAACGCAACGCGTCCAGCGATCTGCTGCGCCTCTTCTTTCGGTTCAGCGTAGTACCAAACCGCATCCGGATTGGTCTTTCCGTTGACTCTTAACGTGAAATAATTCGCAGTCCCCTTCCAGCTGCAAACACTCGTCGTCGAACTTTCCTCGATGAATTCATCGCTGAGTGACTCTCTTGGGAAGTAGTGATTTCCATCGACGACGACGGTGTCGTCCGACTCTGCTACTATTATTTCATTCCAAATTGCTTTCATAACTATCTCATCAGAGCCCTGGAGAGTGTGCATGTTGGTCCAATGCCCGTCCTGTAATGAATCTGTTGAGGTCATCGTCGAGAGTGGTGAGAACGATGATACTCCCAATGTGATTGATACCCTCTCGAGCATCCATTGTCCAAGATGCGGTGAAGTTGAGATCCTCATCGATGTCGGAGAAACACGCGTTGCGACAAATCCGGGAACGATGTCGCAAGAAAAACTCGCCCACTTTTCGCTTCTTAAACTTGTCGGTCGAGGAGGGTTTGGGTCCGTCTGGCTGGCAGAAGATGACAACCTGGGTCGACAAGTCGCCTTGAAAGTTCCCGTCTCAAAGGGCAATGACGTCGGTTCGCTACTTCATGAGGCCAAAACTGCTGCAAAGCTGAAACATCCGAATATCGTTTCGATCTTTGAAGTCGGAGTCGAAGAAGGTCAAGTTTTCATTGCAAGTGAATTCATCGACGGCATGACCTTACAGGATTTGCTCTCGACTGGAAAAATAACGACCGAGCGAACTTGCGAAATCCTGATCGACATCGCCAAGGCACTTCAGCACGCACATGAAAACGGAGTTGTTCATCGGGATATCAAACCGGCGAACATCATCTTGAATAAAGAAGGTCAGCCCTTCGTCACCGACTTTGGCCTCGCGAAAAAAATCTCCGCTGAAGCTTCGATCTCATCCGAAGGTCAGGTGCTCGGAACAGCGAAGTATATGTCTCCTGAGCAAGCGAGCGGAAAAACTCGTGAAACCGATCATCGATCAGACATTTACGCGATCGGAATTATTCTTTTCGAAATGCTCACTTTGCATCAGCCATTTCGAGGAAACGTCCGAGCGATTTTACATCAGAAGATTTATGAAGACGCTCCCTCTCCGAATTCGCTCGACCCGAGTGTCCCCAAAGACTTAGAGACGATCTGCCTGAAATGTCTCGAACGAGACCCTGAGAAGCGATACCAAAGTTCTTCTGAAGTCGCAGAAGAGCTGACACGTTTCCAAAAGGGCGAACCCATCAAAGCCCGGCCTGTCTCTTCGATTGAAAAAACGTGGCGCTGGTGCCGCCGCCGACCGGGTGTTGCTTCGTTACTGGCAAGTCTGTTTTTAAGCCTGACTCTCGGTTTAGCGGGCGTCAGCTACTTCTGGATCCAAGCTTTGCGAAGTGCAGAAATTGCCAACGGGATGTTCTATCGAGCACAAATGAATCTCGCGACCGAGCATTTACGTTCCGGCGACATGCATGCTCTCAAGCAGGTCGTCCTCCCCTTCATGGATGGAGAAGCTCTTGAAAGTTTTCGTGGCTTCGAATGGAACTATTTCAATTCAAAGTCCAATATTTTCGTGCAATCTGTAGGCATTTCTGATCCCGTGTCGGATGTTGCAATTTCGAGGCAAGGAGAAATGTTTGCAGCCTGTGGCTCACCGAGAGAGTTTCACATTTGGAGCACCGATACTGGTGAGATTCTGCGAATTTGCCAAATCCCAGCTGGAAAAGTGACAACTCTTTCATTCTCTCCCTCCAGTTCAATCCTCGCCTCCGGATCAACAGATGGTTGGCTGAGACTCTGGAATCCGGCAGACACTGAAGTGCCAATCCGTGAAGTGAAACATGGTCCGCCAATTGAACTCATACGTTTCTCCCCTGACGGAAAACAGATCGCAACTGCCGGAAAATCCGGGGCAGTGCGAATCTGGTCAACCGCGGATCTTGAGATGTTGACTCAGATCCCAACTGGGAAATCGGAGTTCGTCGACTTCCGATTCTCCCCTGACGGCCAGCATCTTGCAGTGGCCACGAATAATGAAATCATCACACGCTGGGACATAGCAAATCGGATTAAACTTGGAATGATTGGACCATGCCCCCTGATGCTTCAATTCACTTACTCCGTTGATGGAAAACAAATTGCAGCGGGAACTTATTCTGGCCAGGTCCTCTGGTGGGATGTTGAAACTGCTGAGCAAATTGCGTCCACATCCAGTAGCGATGGAGCCATAGGCGATATTGAGAATTCGAATGACTCCAATCAATTGCTCGTCACCAAAGCAGTCGGTGATCTCATCGTTCTTGATCCTGCGACTCTGAAGGAAACCCATCGCTTTCAAACTCACACATTAAGTTTTGGAACAATAGACGTTTCTCGGAACGGAAAGTTAATCGTGACCGGCAGCGGAGATGGTTCAGTCAACGTCATCAGACTCAATCGTTTGAATCTCCCGGAAGTTCTGTGGGAAGACAAGCACATCCGGCAACTGGAAGTTTTGCCGGCGGGGAATGAGGTCGCAGCGATCGTTGGCGATGAGCGAGTTGAACTTCGTTCACTCAACAAATTGGAATCGCGAAAGATCCAGGCATTTGATGAGAAAAAAGTGACCTCAATCTCAGCCCATCCCACGAAGAGTCTCTTGGCGATTGCAACCATGGGGAACGAGGTGGTGCTGTGGAATACAAAAAAAGAACAGGTTGAATCGAAAATTCACAGCGGCGCTGAAAGTTCGACCGAAGTCCTGTTCTCTCCAGATGGTCAAATGATTGCGATCGCGAACCGCACGGGAGAGGTCCAAATTCTCAAACTCAGCGACCTCACGAGTCCCCAGGCTGAATGGTCGTCAGATTACCAGAAACTGAGTTCAATCAGCTTCCATCCCGACTCCAGCGAACTCGCGGTGACTTTTGAAAATGGACAGATCGAACTTCGAGACATCCTCAAGGGGGGAGCGATCACACAATCATTTGAAGTCTCAGGAGGTCCGTTGGATGCATCCTATTGCCTTGCGGGAAATTCATTGGCAATCGGGACGAATTCAGGATCTGTCCACTTATGGAACCGGGCTGAACCGACAAAAGTCAGCTCAATAAAAGCCCATCGAGCGAAGGTGAATACAGTCAGCTCCTTCCCGACTGGTCAGCGGTTCGTCACTGGAGCACGCGATCGGCAAGTCAAAATCTGGGACGCAAAAACTGGACAATTGATCACAACTCTCCATGGTCATGAGCGTCAGGTGTTTGCATCTGCTCTCTCCAAAGATGGCAAAACACTAGTTTCAGGCGGTCTTTCTGGAGATATTCGGATTTGGAGAAGTAATTAGAACTGCCCCTGAAAGTTGAACTTACTCTCTCATACGCTGAGAAAAGTGCCCATTCCACAACTTCCTTGGGCTGATTACACGTAAGATCAGCCACCTGTCGAGCCTCCCCTCCCATAAACGCATAACCAAATACAGATATTCTATTGCAACTGGCCCCTCAACTTAGGTAATTTGGGTCAAGCGGGCCGCCATCTATGCTGTTCACGCTCAGTGATAACACTTGAGATGGCTGCCAAATTCGAATTCTGAATTCTTACTGACTGGGAGAAAAATATGGCAGTCCGAAGTGGTCGTTTCAAAATCAAAAACACAACCACAAACAGCGCAGAGTCCGTACTCATCCACCACAAAACTCGGTCTGTCTACCGTTTTTTCAATTCGGGTGAGAAGCCATTTCAATTGAAGCAGAACTTGGGTGGCGGTCAAAAGACGGTCGAAGCTAAAAACTCAATTGACTTTGAACTCAGACCGGACAAAGGAGAGCTCATTCTCGTAGTGGGTGCGGGTGAAACAGCTCAAGGGATGTATGACTTTGTCGAATCATCCAGAGATGTCCGTAACGGCCGTTTCAGTTTGGAGATGTCGAATTCAACATCAGCTGCAACGATCATTTTCGGGCGAGACAGAACGCTATACCGTGTTTTCAATTCGGGTAAGGTCCCATTCAAATTGAAGAATGGCTCGAACGCAGCAGTTGTTGTCCCTTCAAAACAGTCACTCGATATTGTTGTGGAAGGGAATGTCAAAATCAGTACGAACAGTACAACCGCAATACTGGCTGAAGCGATTTATGACATCGTCACTGACAGCAAACCAATCCGCAGTGGCAGATTTAACAGACGTGCCAGCGGGACTCCGAATGAGTTTCACCAGATCATTGACATCCGTGACCTTGGAGCCTCACCGTATTTGCTGTATCGAATCCTCAACTCTGGAGATGAGGATATTGAAATCGTTGCTCGAAAAGATCCAAGCGACTCAGCTGAAGAACAAATAATCTTCACTCTGCCAAAAAAGCAGTCTTTCGATTTCGGCATCGATGAAGAAGGTTTCGATTCACGAAAAACAATCGGAGTCCGGTCGACCGGTGCCAACAAGGCAATCAAAGGAATTTACGAATTCCTTGGAAACGACACCGCTACATAAACTTGACCGTCTCCCCTGAGCCTCACCAATAAGGTGAGGCTCATCCCCCTTGTTGTCTGGAGCAATGCACGATGACAGATGATGAATCAAAGGTTTCTCGCAGAGAGTTCATAAAATTCGCAGCCTTCACCTCTGCCTCCGCCGGAGGGCTCTATGCCTTGACTGCGAAATCCGATATTCTCGCGGAGGAACCATTACTAGCGAACCGCTCAGACGAGGAGGCTGAGCTTCATGGTTACACATACGCAGGAGGGGTCCCGTAAGCCAGATTGGTCCGACCGGCCTCGTGGCTCACAATCCTCACGTGATTGCTTTCCACGATGAGGTCGGTGAATTTTGGTGAACTCGATTTTCCGCCAGAGCGTCCTCTTCATCTGAGCATGAACCTGTGCATGAAGAGAAGTCGCGACTCATGACGAGAGACTGGAATCGAAAACTGGACGAGCTCACCCATAAAATTCTCGAACAGAACGACTCAACTTCTCAGGCCGTGATCAGATTGCGGGAACAATGCCCTAAGTTGCATGATCAAGTCGTCCGCTCGGGAACCTGTTTACCGCTCTTAAAACTCTGGGGACTCAGCCGGAACATCGATGATCACACCGGGACAGAAATCGTAGCCTCGCCGATCTTGGAGATGCTCGGCACTCTCACGAACTCCCCTCTTCAGCCACCCGTGCTTCATGCCGGGATTCAGCATACATACGGTTACCTGTTCAGCTTGATTGAAACTCCCTACGGACGAAAACGGGATCGCTGGACTCAATCATATCTGGAAAAGTCTTTGGGCTTGAAACGTCCTACTTTTTCACCTGTTGTTTCAGACGGAACTCTGCTTCTGAATCTGACTTACTTTCTGGGAAGAGTTCTTTTTCGTGGACGACCGGCTGAAATCTCTTGCCTTAGACGCAACCGACGTTTTGTAGATTCTGAGCTCTTGAAATTCAATTTTCGCCGGTTGAAATGCCATCGAATCACGGAAGAACTCGGCAAGGGACCAGACAAAATCCGCATCATCATCGACCTTCTCCCTCTCCCCAATTCTCAACTTCCCAATCCATCGAACACTGAGAACCTCGACGGTCTGCTGATCTACGGAATCGAAGAGAGACCTTCAAAGAGGCTTTCCCTTATCACCACGTTTCCGGTCTCAAAAGAAACAATCGAAGAGTTGCTGGACCAACCGTGCGGGCGCCGTGTTCAAGTTCAACTGAAGTACAATGCGTTTGCAAACAACATCCCGCGAGAACCAACTCTCGGAATGCGAACCATTCAGCGATCGTGACGGAACTGCTGTGGTGAGATGCGATTTTGCTTTGTTTGAGTGACAATCAAAATCACGAAACGTTACGATCCTACCAGTATAATTGTGCCCCTTTCAGAGATGCCATTTAACTTCAGAGGCTCCAGTGAAAGACTTCCGCCCCCGCAAAGCGACATTCATTGCACTTCTTTTTTTCGCAGCGACGCAGTCGATTGCCACAGCAGAGACGACACCGCCAAACATCATAATCGTCCTCTGCGATGATCTTGGTTATGGGGACATCGGATGCTACGGGCATGATGTCATCAAGACACCGCACCTGGATAAGTTCGCGAAGCAAGGCTTGAAGCTGACCGACTGCTACGCAGCGGCCCCAAACTGTTCACCAGCCAGAACCGGACTGATGACAGGACGGACACCATCGCGTGTCGGAGTGTACAGCTGGATTCCGTTTCTTTCTCCGATGCATGTTCGTGAGACAGAAATCACAATCGCACACCGACTCAAAGATGCAGGATACGAAACTTGCCAGGTTGGCAAATGGCATCTCAACGGTTGGTTTAATCTTCCTGGTCAGCCACAACCCAGTGACATGGGATTCGACCATTGGTTTGCGACCCAGAACAATGCACTTCCCAACCACCGCAACCCATACAACTTCGTGCGGAACGGAATTCCTGCTGGTCCGCTTGAAGGGTATGCGTCACACCTCGTCACTGACGAAGCTATCAATTGGCTCGACCACCGCGATGAGAAAAAACCGTTCTTTATGTACGTTTGCTATCACGAACCGCACGAACCAATCGCCACCGATCCAGAGTACGCAGCCCTGTACGGCAATGGTGACAAGCCGAGTCTGGAGGCACACCACGGAAACATTACACAGATGGACACTGCCTTCGGCCGGTTGATGAAAAAACTGGAAACCCTCAACCTTGAAGACAACACGCTGGTCATCTTCACCAGCGATAACGGTCCCGCCATGACTCGCATTCATCCACACGGATCAACGGACGGTCTGCGAAAATATAAAGGCCACCTGTACGAAGGAGGAATCCGCGTTCCGGGATTGGTCCGTTGGCCGGGACACGTCAAACCGGGAACAACCAGTGACGTTCCTGTCAGCGCAGTCGACTTCCTCCCGACACTCTGTGAAGTTGCAGGGACCACACCCCCCACTGATCGCGTGCTTGATGGAACGAGCGTCCTGCCAGTTTTCCACGGAAAAAATGTGACTCGCGAGAAACCACTCTACTGGCAGTTTAACTATGCAAAGTCCGACCCGAGAGTCGTCATCCGAGACGGTGACTGGAAACTCCTCTCGAAACTGGACCTCAACGACCAGGGGAACTTAACTGACATCACAGATCAGCAGATGCAACAATTCAAAACAGCCAAGCTGCAAGGCTTTGAACTCTATAACCTCAAGCAAGATCGCAACGAAACGACAGACCTGAGCAAAACGAACCCGCAGCAACTCAACAAAATGGTCGCCGCCATGACCGAGATTTACACTCAAGTCCAACAAGAAGGCCCCACCTGGCCCGCTTGGACCTGGCCCCGATATGAAGGCCAGAGAATCGAATGGCCCTCATACCGCGGAAAATGATAGCCAGTCCCGACTGGCGAGCCTTCGTTACTTGCCCTTTTTCTCTTCAACAGGTGGCTCAACCTGGTCGATCGCTTTTTGGACCATTTCCTTGAAGCGATTGTTGTCGGTTTCGGCGTGTAGTTTTTTGAGGACGGGGAGAGCTTCGGTGGCTTCCGGGCCGATCTTTCCAATGAGGTAGAGAGCGTAGTAATTTTTCCGCGGATCTCCTGACTGCATCCCTTCAATTAAAATAGGAATTGCGTTTGGACTGGCTGCGTCGATCGACTTGAGTGCTCCTTTGGCAACGGCAATGTCCTCGTCGCTATCGAGAAGTTGAAAGAGGGCAGGGACTGCATCTTTAGCAGGTGGACCAATTTTACCTAATGCGGTTGCTGCGTCGCGGCGAACGATCCAGTCTTCGTCCTTGAGAACTTCAATAAAAATCGGGACGCTGATTTTTGAATCTGCCTCGATGGCTGCCAGGCATCGAACAGCAGCAGCTCGTAAATCTGAATTTGCGTGCTGAAGTAAAGCGATAATCTCAGCCTTAGAGTCCAAAGCTAACTTTCCGAATTGAGCGAGGGCATCAATCGCTGCGTGGACAACCAGAGTCTCTGAATCACTCAATAAAGGGATCAGCGCACTTACAACGATGTCCCCTTTGAGTTTCAGATTTCCTAGTGACGATGCGGAAGATCGGCGGACGCCTGGGTCGGCATCTTTGAGATTTCGAATCAGCTTGGCAATCACTTCATCGGAGGCAGAACCGATCAATCCTAACGTTTCACCAGCGAGCGCTCTGACTCTTGCGTCCTCATCATCGAGAGCAGGAATCAGTTCGGGTTGAAGCGACTTCGCCGCCTCTCCGAGAGTCCCAACAACTTCGATACCGGCAGCGCGAACGACTGATGCAGGATCAGACAGTCCCGTCCGAATTACCGGGACCAGTTTGGAAGGGTCCTTCTCATGCTTCGCAAGTGCAGAGATGCTCGCAGCTCGAATCTCTGCAGTCGAATCAACAGAGATTTTATAAAGTGCTGCGACCGTGTCTTGATCTGGTCTCTGTAGATTTTCAATCGCTTCAGCAGCAGCAAGCCGAACCCTGGTGGAGTCATCCTGTAATAACTTTCGAAGAGCAGATTCCGCTGAGGAGGGAGTTGTCCCCATCAGTCCAAGTGCACGTGCGGCACTAGCTCGAACGTTTTCGTTCTCGTGATTTAACGAACTGATCAAAGTTGGTGTAGCAGATGGCCCCATGTCCGCCAGTGCGGCAGCAATTTGCTCCAGAGGCTGATCGGGCTCTGTAGTCACGGCGAGAATGTCTGAAACCGCTCGAACTCCAATGCGACTGAGAGCTTTCGCGACCTCGGTTGAGCTTCCCGGTTGCTTCAATGCTGAGATTAAATCTGGAATCGCAACTTCTCCAGTTGCTCCCATGGCCCCTAACGCAACCGCAGCAGATGATCGCTGTGAGGCGTCCTCGTCTTGCAGCATCTTCCTTAACGATGGGATCAACGCCTTTGCATTCGGTCCCAGTTGTCCAACAGCAAGCACTGCACTATTCCGGACCGTCGCTTCCTGGTCACTCAGAGCAGCCAGAACAATGGGAGTTCGATTTTCCTCAGGGAGGTTGACCGATGCAATCGCGACAATGGCAGCGGCACGCGTCGTTGCGTCAGAATCTTTCGCCGCTGCGAGAAGTTTCGCCTGGCTGTCTGGGTTCAAATCATTGATCTTTCCCAGACCGTGAGCAGCAAGGGCTCGAATTTCTTTCTGTTCATGTTGAATCGCCTGCACCAATGCGTCCTCAGCAGCTGGTCCCAGGCGGAGCAGTGCGCTGACGGCTCGCTCACGTACAGTTGCGTCACTATCTTTCAAGGCTGCTGTTAACTCTGGAACGACTTCTGCCGCAGAATCGCTCATCCAACCGTAGGAATCCATCACACCGGCCCGGACTCGAACCTGCTGACTTTTCATCGCTTCACGAAGAGGAGGAATGGCCTCTTTGCCAATTGCCCCTAAGGCCCAGGCCGCTCGGTATCGCCTTTGATCGGCATAATGACTAAGGCTCTCAACAAGCACTGGAACGGCTGCACTGGCTGGCGGACCGATACGCTGAATAGCAGTCGCCGATTGCACCCAGACTTGACCGTCTTTCTCTCGAAGACCTTTGATCAACGCGGGCAGAGCCGGTTCTGCTTTTGCCCCCAACGCTGCAAGTTCATACGCAGCTTCACGACGTTCGTCGAGTTCTCCATCAGTCAGTCTCTGGGAAAGTTCCTCGACAGTATGCTCATCGGCAGAACGGCTATCAGCGGCAGTATTTTCTTGAGCCTGAAGTGTCTGGCAAGACAAGAAGATTCCGAGAAGCATGAGAACACAGCAGTTTGAAGCATTCTTAATACTTCTCGTACTCATGAAGCTCACTTTCAGAACGTCAAAGAATTCTCGCCAAGAGGCTGAGAGCGAAGACGATTCCGTAGGCTGCTCTACCGGGTGCAAGTTGCGTGTGTGCATGTTCGAGTTCATTTCATGGACTTCTTAGAACTGATCTGAAAACCTGAATTTGGCCTCTCGTGCACTGAGCCACCTCTTCGTCTTCGAGGTAGGTTTTCGGTGAGATCCTTAAAACGGATTTTGCGTGATCGGTTTCACGACAAGCACTCATTAGAACTGATCCTGAAACTTGAAATTGCTCTCTCAAACGTTGAGGAAAGTGGCTATTCCAGAGGTTTTCGGACTGGTTCTACTTTGTCGGGTAACGTCCAGAAGATTGCCCTGAACGTCACACACCACTGCTTCAGCCTTTCGCAATACGAAAGGCTCTTTATCACGAATCGAGTTCTCAGTGCCTTGAAATGACGACTCGATTAAATATCGAGACCAGAGAGTCTGCCAGTGCTATCCCCAATATAATCAATCGGAGTTCCGAATCGATCAAGCATTGACATGAACAGGTTACACATTGGCGTTTCGGTCGGAATTCTTAAATGTCGGCCGGGGGTGATTGTTCCACCACCATGACCAGCAAGGAGAACCGGCAAGTTTTCGTTGTTGTGTCGATCCCCATCGCTGAGACCGCTGCCGTAACAAACCATGGAGTTGTCGAGCAAGTTGCCATGTCCATCTGGCGTGGCTTTCATTTTCTTCAGCAAGTAGGCCAACTGCGCAACATGGAACTGGTTGATTTTGCTGATCTTCGTTAGCTTCTCGTCATCGCCGCGGTGGTGAGATAACGCGTGGTGACCATTCGGAATATCGAGATTCTGGTAACTGCGGTTACTCCCGGCATTCGCGAACATACAAGTGGCGATGCGAGTGGTGTCCGTCTGGAAACCGAGGACCATCATATCACACATTAAACGAATGTGTTCGCCATAATCCTTTGGAGTTCCTTCCGGGACGGGGTAATCAAGATCAACGATTGGAGCAGGATCGTTGCTCGCATGATCCAGCCGGCGTTCGATTTCTCGAACTCCTGTCAGGTACTCATCGAGTTTACGCTGGTCATTCCTTCCCAGACTCGCCTGTAAACGCTTTGCATCGTCACTCACGAAATCAAGAATGCTTTTCTTGAGTGCTTCTCGACGCAGTTTGTTTTTGTCGGTCTCTTGCTGCTTTCCGTTGCTAAAGAGTCGCTCGAAGACCAGTTTCGGGTTCGTCTCTTTCCCGTTTGGTGTGGATGATGATCCCCAGGAAATGCTGGAGGAATAAGCACAGCTGTAACCGGAATCACAGTTTCCGGCACTTCGTCCAGGTTCACATCCCAATTCCAGCGATCTCAATCGTGTGAGATGCCCCGCCGCCTGAGCAGCAGCCTGATCGACCGAAACTCCGGAACGAATGTTGGCTCCATCTGTTTTACGAGGTTGAGCACCGGTCAGGAACACGGAAGCACTTCGAGCGTGATCACCCGGTCCATCTCCATTGGCTCGCCCCTTGTCGTGTGTCAATCCGCTGATCACAAGAAGGTCATCCTGAACTTGTGCCAGTGGTTGTAGAATCGAAGGTAAGTCGAAACCGTAGCCAGTCTGTTGTGGAGTCCAATCGGCAAGATTGACTCCGTTCGGGACAAAGATGAAGGCCATCCGTTTCGGCGGAGCAGGCAGGGCGCTCGCTCCCAAGAGAGGGCGTGACGTCATCGACTCCATGAAGGGGAGTGCCATCGAAACACCAAGTCCGCGTAAAACGTTTCGTCTTGAAAGATTCGTCGTGAACGGGCTCATTGAGATCTCCTTGCTTCTCGCATTGTAAATGGTTCGCTGATTACAATTTCAAAGATCAGTGTTTGAAACCGATAGTCGTCCCTTTCAAGGGCATCAACAATTTTGTTAACAGCACATCGGTCATACGATTCTAATCCTCGCCCGAGGGCGTAGGTCAGCATTTTTTTTGTCAGACAGCGGCTAAACTCTGTTTTCTTTTCTTCGACAAGAATGTCCATCAATTCGGACGCTCCATCGAAATTTTGCCCGCCTGGCATTTGTCCCGAAGCATCGATATCGAAGCGTCCCTCGCGGTCTCGCCAAGCTCCAATGGCATCGAAATTTTCCATCCCGAAACCGAGCGCATCCATCGTCCGATGACATGATGCGCAGGACGGGTCTGCACGGTGTTGTTCGAGTTGCTCTCGGAACGATCCAAGTGCCTCACCTCCCTCTTCAAGAACTGGCACATCTGGTGGAGGAGGGGGAGGGGGTTCTGCCAGAATATTGTCAAGAATCCATTTGCCGCGTTTCACCGGCGAAGTTCGGGTTGGATTTGACGTGAGCATTAAAATACTTGCGTGTGTCAGCACGCCCCGCCTTCCGGCGGGAAGATTCACTTTGCGAAACTCATCACCCTCTACATCCTGAACTCCATAGTGATGGGCAAGAGTTTCATTCAGGTATGTGTAATCGGCATTGAGGAATTCCAGAAGGCTGCGATTCTCGTGCAGGAGTTTTTCGAAAAAGATCTCTGTCTCTTTCCGCATTGCTCGCTGCAAGTCCGCATTAAAACTGGGAAACGATTTGGAGTCAGGAGTCAGCTGAGTAACATCCCGAAGCTGCAACCATTGCCCCGCAAAATTATTGACCAGTGCCCTCGATTTCGGATCACTCAACATCCGAGTGACCTGAGCAGATATGACATCCGGATGCGAAAGCTCCCCTTTGCGGGCGAGTGCAAAGAGTTCTTCGTCAGGCATACTGCTCCAGAGAAAATAGGAGAGCCGAGACGCCAGTTCGAAGTCGTTCAAAGTTCGAATCTCTTCGCCATCTTTCGGATCTTGCTCGACTCGAAAGAGGAAATTTGGATTCGTTAAGATTGCTGTCACGACTGTTTGGAAGATCTCGTCAATGCCGCCATCCAGTTGCGCTGCACTCTTCATCACGCCCGCAATGCGCTGAACCTCATCCTCGGAAAGCGGTCTACGGTAAGCACGTTCGGCGAATTCACGAATGTTACGAATCGCAACTTCAACTTTTTTGTCGTCCGATTCCGCGGTGTGAACTTCGATTCGCTTGCGTAATTCAGGATTTTCGAAAGCGTGCTTGGCGATTGTTTCGGCGGCTGCAAGATACTTTTCAACCAGGACAGGGGGGATCGTGAGGACGTCCCCAATGTTATCGAATCCGCTTCCGACATCGTCAGCTGGGAAGTCTTTCGCAAGGTCGAGATCTAATCCCAAAAGGTCTCGGATGGTGTTGTTGTATTCGACACGATTCAGTCGTCGCAGAGTCACACGCCCGGGATGTTTTTCTTTATGACAATCGAAACTCGCTAACTCCAGGTTGATCGCATCAAGGATTGAAACGAGCTGAGCTGAAGTCGGCTGTTCAGAATCAGATGGAGGCATCTGCTGCTCTTTGATGAGTCGATGCACATGCTCCCAAAGTTCGTATTCTTCCTGAATCTTTGAGCTCTTCGAGAACCGCTCGAAATCGACTCCACCTTCGGCACCTTCACCGCTATGGCAATCTATACAGTATTCGTTCACGAACGGTACGATGTTCGTCACAAAATGAGATTCGCCAGGAACGCTTGCCTGCGGTTCCAGAGCGTAACATTCGTGACCGAACGTAAGAGCCGTCATCGGAATGAGAATGGCAATGATGTATGAAAAGGAATGATTCATCAACAATCGACTTTGGCAGGTGGCATTCATCAATCGCAATGGATCGGACGACAAATGGAACGAGGCCGAGTCATCGCAGAGTTTTGAATGTCAGGCGGTCTTGGTAGGATGTTTAATCTCACCTCAATTGAGTGATATCAATTGAACGATTGTGTCATCGTGTGTGAAATCGAATCTGTCGGGGTCTGTTGGGGTGGGATCACGGCGCGTTCGCCGTATTAGAATCTTACCTTCTGCGGAGAATACTTCCAATGCTAAAGTTATTTTCGCCTCTGTTTAGAGTCGGAGTCTGTTTGAGTCTTATCTTTTGTATCGTCGAAACTTCTCAGACGGCATCAGCAGAAAACGGGCAGCAACGGCTTTCCAACCCTATTCAGAACGCATCTTTAAGTCAAAAGCATGTTCGCTTATTGACAATTGGAAACAGCTTTTCAAGAAACGCGACGAACCATCTTGACGATCTCGTTAAAGCTGGCGGACATCAACTGACTCACCGACCGGTCACTGTGGGTGGTGCCTCGATGGAGTTGCACGCCAACAAAGCACTTAACAATGAGAAAGATCCGCAAGCAGCGGCAGGTTTGTATTCAAACAAGTCGAGCCTGCAACAGGCTTTACAGTCAGACGACTGGGACTATGTCACCATTCAGCAGGCAAGTTTCAAAAGTCACAACATCGAGAACTATCGTCCGTTTGCCTCGCAGCTACAAAACATCATTGGCCGCTATGCTCCCGGTGCGGAACTACTCGTTCATCAGACTTGGGCTTATCGCGTAGACGACCCACGTTTCACGAAACCTTCAAGTGATGAAAAAGAACCAGCGACGCAAGCGGAGATGTACGAAATGCTCTCGCATGCTTACAAGACGATCGCTTCCGATCTTGGCGTCCGTCGCATTCCTGTCGGTGATGCGTTTTACATCGCAGATACGGATAATGCATTTGGTTATCGCCCTGACCAATCCTTCGACATAAAAAGTGCCAAACATCCTCAACTTCCGGACCAGGCGAATTCGCTGCATGTTGGTTGGCAGTGGAGAAAGCAAAAGGGCACAAAGCCGGAATGGGTCTTGCGAATGGATGGCCATCATGCCAACACAGCGGGCGAGTATCTGGGAGCTTGCGTCTGGTATGAAACTCTCTTCAATGAAAGTTGTGTCGGAAACGAATATTACCCTGAGGGGCTCGGCAAAGAGTACGCTCTTTTCTTGCAGAAGACAGCTCATCAAGCAGTCGCCAAAAACCAGAATCAGCGAACTTCTCCTGTCCAGAAAAAATTCAAAGACCCGAATCCTCAGCGATACAAATTACAGGCACGTGCCAGCAAAATTGATCCAAGAACGAAAGAATACCCTGAAATTAAATTCGAGTTCGGGACAGATCAGAAGCCACAGGATCTCGAAAACGCATCAGTCGACACTCGCGTCGCTCCGGAGGGAAAACTGGTCATCTGGCTCATGGGCCATAACGATCGACTCTTTGAACGACTTAACAATTACGGCTTGCATGCCATTCAAGTCAGCTATGCCAACAAATGGTTTGGAACTCTCTGTCGACCACAACCCAAAGACGCACAGGCGCGGGGGAACGTCAGACTCGAAGCAGCGACAGGGGAAGACTTCAGCGATGAACTCGACCTCGCTCGTCCTGACGGAATGGCGGAGCGTGCATTCCAGTTTGTAAAGTGGCTTGCCAAAGAGAACCCTCAAGGAAACTGGGAACAGTTTCTCAGCAGTGACGGCAAAGGACTTCAGTGGGATAAAGTGATCATCTCTGGAAGCTCTCACGGTTCTACCACCGCCGCTCGCTTTGCGAAACATCAACGAGTGGATCGTGTCGTCATGCTTTGTGGTCCACGCGATCAGGATCAAGACTGGCAAGCGAACCGATCAGCAACTCCAGCGAACCGCTACTTCGGATTCAGCCATGTTCTCGATGGTGGTTGGAGTGGGGATCACTATTGCCGATCATGGGAGCTCTTGGGAATGCATGAGTTCGGCCCCATCGTCAATGTGGACGACGAAGCAGCCCCATATCAAAACACACGCCGACTGATATCCTCTGCTGATGTCAATGGAGACCCCAAGCGAGCTCACTCGTCTGTTGGCCCCGGTGGAGCGTCACCGAAGAATGCCGATGGCGAATACCTGTTTGAGCCTGTCTGGAAATATCTGTACACGCATCCGGTGGACAAGGTTGGTGAAGCAACTGACGAAGACCCGAGTTGTAAAAGAGTTCATATCGAATTCAATTAATTCCTGTCAGCAACAATCATCAAGCCGGACACATCGACGTGTCCGGCTGAATGACTGCATGATGTTGTCTTACTCGCAACTTGCGTAAACTTTTTGAGCAGACTCGATGATCACAGTTGTTTCATCGCCCTGAAGAAGTTTCTGAACCTCCAACTCCGATGCAAGCGGGATGATAAACAGGTCTTCGATTTCTTCTGCCGGCAAATCGCTGAGCAAGTAGACGTTCGCCCAATCAACCGCTTTCGCGATTCGAGTGGCAGCGAGGAAATCTGGCGGGCTGACATTTTGAATAGGCTTGAGAGCTTCACTCGGCGTGCGGGCTTCTTTCAGAATATCAAGTCCCGGTCCACGTTTTTGAGTCAGTTGTGAAAGAACAACAATTCGGCCATCGCGAGAGACAATTCGCCGAGCGACGTCAATCGCATGGGCCACTTGTTCCCAGGTTTGTGGTGTTGTTGTCTCTTCGACAGCGACGAGCACCATCTCGGCTCGCTCCTCCAACTCAATGCGACATGTCGAGTTCAACTCGGCACGAACATTACGAGCCACCGCATCTGCAGAACCGACAAAGATCGACTGCACTTCTTTTCCACGCCCCGGAATGATGCTGATCACAAACTGAATCCCTAACAGCCAGCCGACTTCTTCAGCCTGCTGGCGTAATGGACGACTCTCTGAAGGTGACAGCTCATCGTGACCATGCCCAATCGATTTCATAATCGCATTGGTTTCGGAGAATGCGGGATAGAGGACACTTGCCTCTCCCCGATATCCCAGCACAGGATCAAAGCCCGCCGGTCCAACAGGAATCACGAGGTCCGCTTCGAGAATCTCTTTGGCAAGATAAATCCGTTCTCCAGAGGCAGTCGAGGCGAGATAGCCACAGACTTCCTTTTCGGTCGGATCGTGACGTTTCAGCTGAATTTTCTCTTGCAGCTCTTTCGACAACAGCGAACGAGGGTCAACGGAGGAGGTGGCTCCCCATGTTCCCGGCTTCAAGATCAGTAAGTCTTCCGGTTGAATTCCCCCAGCAGCGAGCTGCTTCCACAACATCGCCACGACCGCATCGGCACGCGGTGTTTCCTCTGCCAGGGCAATCACAACGTGATCACCCGGGACACAAGCAAGTTTCAATTCCGGGAGTTCCAATGGATTCGCCAGTGACTCCCGCAATCCGGTTGCGAGATCCCGCAAGTCCTCTTTGGGCTGAAAGTGCAACAGTGTCCGTTTTCCCAGGACTTCTCCCTGAAACCGTGCATCACGTCCGTAAGGGGTATTCAGTTGAATCAGTTCATGCGACATAAAATATCTTCTCGGTTTCGAACGTCCAAAAATGTAGCCGGACACTTGAAGTGTCCGGCTACGGGTTCTTGCCGTAACTAATGAGCCAGAGCTTCTTTCTTCATCCAAGTGAGTTTCTAGCCACAACTGCCCGCACTGTCTATTCTACGGTTCACTTCGATTGAATCTATTCACAAATTCAGAGTTTGAGAACATCCATGGCGGACCTTTTCACCATTGGCAATTTCATGACATTGCTCATGCTCATTCTGCTTCAGGCAGTTTTGGGTTTTGACAATTTGTTATACATCTCGATTGAATCCAAACGGGTTCCGGAGGACAAGCAAAGGTATGTCCGTAAATTGGGAATCGGACTAGCGATTGGCCTGAGAATTCTGCTGTTGATCATCGTCGTTCAGATGCTCGAATCTTTCAAAGATCCGTTTTTTGAGATCCACATCAAGAAAGTCTTCGAAGGAGAGTTCAACCTTCACGCTCTGATTACCATCGCGGGTGGTGGGTTTATCCTTTACACAGCGGTCAAAGAAATCAACCACATGCTGGCGATTGAACATCTGGAAGAGCATCAATCTGATGCAAAACGCTCGGTCAACGGAGCGATCTTCTGGATTGTGCTCATGAACCTGGTCTTTTCGTTCGATTCCATCCTCAGCGCGATGGCTCTGACCGACAACACCATCGTTATGGCGGTTGCAATTATCGTGAGCGGTCTTCTAATGATTTTCCTGGCTGATCACGTCGCTGAATTTCTCAAGAAAAACCGCATGTACGAAGTCCTCGGCTTATTCATCCTGTTTATTGTCGGGGTGATGCTGATTTCGGAAGGTGGGCATCTGGCTCACATCAAGCTGTTCAGTTATGAAGTCCACGCGATGACGAAAACCACCTTCTACTTCGTCCTCGCAGTGCTGGTCATTGTCGATATTGTTCAAAGTCGTTACCAGAAAAAGATCGCACTCATGCGGGAACTCGCATCCAGTAAAACCGCGAAGCATTAAGTTCTCTCACAATTTCATGAACCGCCGGTCAGCGACCGCTTTCACTTGGCCGGCCCCCGATCTTCGACCGGGGAAAACCAACACTCGAATTCATTCACAGACTTACCCATTCGCGGATCATCCATGGCGGACACGCTTTATATTGTCGATACGTTCTCACTGATTTTTCAGGTCTTTCACGCGATCCGGCAACCGATGACCGGCACGCGTGGTCAACCGACGAATGCCGTATTCGGCTTCACCGGAGACATTCAGCACCTTCTGAAAGAGAAATCACCTACGCACATCATCTGTGCAATGGAGTCGCAAACGCCGCAGGAACGTGTCGCAATTTACGAAGACTACAAGGCGAATCGCGACGCCATGCCTGATGAGTTACAACCGCAGATCCCGCTCATTCTCGATGTCGTCGATGCGTTTGGAATTCCGATTGTCTCATACCCGGGATGGGAAGCAGACGATGTGATCGCCACAGTGGCAACTCGCGCTGCTGCCGAAGGTTTCGACGTGCGCGTGGTGACGAGTGACAAGGATATTCGGCAACTTCTCGCCCCGAAAATCAAAATCTACAGCATTCGCAAGAAGCAACTCTATGACGAAGAAAACCTTTGGGATGACTGGGGTGTGCGCCCAGACCAGGTGGTCGATTTCCAATCGTTGGTAGGAGACAGCGTCGACAATGTGCCAGGTGTGCCACTTGTCGGACCAAAGAAGGCGCAAGCACTCCTCGAAAAATTTGAGACACTCGAACAAGTCCTCGACAATGCCGATCAGGCTCCGGGGAAAAAACTGTCTGAGAATCTGAAAACGTACCGTGAACAGGCACTGATGAGTCGTGAACTCGTCCGGTTGAACATCAGTCTCCCAATTGAGTTGACCTGGGAAGAGTGCCGTGTCTCAAAGCCCGATCACCAGCGACTGCTTGAACTCTTCACCGATTTTGGATTTCGTCGCTACGCCAACGAAATGGAAACCGCACTCGCCCAGACAAAAATTGAAGAGACCGGCTCACCAAAACGAGAATGGACCAAAGTCGACGACAAGGACAAATTTGCAGAGTTCCTCAGTGAGTTAAAAGATCAAGAGAAATTTTGTGTCGATCTCGAAACGACAAGCATCGACCCGTTACAGGCAGATATTGTTGGCTGGGCGTTCTGCTGGGAGAGTGGGCGATCATTTTACATCCCTGTCGACGGTCCCAAAGGGACAGCTGTTCTCGATCCTGCCGAGGTTCTGACAGCCATCAAGCCGATTCTTGAAGACGACCAGCGCACTATCGTCAACCAGAATATTAAATACGATATGCTCGTCCTCAGACGCGCCGGAGTCCTGATTGCGAATCTGGGTCTCGACAGCATGGTCGGCGATTACCTGCTCGACGCCGGGGCACGAACTCACAGTCTCGATGACATCTCCAAGAAGTATCTGCATCGCCAGATGATCCCGATCAGCAACCTGATTGGAAAAGGCAAGAAGCAACTGAAGATGTTTGAAGTCGATGTCGACGACGCCGCCGAATACGCCAGTGAAGATGCCGACGTCTGTTGGCAACTAACGGAGGTGATCGAAGAAAAACTCCACGAAGAAGATTTGTGGGACCTCTATTGGAATCTCGAACGTCCGTTGATTCCTGTGCTTGCTGAAATGGAATGGAACGGGATTCGTGTAGACGTCGATGAACTGAAACGGCAAAGCGATCACCTCACGTTGCGACTCTCACAACTGATGGGAGAAATCTACGAAGCTGCCGGGAGCGAATTCAACATCGACTCTCCCAAACAGCTCTCAAAAATCCTCTTCGAAGATCTGAATCTGCCGATCATCAAACGAACAAAAACCGGCATCAGTACTGATCAGGAAGTCTTGGAGAAGCTGGCATCCGAGCATCCGCTCCCTGCGAAAATTATCGAACACCGTCAACTCTCCAAGTTGAAGGGAACTTACCTTGATGCGATCCCGAATCTGGTCAATAAATTTACGGGAAAAGTTCATACCTCCTTCAGCCAAACAACCGCAGCGACCGGACGTCTGAGCTCCAGCGATCCGAACTTGCAAAACATTCCGGTTCGAACTGAAGAAGGTCGATTGATCCGCAAAGCATTCATTCCTTCCGAGCCGGACTGGAAGCTGATTTGTCTCGACTATTCTCAGATTGAATTGCGAATGCTCGCCCACTTCTGTGGTGATGACGAGATGTGTAGCGCCTTTCGTGACGGTGTCGATATTCACACAGCCGTGGCCGCACAGGTCTATGGCGTTTCGAAAGAGGAGGTCGACTCGTCGCAGCGCCGCGTTGCTAAAGCGGTTAACTTCGGTGTGATCTACGGACAGTCATCATTTGGATTGGCTGCATCTTTGGGAATCCCGAAAGATGAAGCGGCTCAGTTCATCGAGGACTACTTCACGAAGTATTCGGGTGTGCAAGCCTTCATGGAACAGACGCTCGATGATGTGAAAGAGAAAGGCTACGCGACCACCATTCTCGGACGAAGACGCGAGATCACGGGAATTCGAGGAAAGCGTTGGGGCAACTTAAACACGCCTGAGAGAACAGCGGTCAACACCGTGATCCAAGGTTCAGCTGCTGACTTAATTAAGCAAGCAATGATCAACGTTCATCACCGGATGCAACGAGAAGAACACCCCGCCAGAATGCTCCTGCAAATTCATGATGAACTCGTCTTCGAAGCCCCGGAAGCAGCGGTCGATTCGCTCATCCAACTGGCTCGCGAAGAAATGGAATCAGCACTCGATTTAAGTGTCCCGATCATTGTCGATTGCAAAACCGGCGACAACTGGCTCGATGCCGAGTAATTGCAGTCATTGAACTGAATCAAAAAATTAAGCCGGACAGATTAACTGCCCGGCTTAATTTGTGATTAATCTGAGTAGAAGGTCGTACTTTCTGAACCGATGAAGAAACGATTCTCTCCGAGAAAACGCTCACCTCCACCGGACAGATTCTGCACGACTGTTCGAGAAATTTCTTAGTGATGATGTCCACCATGTCCTCGGTAACGATCCCAGTGCCCGGTGTTGTGGTAGTCGTAATGACCGGGAACGTAATCGTAGTGGTTTCCATGGGGAACATATCCGCCTGGATGGTAGTCATAATGTCCGGTGTTGTGCCAATAGTAGCCACCATGCCCCCTATGACTATTCCCATAACCGCGATTGTAGTTGTGGCCATAAGATGGATAACTTGAACGGTATCCAGAATTGAACCCGCTGCCGCCACCTAAGTAGAACCGGACTCCACCAGCTTCAGCGGACGTTCCGGCCAAGCCCAACGTAGCAACAACTGCTGTCAATGCGATGAAACGTTTCATTGTCTTGTCCTCTGATTGAGTTTTTTTTGAAGGCAACCATTTGCCTGATTCAATCTGATAATGCAGCTACAATGCCAAACCGGCAAGAAAAGCCGAACAGCTGTTAAAACCAGCAAATATTGCCGATTCAGCACACCTTCAAGCGAATATGCCCTTAAAAGACTGTCGCGGAATTGAATCCAGCGCACTCAATTCGAACACAAGCGTCGATTATCTTACCGAGATGAGAGCAACCAGATCGATGGTCGACCGATCAATTCTCGGCAGGTGAAATTGTATCCACAATCTGCGATACTTATCATCAACGCTGGCCTATTCGTTTATTGATCCATCATGGAGGCTCTTATGTCGCCCGCTGCATCCCCTGAATCCGTCGTTGCTACTCCCAAAGTTCGTAAGTCACAACTATTCATTGGTGGAGAATGGTGCGACTCCGTCAGTGGGGAGACTTTTGGAACCTATCACCCGGCAACCGAAGAGAAAATCACCGATGTTGCCAAAGCGAATGCAGAGGACGTCGACCGAGCAGTCAAGGCGGCCAGGAAGGCGTTCGAAGAGGGCGAGTGGCCGAAAATGGATGCTCGAGACCGTGGACGACTGCTGTACAAACTCGCGGATCTCATTGAACAAAACGCCGAAGAACTCGCAGCGTTAGAAACTCTGGACAACGGGAAACCGATCATCGATGCCCGGGCTGCGGACATTCCGCTCGTGATTGATTGCCTGCGTTACTACGCTGGCTGGGCAGACAAAATTACTGGCGACACGATTCCGATTCGTGGAGACTATTTCTGTTACACCCGCCGGGAACCGCTGGGAGTGTGCGGTCAAATTATCCCCTGGAACTTCCCAGCGTTAATGGTCTCCTGGAAGTGGGCTCCTGCACTGGCAGCTGGCTGCACCATTGTGATGAAGCCGGCAGAGCAAACTCCGCTCTCCTGCTTACGGATGGCAGAACTGGCAACCGAGGCAGGCTTCCCACCGGGAGTCATTAATATTGTCACCGGATACGGCGACACCGGAGCAGCCATCGTCAAGCATCCTGACGTCGACAAAATCGCCTTCACCGGATCGACCGAAACAGCACAGCGGATCATGGCTGACGCTGCTCAAACATTGAAAAGAACCACTTTCGAGCTCGGTGGCAAGTCACCGAACATCGTCTTCTCCGATTGTGACATCGACGCAGCGATCCAGGGATCAGAATTCGGATTGTTCTTTAATCAAGGACAGTGCTGCTGTGCGGGAAGCCGTTTGTTTGTTGAAGAATCAATCCACGAAAAATTCGTGGAACGACTCGTCTCACGCGCTCAAGAACGAAAACTTGGCAACCCGTTTGACACCTCGACCACACAAGGCCCACAAATCGATGCGGATCAGTTCAACAAGATCATGGACTACATCGAGCGCGGCAAGCAAGCAGGCGCGAACTGTATCACAGGCGGAGCTCAGGAAGGGGACAAAGGCTTCTATATTCAGCCGACCATCTTCGACAACGTCAGCGACGATATGGACATCGCCACCGACGAAATATTCGGCCCTGTTCTGAGCGTCTTCCCATTCCGTGATATCGACGAGGTCATTGAGCGGTCGAATAAAACTTTCTACGGCCTCGCAGCCGCCGTCTGGACAAGGGACGTCGCGAAAGCTCATCGCATTGCAGGTTCTGTCCGAGCCGGAACCGTGTGGATCAACTGCTACGACGTCTTCGACGCAGCCGCTCCATTCGGGGGATTCAAAATGTCTGGCACTGGACGAGAACTTGGCGAAGCGGCACTTGCCAATTACACGGAACTCAAAACCGTGACAATGAATCTGAAATAGATTCTGAAATAGATTCTGAAATAAGTATTTCAATCTTACTCAACGATGACTTTGGCGACGCACTGAAAGTGCGTCGCCAAACGATTCGGCTTGCTTGTGAAATTCTTCATGCAATCTCGACTCTACCCACTCGCCGCTGCGCTGGTTCTTCTTCAATGTGTTACCGCAAAACCAACACTTGGCGAAGTTTCGCGTCCCAATTTTGTGGTCATCCTCATCGATGATTTACGGTATGACACCTTTGGTTTCATGGATCACCCCTTTATCGAAACGCCGGCTCTGGACAAGATGGCTCAAGAGGGGATGCAGTTTACAAATGCGTTCGTCACGACGTCATTATGTTCTCCGTCACGAGCGTCGTTCCTGACTGGTCAGTACATGCACAACCATAAGGTCGTGGACAACGCCGATCTGATGCGAAAAGGGACAATCACTTTCCCTCAAATTTTACAGACGAATGGTTACGAAACCGCATTCATCGGGAAGTGGCACATGGGAGGATCCAGCGACGCCCCGCGTCCCGGATTCGATCATTGGGTCAGTTTTTTAGGGCAGGGGACCTATCAGCCCGAAAAACAAAAGATCAACGTCAATGGAGAACGTGTCGCCAGAAAGAAGTACATGACAGACGAATTGACGGACTATTCCATTGACTGGCTGGCACAACAAGACAAAGCGAAACCTTTCCTGCTGTACCTGTCACACAAAGGAGTCCACGGACTTTACGACCCCGCTCCACGTCATCGTGATCGCTACAAAGAGGCTTCCTGGAGACCGCCACAAACAATGGCGAACAATTTGGCAAACCGACTCGACAAACCGATGTGGGTCCTCGATCAACGCAATAGCTGGCACGGTGTGGAGTTTCCTTATCATGGGCGATCCGGCCAAAGTATTGAGGAGATGTACAAGCATTATTGCGAGATGATCCTCTCAATTGACGAGAGCCTCGCAGCAGTCCGCAAGTCGTTAAAAGAGCAGGGGCTTGAAGAAAACACGATCATCTTTTTCACCAGTGATGGTGGTCACTTGTGGGGGGAGCATGGCCTCATCGACAAGCGATGCGCGTATGAAGAATCGATCCGGATTCCGCTGCTCGCCTTCGCTCCGAAGTATGTCGCCGGGGGAAAGAGATGTGATGCGATCGTCTCGAATATCGATCTGGCACCAACCGTACTGGAACTCAGTCACTCCTCCATTCCGAAGGAGATCGACGGCGTGAGTTTCGCACCGCTGTTACAAGAGCCAGAGAATTTCAGTAACACCCGCAAAACGTTTCTCTATGAATATTACTGGGAACCGAGCTTCCCTCAAACACCGACGACATTTGCCCTGCGCGACAGCAACTTCAAGCTGATTCAGTACCAAGGTGTGTACGACATCGATGAACTTTACGACATCAAAGCTGACCCTCAAGAAACAAAGAACCTGATCTTTCAGCCAGCAATGCAACCGATCGTCAAGAGAATGCGCAAGCAACTCTACGAAGAACTCAAACGAACTAACGGCCTCGCCATTCCTCTCGGCTTCAAACGGAATCATGGCTCAAATCAACGGAGTCCGGAAGGTGCGAAGCGAGCCGAATTCCCTGATCGAATGATTGCTCCAGCACCAGAATGATGCGGGCGGAAATTGAAGAAAGAATGTGAATCCGGATCATCCATCCCCCGGATAGGTTCACATAATGTGCCCACGTCTTTGCGGGATATTCTTGAAATGCAAAAGGCTTCTGATCCAACGGAATGATTGGTCTTCGCGTTTTGCCTCTTAAAGCATCTTTCGATTTGGTGTACAGGTACTCTCTCGTGGCGAACAGCAATTTTATTGATGAAACGCGTTCTTCACGGGCCAAGAAGTGCTGAAAAGAACTTGTCCATACTCCTGACTCCAAACTGCTCACAAACCCGAATTTCAGGCTTACTTGTCATCGATGGGTTGCTCTCGTTCCGGTTGATCTAAATCAACGGACCTTGTCACAAATGTCCCGAAGTGGGTCATCATGTGGGCGCCGGCTGAATAGTAAATCGACTGAACCTCTTTGAGCTGAGTGGAGTTTTTCACTGGTGCAGAAATCAACGTGGCGCCAGCAGCTAACTTTTTCTGATACTGCTCAACCAGCTCATCGGTGTCCGCAAACCAATCGGCTGAGGTGTGAATGTCGGCAGCCTCTTCGCTTGAACTCAGGACATAGATTCTGTCAGCCTCCACACCTATCTGAATCAACGCTTTCTTCGCAGCGTTCCCTTGCTCAGCAGAATCCAACACTGCAATAGCACGACCTCTTGGATGGTCGATTGACCTTGTTTCGTCTGACATTATGTGACCTTCATTTCGTTGCTGTTTTGGTATTGAACAATCACTTTGGCACCCCGTTCTTTGCACAGGGCAACTGAGACCGCTGAGCAAAGGGGCAATGAATCAGGGACGAGGACGAAGGGACCTAAAATCCAAATCTTGAATCGAATGTTCGAACCTAAACCCCGACTCATAAATCCTTCGCAATCATTCACGCTGCCTGTACGCAAAACTTTGCGTTGGACTCCAAAATATTCTCATTCCACTTCTTAGATTCTATAGACTCCTGCAATTTTTTGTAGGGGGATATTCCGAGAAGCTTCAGTGCGGACCGATGTCAAGTCGCAAAACTGAACTCGCCAGAAACTCTTTTTCGCTCACCTGAGATTCCTGAACGACTCATCTGATATCGCTTCGGTTCACTCGATTCCCAAGCACTTGCCCAAAAATAGAGAGAAAGAATTTGCGCCGGCCCTCCCGGTATGAAACAACTATTCAACGAACCTCTCAGCCGCTTCTCGAAAATCCGCGTTCAATTTTGAATCAATTCAAACATCTTCCTCAACATGCAAATTATCAGCCTCTCGGTCGCTGATGTTGGATTCGTATTTTTTGTATAATCGATTCGGTGTCGTCAAAAACGACGATTCAGAACCGCTAACATCACTTCCGGAATCGAAGTTATTCGCTGGAATAACGATCGCATGTTCAGGTTTTGTTAGAGCCTATCCTTATTTGATCTTCTCTGGATGTGACATGGTACCGATTGATCTCAAGGAATATGAGTGGAAAATCAACCTCCGTCAGTTGACGATGGACGACTTCGAAGACCTCATTGCGATGCAGGAACGTTGTTTTCCCGGGATGACGTTGTGGAAGCGAGACCAGATTGAATCTCAAATTGCGACCTTCCCTGAAGGACAAATTTGCATCGAAATCGACGGAAAACTCGCAGCCTCTTCTAGCAGCCTCATGCTCGATTATCGCGCAGAGATGTCCTGGCACGACTGGACAAAAGTTGCTGACGAAGGATACATCCGGAATCACAACCCCAAAGGAGATACGCTCTACGGAATCGAGATTATGGTTGATCCCGAGTTTCGCGGGTTGAAACTCTCTCGCCGAATTTATGATGGCAGAAAGGAACTTTGTCGTAAGAAGAACCTGGCCAGGATCATCATCGGTGGTCGAATTCCCGGTTATGGACAGCACGCGGACAAGATGACAGCCCGGGAGTACGTGGAAGCGATCGTTGACAAATCGCTATTTGATTCGGTTCTGACAGCACAAATTTCGAACGGCTTCTCACTTCGCGGGTTGATTTCCGATTACTTCCCCAGCGACACAGCTTCGCGTGGCTACGCAACGTTTCTCGAATGGCTCAACCTCGACTACCAAAAGGGGGCCAAGCGTCGTTTTCACAACCCTGTCGAGCCGATCCGCATCGCTGCTGTCCAATATCTAATGAGACCCATCAGCAGCTTCGACGAAATGGCACAGCAGTGTGAATTTTTCATCGATGTCGCCTCGGACTACAAATGCGACTTCGTTCTCTTTCCAGAGCTGTTCACAACTCAATTACTCTCCTGCGTCCCCACCTCACGTCCCGGTCAGGCAGCTCGACAACTCTCTGAATTCACACCGCAATACCTCGACTTCTTCACAGAGATGGCGGTCAAGTATGACGTCAATGTTATCGGTGGTTCTCACTTTGCCGTCGAACAGGGAGAGCTCTTCAACATTTCCTATCTGTTCCGACGCGATGGAACGCTTGGCAAACAGTACAAGCTCCACATCACTCCGAGTGAACGAAAATGGTGGGGCGTCTCGCCCGGAAATAAGGTTGAAGTCTTCGACACCGACTGCGGGACCATCGCGATCCTCATCTGTTACGACATCGAATTCCCCGAGCTGGTCCGCATCGCAGCCCAGAAAGGGGCACAATTAATTTTCGTCCCGTTCAACACCGACACGAAACATGGCTACCTGAGAATCCGACACTGCGCACTGGCACGCTGTGTGGAAAACCATCTCTACGTCGCCGTTTCGGGATGCACAGGAAACCTCCCGTTCGTCGAAAACTCAGACATTCACTATGCCCAGTCCGCCATCTTCACCCCGGCGGATGCAGAGTTCTCACGAGACGCGGTCGCTGCGGAATGCAACGCCAATATCGAAACGATGATCATCCACGACCTGGACCTGGAAATGCTCCGCCGCCACAAAGAAAGCGGCAGTGTCCAAAACTGGAACGACCGCAGAAGAGACCTCTACAAAGTCGTCTACCAGGAAGACGGAGAAGAAAAAGAGGTTTAGAGGATTTTCAATGCCTGAGAAAGTCGCTCAAGGGGAGTACTCAGAACTTCCAGATAATCTCTTCGGGATTGAACTTGTTCTGCACCATCATTCGAAGCCGACTTCACACTCGGTGCGGCTCTTGCGGACTTCGGTTTTCGCTTCGCTGCCGATGATGGTGTTGTTTTGAATTTTGCAGCCGCGGACGCCGTTGAGGTAAATCGGTTGGCCCTTGAGTTCGAGCCTGTTGTCCTCGATGGTGATCCTCTTTGAAGGTTCCGGGTTGTAGCGGGATGTCCCCCAAACATAGATCCCAGTCGCTTCTGAGTCGGCAGCTTTGATCGTGTTGCCTCGAATGGTTAGTCCGTTGGCGTATCCAAACTGCATCAGAGGACGTTTGCCGTCGCCAGCTGTGAGCGTGTTGTTTTCAAACAGGCCGTTTTTGATGCTGTTCCCTTCGATTCTTCCATGGATTATGTTGTCCCGCACGACCAGCCCTTCCGCTCCGCCGCCAGCGAGCAACGATTTGCGGCAGCGATTGTTTATGATGCGAAAGTCTTTCGCACCTTCTGCGTGTTCAACATGAATCGTCGTTCCACCCGGCTGGACCGTGTGCTCAAGATCCTTGCACTCTGTCACCAGATGACCGCCGTCGCCAACTCCTCCACCCATTTGAATTCCCTGGCGAATGAAGTTCTTCACGGTCACGTTGCGAATCGTAAAGTTTCGACAGCCCTGGGAAAAACTGACGCAATCTCCACTGAAATTTTCGAGAGAACAGTCGCGCACGGTGACGTTCTCAATGGGACCGGTTTTGCAATAAAAGAAGATGCCGTGATTCTGCTCTGGTGTCTTTCCTTTTTCATACTTTGGGAACGTGTTGCTGCCATCGAAGTGCAAGCTGTGAATGACAATATTTTTGCAACTCGTTGAAGACCCTAACATCCGCCAGAAGTTGGACTCGTTCACTTTGGAATCGTATTTTAAAATCGATTGGTTGCCTTCCCCCCGAACAGTTGTCTCTGAGGGGATGCTCAGAATGGGTGTCTCACTTTTCTGCCGAGAGACGAGAAAGAGACCTTTCGGTATCACAACGGTCCCTCCATTCGCTTTCGCGACGGCGTCGAAGGCTTTGCGAATCGCCAGCGTATCGTCTTTGCCGTCATTCGGAATCGCACCATGATCAATGATGTTGACCTCCACGGCCTCCACTATCGCGAACTGAGTGGTGATGACGAATAGCGAGGAAAATAACAATTTCATAAAGCTTGCCCACGGTAATGAAAATAGTATCTCACAGGTCAACTGAGGGAAAAATGGGATCTCCGAGCCTCGTCATTGACGAAGGAACGTCGATTATCGTCCACGTCTGGGACGAACCCCGCGGTTACCACGGCGTTCTAAAATTCGTTCGAGGAGACCTTCTGCAGCTTTAATGCCGATGCGTTTCCCGACGTCTTTCAACTGATCTCCTTTGATCACCGGCTTGTCCATGGTCCCTGTCACCTTGAAGACCAATGCTTCATCCTGAAGCGATTGCAAAATCGGTCCACGATTTGCAAGCTCATCGGGAAATGCCATGGAAATGACGAGATCAAGCGTTTCATCAAATCCGACTGAACCGTTACTGGAGAAGTCGAAGTCTCCCACTTTGAAATTGAAACCAGCGTGATAAACCCGACCATCGACAACCTGGTAATCAACCGTCTGGTTTTCCATTTCCAGAAAAATAATCTCTTCCTGCTGACCAGGTCCTTTCGCAGCTCGAACGGCTGAGACCATGTTGATGATTTCGTCAGCGAGCGGACCGGGGCGAACCTGAGCCTTGTGAATATTCAATTTCCCGGAGAGGTTCGCTTCGTTCATTTTCTCCAGCTGGAATGTCGCGGGAGAGGCCACCAGTGAAAACGTTCCACTCGGTCGGGTTGCATCGGAAAGCAGGGGGGAGACATATCGCAACCAGTCGTGACAAATCTCTTCGGTCAAGGCGACTTTATCGAGAGTGAGTCCTTCCTGAATTTTCACAGTGAGCGGAGTTGTCGACAGGTCAAAACTTGGCAACTGCCGAATATGTCCACCGCTGACTGGAATTTCAATTGGAGTCAGCAACAAGTCATTCCCGGCCATAGTTAACTTGACTTTGCCATCCTTCGAAGTGATTCCGTAAGCAGTTGCTTCTTTCCAGGAGACGATGGTCGAAAGCTCAAACTTCAGGTCAAATGGCTTCGAAGGGTCTGGGCGTAACGGACCTTTGATCGACAAATCGGAAACTTCGATTTCCTTGAACTGGACATTTTCCTTCATTGATTCCGGAAGCAGATTCGCAAGTCCCTCGGCGGGCGAGCGAAATTGCCCTTGCGCGTCGACGACCTGTTTTCCAGAGACGTCGGTTACTTCCGCCTGCAGATCGACTGAAGTTTCATCAACTTGTGCAAACAAACGGGGGACGTCAATCCGATCTTCCTTTTGTGAGTAGCTCGCTTCCACATCAAAATTGAGGGGAGACTGCGAGGTACTCAGAGGCTGATGATCCGTCAATTGAGTGTCCAGCTTCAACAACAACTCTTCCTGCCCGACACGTTCAAGTAAACCGCCAATTTGAAAAGTGACTGGAGCCCCGGGAATCATGTCTGGAAAATATGTTTCGACTAACGGCTGTAAGACCGCAAGTGGTTGCTGAGCACAATCGAGTGTCAGCGAGAGAGACTCCTTCGTCGTCGGGGAGGTTGAACCGGTCCAGTCGGCGACGAACCCTAAATTTCCAGAATTTGCCTCAGACTTTGTATCGCTCGAAACGAGCGAAGCAACTGGTGCATCGATCTTCAGCTTCTGTTTCGGTGGAGTCGCGCTGCTGGATTCATATGTCGCCTTGATGGGACTCCAGCGGGCAAGTGACTTGCCTTCTGCATCGGTTAAGGTCAGTTCGCTCCGAACGATACGAATGGTCATATCGCGAGCCGGTTTTGGAACTTTCTGTTTGAAAAGATCTTCCACGACTGACTCAATATCGATTGGCTTATTCGACGTTTGAGCCGCTTTCAAGCGTGGGACCACAAAAGTGGCTCGCATCCCTTCGAATTCCAATTCCATCGGACGAGATTGATTCCGCAGCAGGTCGAGCATCGTTTGATTCGACGTCACAGCCTTAATTTCGGCCAGCTTCTTTCCGGCCTCATCTTCGAAGACAACGTCATTCAGCATGACTGGAGAGTTCCAGCCAACGGAGGCATCTCCAATTTTGATATTTCCTGGAAGACTCTCAGAAATCCATTTTTCCGCTGTTTGCTGCTTCAGAAATGAGGAAGCGAGCCAAGGCAGGCAAAAAAGTCCCACCAGGACGATGATCCCCATCGTTGTCATCGAGCGTTGGACCAGTCGGAGAAAGCTTGGTGGCTTCTTCCGAGATTTTTCGGGCGAATTCGCGTCCGTCTCTGAATTTGTCGCTTTTTTTCCAAACATCTCGGTTTTGCTCCTCCATGGTGATCGCGGACTGACTACTACAACCAGATGACTCATCAGAATCCTGACCAGACCGTTAACCTGCGCAACTAGTATATCTTACCAAGTGAAATCAGTGTGAGCGAATCAGAACTTTTGGCGGTTCTGTTGAACTCAGGAGCGGGGAGTCTTAGCATCAACGTTTCAAATCAACATCAACACACATTCGACCTCGAATTCACGTTCGAGGTCGACAGTCTTTAGTACCCCTGTGATGGCTGGTGATTTCGCGCTCCTGACTCAGGAGAAGTGAGATCACGAAGTCAGGTTTTGTTAGAACAAAACAATATTTTTTGCCAAACGCTCAATAGAAAAAGGCTCCTTTACCATGTCCGACGCCATCGAATCCATTCTTCAGGAAAATCGCAAGTTCGTTCCGCCCGCTGAATTCACTGCCAATGCGCTGATCTCTTCTGAGGAGCAATATCAGCAAATGTGGCAACAGGCAAAAGACGACCCCGAAACATTCTGGGGCGATCTGGCCAGGGAAGAACTCGAATGGTTCCAACCATTCGATTCTGTGATGGAAGGAGACATGCCGGACACCAAATGGTTCCAGGGTGGAAAAATTAACGCGTCGTACCAGTGCCTCGACCAGCATTTGACAACGTGGAGAAAGAACAAAGCAGCACTGATCTGGGAGGGAGAACCTGGTGATACACGAACGTTAACGTATCAGGAATTGCATCGCGAAGTCTGCAAATTCTCCAGCGTGCTGGATCAACTCGGCGTCGAAAAAGGCGACCGAGTCACAATTTACATGCCGATGATCCCAGAACTCGCTATCGCAATGCTGGCCTGTGCTCGTGTTGGGGCAACACACTCCATCATCTTCGGTGGTTTTAGTGCAGACGCCATTTCTGATCGCAACAACGATGCACAATCGAAACTCGTCATCACCGCCGACGGTGGTTGGCGTCGCGGGAAAGAGATCTCGCTGAAATCAACTGTCGACGAATCACTCGAGAAGTCGACCTCCATCGAAAAAGTGGTTGTCGTTCGGCGAACAGGCGGCGATATCGAGATGGTTCCAGACCGTGACTACTGGTGGCACGATCTGATGGAAAACGCCTCCGCAGACCGTGAAGCAACCCAACTCGACTCCGAGCATCCGCTCTTCATCCTGTACACTTCTGGGTCAACCGGAAAACCGAAGGGTGTGCTGCACACCACAGCGGGCTATATGCTCGGAACAAAAATGAGTTCGAAATGGGTCTTCGACTACAAAGACGAAGACACATACTGGTGTACCGCTGATATCGGCTGGGTTACCGGCCACAGTTATATCATTTACGGTCCACTCGCAAATGGTGTGACGTCGGTGATGTACGAAGGAGCCCCCAACTGGCCAGACGAAGGTCGATTCTGGGAAGTCGTTGAGAAATACCGCGTCAATATTTTCTACACCGCTCCGACAGCCATTCGTGCCTTCATTAAATGGGGCGATCAATGGCCGCAGAAGTACGATCTCTCTTCACTTCGTCTGCTCGGAAGCGTAGGAGAGCCTATTAATCCTGAAGCCTGGATGTGGTATCACAAATTGATTGGTGGTGAACGCTGTCCAATCGTCGACACATGGTGGCAAACCGAGACCGGTGGCATCATGATCAGTCCGCTGCCGGGTGTTACCCCAGCGAAGCCCGGTTCTTGCACAAAACCGCTTCCCGGCGTCGTGCCTGCGATTGTCAACGAAGAAGGCAAAGAACTTGAAGCGAACCAAGGTGGCCTGCTTGTGATGACTCAGCCATGGCCACACATGCTTCGTACACTCTATGGCGACCATGAGCGATTTATTGAGACGTATTTCTCCAAATTCGACGGCAAGTACTACTTCGCGGGCGATGGAGCACGTAAAGATGAGGACGATTACTACTGGATCATGGGTCGCGTCGACGATGTCCTGAACGTTTCGGGTCACCGCCTGAGCACGATGGAAATTGAATCGGCGCTGGTTTCACACGACCTCGTCGCAGAAGCGGCCGTCGTTGGCTACCCGCATGATCTCAAAGGGGAGGGCATCTGCTGCTTCGTGATCCCCAAGGGAGACATCCCCATAGACGAAGTCAAAAACACACTCATCAAGCATGTCCGTCACCAAATCGGAGCCATCGCCACCCCGGACCAAATCCGCTTCACGCCAGCCCTTCCGAAGACTCGCTCCGGAAAAATTATGCGACGTCTCCTCAAAGACATCGCTGCTGGAAGAGAAAACAATCAGGATACATCAACTCTGGAAGACCAGAGCATCCTGGATAAGCTCCGACAAGAAGGGTAAAGAGTCGAACTCACGAAAAGTGTTAGAGTCATTCACTCTACCGTGTGTCGATGATGAACGCGTTTCAGCAGTAAAATTGCTGTTGACCACGAGATAAATCGCGAACACCTGTTCGAAAAATGCATAGCCGGACGCTTCGAAGTGTCCGGCTATCATTTTTTAGAGCAGTTTGTTCGACCGTGAGCCCATGAAGAACGCGTTTCATCAACAAAATTGCTGCTCGCCACGAGGCAGAATCCGAGCACCAATTCTAAAGATGCTTTAAATGAAACATGCTATGGCCTTGCGAACAAGGTCAACGCTGCCTCGATCGTTTGAAGTCAAGCGTTGCCGCAGATGTGGCCAGCGGACTCGCTTCGCACATCAAGCTGCCATACGCCGAGTTCAGAGCCCCGGCGTATGGGACTTGTTGTCATCTTACTCATCTTCGTCGCTTGCGGACTCGTCGTCTGCAGCGTTTTCATCTTCCAGAGTATCGTTGAGGTCCTCAGCAGAATCATCTGGAGCCGCTGGCTGATCTTCAACTGCTGGAGACGGCTCAGTTCCGTCGGCTTCGTTGACGACATCAGATGCAGGCTCGCTACCTTCCACGACTTCCGCAGAGGCGACTGGATCGCCTTCTTCTTCGTCGACGATTTCAGCCGGGATACAGGCGATGCCAGCGATTTGGTCGTCGCTGTCCATCTTCATGATCGTTACACCTTGAGTGTTTCGACCAATGGTGCTGATATCGATAGCACGCAGACGCTGAATTTTTCCTTGTGCGGACATCAGCAGAATGTCGTCGCCATCTTCGACTGCGAGCGTTCCGATGACTTTGCCATTGCGTGCGGTCGTTTTGATATCTCGCAAACCTTTGCCGCCACGTTTCTGCAAACGGTAACGCATTCCGCCGCTCGGTGAGGATTCGTCGTCCTCGTTGGTTTCAACGACGACAGGCCCGAACGGTGTCCGTTTTCCGTAACCATTTTCGCAAACAGTGAGCAAGGTCTTCTGTTCGCTGGAAACGACCATGCCGACGACTTCATCATCTTTCGAGAGTCTGATTCCCCGCACTCCGCGAGAGTTTCTTCCCATAGCACGAGCATCTGATTCACAAAACCGAATCGCCATGCCGGATGCTGTGCTGAGAACGACATTCTCGTCCGGTGAGACTTTGACGACATCGATGAGTCGATCATCCTCTTCGAGTTTGATCGCGATGATGCCCCCTTTCATTGGGCGGCTATACGCGGAGAGAAGAGTCTTCTTGATGTACCCTTTACGAGTGGCCATCAGCAAACTGCGTTCGTCGTCGAATTCCCGAATATCGATACAGTCTTGCACTCGCTCGCCTTCGGACAATCGCAGTAGATTGACCAGTGCACGACCTTTGGCTGTGCGTCCCTGAAGCGGTAAGTCGTAGACTTTTTGCCAGTACACTTTCCCGAAGTTTGTGAAGAAGAGCAGGTAGCTGTGCGTACTGGAAACGAAAAGATGTTCTGTTGGATCTTCGTCGTCAGACTTCGCTCCTTTAATCCCTTTCCCGCCACGGTTCTGGGCTTTATAGGTCGAGAGCGGAGTTCGCTTGACGTAACCACGTTGCGACAGCGTCACCACCATTGGCTCTTCGGTGATCAGTTCGTCTTTGTCGACGTCACCAAGTTCTTCTTCTGAGATTTCGGTGCGACGCTTGTTCGGGAATTTCTCCTTGAGTTGCTCCATCTCGTCGCGAATCATCGCACGGATGTTTCCTTCATCGGAGAGCAACTGCAGATATCCGGTGATATCTTCGAGTAAGCCACGATGTTCGCCCTGAAGATTCTCTCGCTCCAGATTTGCGAGCGAACCAAGCTGCATACTGACGATCGCTTCTGTCTGGTTCGCAGAAAGCGAGTAGTTTTGCTGCTCGCCATTCTCTTCGACAAACATCTCGAAGCCACCTTCACCCAACGCACGTTCGATGAGTTCAGACGGAACTTGAATCTCCTGCAAGCGAACCTTCGCTTCTGCCCGGCTGGGAGAGTTGCGAATTGTTCTGATAATCTCGTCGATGTCAATCTGGGCGATCAACAGACCTTCAATGGTATGTTTTCGCTTACGAGCTTCGTGGAGCAAGTACTCTGTTCGACGGCGAATCACCGTCACACGATGTCGCAGGAACTCATCAAGAAGTTGCTTGATGCTCAACGTTTGAGGACGGTTTCCGACGAGTGCCAGCAGGATCACCGAAACCGTCGATTGCAGCGGTGAAAATTTATAGAGCTGGTTGAGAACCACTTCTCGGTCGGCATCCCGTTTCAGATAAATATGTAAACGGACCTGCCAGCTGGGAGTCTTGCGGTCGGTGTAATCGACAACGCGAGAGATCCCTTTGATCTTGTCATCTTTGATGAGGGCTTCCAACTTCGATTTCACGCGGTCACGTGTATCGAGGTAAGAGATCTCTTTGACGACGATGACTTCGGTATTTTTCTCGGTTTCAAACTCGACTTTAGCCCTCAGCGTAAGCGTCGAACGTCCCGTCAAATATCCCTGACGAATTCCAAAGCGGCCACATATGACTCCGCCGGTCGGGAAATCGGGACCGGGCAGGACATCGATGATTTCATCGATCGTCGCTTCAGGATTGTCGATGAGGAGTTGGACGGCACTGGCGACCTCAGAGAGGTTGTGCGGAGGAATACTGGTCGCCATCCCGACTGCAATCCCCTGAGAGCC
The DNA here is from genome assembly GCF_048270125.1 of Thalassoglobus sp. Lineage (NCBI taxonomy): Bacteria > Pseudomonadati > Planctomycetota > Planctomycetia > Planctomycetales > Planctomycetaceae > Thalassoglobus > Thalassoglobus sp. The sequence goes on along the minus strand of NZ_JBLWTN010000007.1, from coordinate 143,627 downwards.
GTTGACGAGCAGGCCGGGGAAGCGCGACGGGAGAACAACCGGTTCTTCATTCCGTTGGTCGTAAGTCGGGACGAAGTCGACTGTGTCTTTGTTCAGGTCGTCCAGCATTTCAGAGGCTGCGGCCGAAAGACGGGCTTCCGTATATCGCATCGCAGCTGGGCCCAAACCAGCGAGTGAACCAAAGTTGCCCTGTTTATCAACGAGAATTTCTCGCATCACCCAATCCTGCCCCATACGGACCAGGGTCGGGTAAATCACACTTTCACCGTGCGGGTGGTAGTTTCCAGAGGTATCCCCGGAAATTTTTGCGCACTTGATCCGCCCGGAGGATGGACCAAGGTTCAAATCGTTCATGGCGACAAGAATCCGCCGCTGAGCGGGTTTCAGCCCGTCACGAACGTCCGGCAAGGCACGACTCACGATCACCGACATCGCGTAGGTGAGATAACTTTCCTTCATCTCATCGCGAATATCGAGCTTCTGAATCCGTCCCGGTACAGGCCCTTCCGATGAGAATTGAGAGTCGTTGTGAGGATCTTCGGGGGGTGTCAAATCGTTCGACAAGGATATCTGCTCCTGGCATTGTCTTGAAAAACTTGTGCGACGACGAACAACTATGAAACCCGGTCTTCCACCAGACTCCCGAAAACGCCACAAACTCTTTTAGTCAAACAGTTTGCAACACGTCGCGATAGATCATTTCTGCAATGACAATTGTAGTCGAATTCGCTGGCTCCGACAATCAAGAACAGAGTCGTTCCCGAAAATCGCAAGTGATTTTCAGGGACAGACTTAGAGTCAATTCGGCGAGGCCTCAAACCGCTCGAAATTGAACCCGGGATTCTCACTTGAAAGACGGACAGGAAGGTGGTCAATCACCGCCTGTGGAACAGGCAACAGTTCCCCGTTCCCGGCTCCAGGTTCAGTGAAATGAAACTCTCCCGAAAGTAAACCATCGACACGAACCAACTGGCTAGAAAGCTCGCCCCAAGGCTCTTGCGGCCCGGAACGATGCCCGAACAGTTTTCCAGCTTGAGGAACAATCAGGCCCTGAGCGGCGATTTCAACATGGTCTGACCACACCTCACTCAACTCGTCTCCATGAAACCCGATCAATGGCACATCTCCGGATGTCCTGAGCAATGACTCCTTACCTTGCAGAGAGAGCAGCCCAGAGCTGGCGGTCTCGCCCAGACGATCAACACTGACGACCGGTCCAGGCCCGACCATCGAACAGTGATTCAAAACGATGGGAACCCGCAGACCTGCATGAACTCCTCCGTGCAAGAAGAGGAGAGGGCCATTCAATCGCTGCAATACGTTATCGAAGAGTGCCGTCGTGAGAGGCGTGGTTGACTCGATGAGCGGTCGCCGAGACTTCACGACGATGTTCGAAACAAGTAGCCGTCCCGAAGCCATCGTATCCGCACCGTTCGCTCTCCAGCTGAACAAGGATTGATTCAATGCCTCTTCAGGTCCATCGACAAGAGACTGGTTGAGTCGAAACTCATCTGCCACGACTTGTAGAACGGAACGAGGCGCTCCTTCCTGTTCACCACTGCGTATGAATTCAAGTTGGACATTCTCCAGCAAAACTGTTTTCGCTTCGAGAATCGTATTATTCCCTTGAACTCGAATCGTCGGGCGAATGCCTGCCTGCCCGCGAATGATGAGAACTTCGTCGGCATGCAATGAAGTCGCCTTGAAGGGACCGACATGATCCAGCAGCACGACGCCTTCCTGATTCGGGACTGGGAACGTCGGAAGTGCTTCTTCGTCGAGACTGGTTTCGGCTGTCCTGATTTCGGTCGTCCTTGTTTCTTCGGACTTCTCCAAAGTGGACGTTTGCAGCGGGACGAGAGGCTTGAAATCTTCAGGTGACATAGGTTGAACCGCTGCGCCGACTTGCGAAAGTGCAGGGAGATTGAACTGATCGCGATTCCAGAACAAGATCGACGCAATGATCGTCAAGCTCAGCGTCAGTGAGATCTTCGCGTATGGAACCGAGGACTTTTCACGAGTCTGGCCGAGATTCCGGGGGGCAGCAGATTCAAAGGAATGCAGAAACGATTTCAGCCTGGCTTGTGGCGTTTTCGCCATCCCCGCAACCATGTGCCTTGCATCAGCCCAGCGTTTCGGACGCTTCAGTGGTTGGCGGTGGGTCAACTTTGCAATGAATTCCGCAAACTGATCAGAGACATCCGGAGCAATTTCGCGGATATCTCGAATCGACTTTTGGCGGTGAGCAGCGATTTTCGCAAGTGGATCAGCCAATGCGTGTGGAGGACGTCCAGCAAGAAGTTGCCAGAGCAGGCATCCGAAAGCATACATTTCAGTCGAGACAGTGACTCCTTGACCACTCTCAAACCGTTCCGGGGCAATCCCGTTGTATGCATCAATCGGGATCTTTGTATGTATCGTCGGGGTTGGAGAAACGAGATTGAACAGCCCGGCGTTTAACAACTCCAGCCGTCCGGATGCTGTGAGCCAGAGATTCGACAGCCTCAGGTCTCCGTGCAGGTGCGATTCACCATTCTGCTCAAAATCATCGCAGACCCCAACTGCGATCGATCGAACGACCGCCTCAGGAAACCGTCCGCGACGTACGAGCAACCGTTCTAAAGATTCTCCTTCAATCGCAAGCCTTGTTTGAGCAACAAATCGTTTTTCCGGATCTAGAAAGAATGTACCAGCTGAGTGAGAATCACTTCTGGCTTGGCGAAAAGTTCTAAGGCGGATCGCTACGGCTTCAAAATCAGCTCGATCTACATCGCATCGCGTCACCATACAGCGAGTATTCGACTCGACATCGACAGCCAAAAACACCGGCATCACAGGATCGAAGTGAACCTGATCCCGCAGAATCAGCGATTCCGTCAACTGAAGTTCAGACCATCGCTTTTGCTCGAAATAGCGGGCCTGAAACGGTGTCATCACTCCGATATGGACGAGAGCATCAATCCAGACGGAATCGAAAGCGGGCAATCCTTGAGAAAGTCTCCGTACGCGCGTACGGCACTTTTGAAGCTCACGGTCATTCGCGATCTTCAGCGTCTGCAATGCCTGTATCAATTCTGCCGAGGGGGGCTCCATCCGTGGAAATCTCTGGTTAAGTGCTGCAATTCGTATGTCCACCACCTGCTGGCTGGCATGGGTGAGAAGCCAAATCCAGGTCTTCGAATCAGTTCCAATTCGTGGCCATACAGTCTCCGCTGGGCAAAAGAAAATCTGCGTTCCGAGGTCACAGATTGAATCGTTATTACCAATCACGGCAAGATGTTATGGCACATTTTGCCGATTCAACACAACATCGAATTCGAAAGCCCCCTTCGCCAGGCCTCCACTCCCCGCAAATCTCCTTCGCCTCTGCCCCTAAATTCACAAACAGGAAAGATGCGGCAAATGGGTAAGGGAAGAGACTTATGTGCATCAAGCCGGTCGTACGGGAGTTGTTGGTTCCTTTGATGTTGCCGAAATTGCGTGACGATAAGCGAGAGGACGTCCTCGCTTTAAAAGGAAATCGTCCACGGTTTCACTCAAAGATGTTCGACCTATGAGAAAACACCTCTGCATTTTAACCCTGTTCTTGACCGGCTGCCATACGGCAGGCTGGTCGGGTGATTCTTGTGATATCGAACAGGTCCAGCCCCATAAAAATGCTGGAATGTTTGGGAAAGGCGTAAAAGTTTGCGTGGGTCCAGACAAGTGGAAAACCAAGCAAGTCGCCCACAGCCTTGCAAACCAAAGTATGCCCGAAGGCGTGCATTCACGCGACTTTAAATCAGGTTTCCGGCAAGCATTCGAGGATGTCGCGATGGGAGCTTCAGGAGAAGTCCCTCCATTGCCTCCTAAGCCCTACTGGAAAGAAAAAAACCGCACATGCAATGGGCATGCACGGGCTGACCAATGGTTTGCAGGGTACGCTGCAGGTTCGCAAGTTGCCTTAAATATTGGTGCGCAGCGATTCCTTGACGTCGCCTCTGGGTCTTGCCATGCATGCCGAACTGAATTCGCTCCGCCGTCGACGTACTACTGATGAACCAACAGAAAACCAAAAGTCCTAGAACATTTTCGGAAATGATGTACGCATTCTGTCTCGTGGAAACGAGTGCTCCAGCACACGAAAAGCACTCTTCACGGACACAGGAAACACAAAAGTGTTCTATGCATCACAACACCGCCACGGAAGGTGAGATGAATAATTCTGCGAACATCGTTGGTCGCCCACTCAGAACTTGTAAGTGGCCTCGTCCGCTGCAACTTGTTTTGATCGGCATGGTCCTCACATGCTCCACAGGCTGTTCCATACTCCATCCAGTCCGCGGAGTCCCGGCATCGTATTTGCCAGATGAGTTTGAAGGCCCGCGCCGCAACGGCAAGCGGACCATCAACCCCAGCTTGCTTGTGCAAACGCCGCCTGCTCAGCACCGCGTCGCCGCTGGTGATGTCCTGTCAATTTATATTCCCGGTGTTCTTGGGCGTAAGGATACAGAAGTCCGTCAAGTCGGGGTCGAGCCTCCGATCAATCAGCCCTACACCCCAGACGATGCTCCAACGATCGGATACCCCATCACGGTCCGTGATGACAACACAATTTCGCTCCCGCAGATTCCTCCGATTAATGTCAATCAAATGACGCTCGCTGAGGTCGAAGAAGCGGTCCGCAGAACGTACACCGAAGATTTCGATATTCTGAAACCTGAAGAAGCCATGATTCTGGTCAGCCTGCAAAGACCTCGGGTTCATCGCGTCCTCGTTGTTCGGCAGGAAACCGGAAACGAACTGGCCAGTGGCGGAGAAACTGGAACAATCAACATCGGTGTGTCGAAACGTGGCACAGCCCGGATCGTCACATTAAATGCCTACGAAAATGATGTGCTGCACGCACTGGCAACCGTTGAAGGGGTCGACGGACTCCCCGGTCTCGACGCCGAGAATACAATCTACATCATCCGACGCCGAAACCAAAATTTCGGTGCAGGTGGACCGGCAATAAACCCACATTGCCCACCTGCCCAATACGCTCCTGCACTCCCACCGCAACAGCAGGTTCCAAGCCAGTATCAAGGCGGATTTGGCAACAATGCCCGAAATCAAAATCAACAGAACATTCAGCTTGCAAGTGCAACGAATCGTGCACCGCAGTCCGGGCTGATGACTGCGGACTACCGCATCGCTGAGAATGAAAGCAACGCCGCGCCGTACCACGTCCATACCGTCGGACATTCGTTCGCCAATACTGGAGGAGCCCAGCACTCCCCATATGCATATCAACATGGTTCAAATCAACATAGGGTACAACCTTCCCAAACCACTCAGCCGCGAATGAACCGTTCGACAGGTGGCTATCCAGTACCGCAACGACAGGCACAGGCAGCACATCAGTTTGGGCATCAACTACCGAACGCGACGCCTCAAATGAACGTCTCGCCCATCCAGACCTCCTCAGCTCAGGCTGCTTATCCAAATCCTGGACATCAACAAGTTCAACCAGCTGGCGCAACGAGGACACCACTTCCAGTTCCTGACAGTCCAATCGGATTAGAGCCGATCCCGGATGACAACCTTCACTGGTCAACAGCGCTCCAGCAGTTCGATCCGACAATCGACAATCCGAACGTCATTCGAATTCCGATTCGACTGGCAGACGGGGAGATCCCCAACATCAACGAAGAGATGATCACTCTTGAAGATGGGGACATCGTCTTTATCGAGTCCCGCGAAACGGACGTGTTCTATACTGGCGGTCTTCTCGGCGGAGGGCAGTATACTCTTCCGCGTGAATACGATCTGGGAGTCCTCGAAGCGATCTCTATTGCAGAAGGTCGGAACTCCGGCAGTGGTGGAAATTCGCGGTCCATCGGTGGGGTCTCAGCATTGAATCGCGATGTCTCCATCGGTGCCAGCCGTGTGATCATCCTCCGCACATTGCCAACCGGTCAGCGGATCACCGTGGAAGTCGACCTCCACAAGGCGATGCGATATCAGGAGGAAAACATCCTCGTTCAACCGGGCGACATCCTCATGCTGCAATATACTGCCGGTGAAGCCATAGCTGCCTTCACCCAACGCTACCTGCTCGAAGGAGCCCTCTTCAGTCTCGCAGCCGCACAGATGAATACGAAGTGAGATTAATCTCGCTAGAAAATCTTAGCCGCACGCTTGAAGTGTGCGGCTAAGACACGCAACCCGCCAAAATGGCACACCTCGTCTTATTGCACCCGCACGCAGGAAGTGCCATTATGGCACACACCAAAAACGTTGCTTGCCCCTAAAGGACTGTTATAATTCACTTTACAGATTAAATGCATTTCAGGAACGGCGATTGCTTAATGATCTCATCTCTCACGAAAGGAGATCAATTCTATGGCTATTCGACTCGATCAATTCACAACTAAAGCGCAGGAAGCTGTCCAGAACGCACACTCGTTCGCTCAAGAAAAAGGGCATCGACAGCTGACCCCTTTACATTTTCTCAAGGCTCTGCTGGCAGAGTCTGATGGAATTCCGCGAGCAATTCTGGAAAAAATGGGAGTCAATGTCTCCCAGATCCAAACGATGGTCGACAGCGAACTCGACCGGCTTCCGTCGTCGAGCGGTTCGAACCTCGAAATCGGGCCCTCACCGGAATCTGTTCAACTCTTCGAAGATGCTCAAAAGACCGCCTCTTCGATGCAGGATCAATACGTTTCGACAGAGCATCTTTTCCTGGCTCTCACAAAAGTTGAGAGCTCAGCGAAGCGGATGTTGCATTTGAATGGTGTCGAAACGAAAGATTTACTGGAGGCAATGAAGTCAGTCCGTGGCGGACATCAGGTAACCGACCAGCATCCAGAAGACAAATATCAAGCTCTCGAAAAGTACGGGAAAGATCTTGTCGAAATGGCTCGACAAGGAAAGATCGACCCGGTCATTGGTCGTGACGGCGAAATTCGTCGTGTCGTACAAGTTCTTGCTCGCCGACGAAAAAACAACCCGGTCCTGATTGGTGAACCGGGGGTCGGAAAGACTGCGATCGTGGAAGGTCTGGCACACCGAATTGTCCTCGGCGATGTTCCACAAAGCTTGAAGGACAAGCGTGTCGTCGCTCTAGACATGGGAGCCTTGATCGCCGGTGCAAAGTACCGTGGGGAATTCGAAGATCGCTTGAAAGCTGTTCTCAAAGAAGTCGAACAAGCGAGCGGTCAGGTCGTCCTGTTCATCGACGAATTGCATACCGTCGTCGGTGCCGGAAAAACCGATGGAGCGATGGACGCTTCGAACCTTCTCAAACCAGCATTGGCTCGCGGTGAACTTCACTGTATCGGAGCGACCACACTCGATGAGTATCGCAAGTACATCGAAAAAGATGCAGCTCTTGAGAGACGTTTCCAACCGGTCAAAGTCAACGAACCTTCAGTCGAAGATACGATTGGAATCTTGCGAGGACTGAAAGAGCGGTACGAGAAACACCACGGAATCAAGATTCGTGATGCTGCTCTGGAAGCGGCTGCGACACTTTCGGACCGCTATATCAATGATCGATTCTTACCTGACAAAGCGATCGATTTAGTCGATGAAGCCGCCTCACGAGTTTCGATGGAGTTGAATTCAGTCCCGACGGAGATCGACGAAATCCAGCGAAGGCTGACTCGACTGGAACTTGCCAGTCGGCAACTTACGGAAGAATCTGGCGAGAGCGTGGAGAAAGAACTCGCCGAAATTAACGAAGAAACCCAGTCCCTCAAGCAAAAGCTGGCTAGCCTGAAAGAGCAGTGGGAATCCGAAAGGCTTGGGCTGGGTGATGTCGCCAACGTTCGTGAAGAGCTTGAAAAATTCGATCTCGAATACGGACAACTCGAAGCGACCGTCCGCGACCAGCAATCGAGTGGGCAGTTGGTCGATGAGGCAGACTACCAAAGGCTTTACGAGTTAGACCGCCAACGTAAGGCACTCCGCAAACAGGTTGACGAACAAGAAGTCGAACCTGTGGATGAGTCTCCAGAGAATGATGCGAAGCCGAAACTTCTTCGAACCGAAGTCGGCCCTGAAGAAATTGCGCTGGTTGTCTCGGCCTGGACGGGAGTCCCGGTCAGCAGAATGTTGCAGACAGAACGGCAAAAACTTCTGCAGATGGAAGATTTGATCCATCAGCGAATGATCAATCAGTCCGAAGCGGTCTCGGCAGTCGCCAATGCCGTCCGCCGATCACGATCGGGAATGCAGGACAAGAATCGTCCGATTGGATCGTTCATTTTCCTGGGACCAACAGGTGTCGGAAAAACGGAATTGTGTAAAGCTCTCGCCGAGTTCCTCTTCGATGACGAACGGAATATGGTCCGCATCGACATGAGCGAATTCATGGAGCAGCATTCTGTGGCTCGACTGATTGGAGCCCCTCCCGGATATGTCGGATATGAAGAGGGGGGACGACTCACAGAAGCAGTGCGGCGTCAGCCATATTCGGTCATTCTGCTGGATGAAATCGAGAAAGCGCACCGGGATGTTTTCAACGTCCTGCTGCAACTCCTTGATGATGGTCGCCTGACAGACGGGCAGGGGAGAACGGTCGATTTCACGAATACGATTGTGGTGATGACATCCAATATCGGTTCACAAGCGATTCTTGAACTCTCCGAGCAGGGAGAAGAAGAGAAAATTCGCGAGACCTGCCTGGGTGCCCTGAAGCAGCACTTCCGTCCGGAATTCCTGAACCGTGTGGATGAAGTGATTGTTTTCCAACCGCTTCAGAGAACTGAAATCCGTAAAATTGTCGAGCTTCAAATTGGCCGCCTCGCTGCCCAGATGCGCGAGCATGGTTACGAACTGGAAGTGACAGATGATGCGAAAATGCTCATTGCCAATGAAGGTTACGATCCAACATACGGAGCCCGTCCACTTAAGCGTGTGATTCAGAATCGTCTGCAAAACTCACTGGCGAATGCCATCCTGAGCGGGGAATTCCCCGAAGGTTCAACTATTAAAGTTGATAGCCAGAACGAAGAGTTCACGTTCGCAAGCATGTGAAACTTTTAAGCGAGAGTCTGAACAAATCTGCTACATCAAAACGAGTTCTGCCGGACACTTAAAGTGTCCGGCAGAACTGTCTTATCTCATTAATGCACTCGATTTTCATTTAGTTCCCGAATCCGACTCCACTTCCCATGGCCCCTCCACTTCCTCCGGGACCGAAACCGCTTGGGACAGGGCGATTCTTAGCAGGCCAGTCTGGGTTTTGTGAACTCTTCTGAGCCTGACGTGCCAACTGATTCAACAGTTTCTCGATTTGGCCATGCACTTTCTGATTCTGTATCACGACTAAACTGCCGTTCAGAAAACTGATGTCGCCATTCCCACCCATTTCGCTCCAAGACTCTGGATCGATGGTGTGCAACAAAACATCTGCCAAAGCTTCCGGGTCGTGAATCTGAAGTGGTCGAACATCGTAGACTCGTGTTTCAGTCAGCTCTTCAGCCCTCACGTTTGAGGTGATCATCATGACATCATTTTTGATTACGTATGTTAACTGCAACGGTTCCAGCATCAGAGCCAATCCGTTTCGCATTGAGACCCCGCTGGTCACGATTTTGACTTCATCATCCACCGAGCGTCCTTCATTCGAAAGCTCTTCCTCGTCAATCAGAATCGGAATTTCATGTTGCTCGCTCAGCAATGCAACGACATCCGAGAGTGGATTTCCAGGAAACTCAAAACCTACAATCGTTTCCAGTGCTGCCTCAATCTTTTCTTCAGCCGGGCTTTGGTCTTTTTCGACAGCAAGCTTAGACTCCAGACTTTCATTGTTTTGGGTTGATATCATGAGATTACCTTCGACCCCCATGCCGGCTAGTCCAGATGCGTCACCCGCTTCAAAGATCGCTTTGTAGTCTGCTTCGAGTTGTGTGAGGAGCTTTAACGTTTTTGCCAAGTCACTCTTCTCAACAAAATTTGGGTCGAGTTCCGTTGACGATTGCCGCATCAACTCATCGACCTGCTTTTTGGTCTCCTCGATTGACTGGAGCATCTTCAAGAGTTTCTGCCTGGTTTCTTGTGAGGCATCTACCCCCATTCCAAAACCACCACCAGCACCCTCAACTCCGCCACCCCCATAGCCCGCTGTATTGCGGAAAGAATTTCGCGCCTTCTGGGCCTGAATGCGCTGCTTGATGGTCGGCTTCGGCGGTTGCTCCGATCCTGCTTCATTCGGTTGTGCAACGGCGGTGTCGATCACGACACCTTGAGCATTTCCGGCGGCCCCGCTTCCATCCTGAGCGAATCCGACATGGGACATCCAACCCGCTCCGGCAGCGATGGCCAGGCTACAGGTGAAAAACGCAATCTTGGTTGTTGTGAACATTGTCACTTCCTTTCCGGCGAGGTACACAGCTTCGGGAGAGCAGGCAGGGGTGAACGCTGTCCCCTGAAACGCTGCCAATCCGTTTTGTGCAATGGTGTGAATGAATTCTGGCCGAATTGCAGCCGCCGCTTCTGCCTGAGACCAACTCAAAGCAGTCAGTGCGGCTCCCAATCCAACGCCCCGTTTGGTGACTCGAAGTTGAAGTTCACGCTTTCCGCGTTTCATTCGCCCTTCGATCGCCCCCAAGGTCACGCCCAACAATTGGGCGACCTCTTCATACGTTTTGCCTTGCAGAAAATGTAGAACCAACGGATCACGATACTGCGTCGGAAGCCCCTGCAACTCTTCATCAAGCACTTGCTGCTCGAAAGTCGAATGGATCTCCTCGAACGTTTTTTCAGCGATTTCAAGTTCTGTCACCACATCGTTGACCTTTTCACGGGATCGACGCTTCAGTGCCTTTTTCGCAAGACGAATTGCCACGCCATGCAGCCACGAGCTCAAACTCTCTCGCCGCCGAATCTTCTTTGCATCCTTCGCCAGCAACAAAAACGTCGCTTGAGCGACATCCTCCGCGGAATGCCGATCACGAACAATACGGACAGCAACGGCGAAAACCATGTTTCCATAGCGATCTACCAGAGCTGTGAAGGCTGCCTCGTTTTTCAACTTCAAAAATTGAGACAGCAATTCCGCATCCGACGCAAGAGCATCAGGCTCGGGGTCTTGGTGATTAGCAGGTTGTTTTGGATGTGAAAGAAGAGACATGACACCAGTTTAGTCCCCCGGAAAGGCAATTCCGGGCGCTCATTTCTTAATTTTTTTTAATTTTCTTGAAACAAGCGCGAGCCAATCAGCCCCCGAGATGTGTCTTAATGACGTCCTGAGCAGATTTTATCAGGGAAAAGCGTGCCGACTCGGTCAATGTTGATATGACTCAATGATCACGAATCGACTTGCCAGAGCCAGACGAAAATTCTATAACCACCATCACGCGAGAGTGGCGGAACTGGCAGACGCGCTGGATTTAGGTTCCAGTACCTTCGGGTGTGCAGGTTCGATTCCTGTCTCTCGCATTTTAGAGCATCTTTCGAATTGGTTTGCAGGTTCTGCCTCGTGGCGAACAGCATTTTTCCTAGTGAAATGCGTTCTTCACAGGCAAACGGTAGAGCAAACTGCTCTAAGACTCACGAAGACAAACCCTGACCGAAACATCGGTCAGGGTTTGTCAATTTGTGATAAGGCCCCGAAAGCCGTTCTCTGAGTGGGCACGATTCGTGTCTCCGGGAACCAGCAGTTTTTATCGGGCATCTCTAAAATCGCACTCTCGATAGCAACTTTTCGAATGAGTGCTCGCGTTCTGCTTAATGACGCTCTGAACAATCAACGTTTAGCAGTTCCTTAAAGATGCATTGAACTCGCTGACATCTGGAATTCGAATTTCTTCGGGTCGCCCACCTGAGGCTTAATCTCCCATCGGCTCGACATCGACAGTGACGGTCAGCGAGTGAGTTCCTCCGCCGAGAAAGACTCCCCGGACTGGCGGGACGTCGCTGTAATCGCGACCCCAGGCAATTGTGATGTGATCGGTACTTGGCAAAAGGTTGTTCGTGGGGTCCAGGTCAACCCAGCCGAGATCTTTTCCACAGTACAAAGAGACCCAGGCATGGCTGGCGTCCGCTCCGACCAGTCTTTCCTTGCCGGGAGCCGGGATCGTTCGCAAGTACCCGCTGACGTATCGAACAGGAAGCCGTAATGAGCGGAGCAACGCGATTTGCAAATGTGCAAAATCCTGGCAAACGCCGCGTCGATTTCGAAAGACCTCTTCAACGGGAGTCGTGACTGTTGTTGCCCGGGCATCGAATTGAAATTCTGTGAAGATCCGATTTGTCAGGTCGATCGCAGCTGACAGGATCGCGACTCCCGGCCGAAACGAAAGTCGCGCATACGCAGCAAAATCGGAATTGGTCCGGATTCTTGGTGAGTCATAGATGAACTGATTTGCTGCGATTGCCTCTTCGGTTCGCTCAGTCGTGATTTCTCGCCGCACAAGTTCCCAGTCCGGGGATGCTTGATCGGTCTCCGGTTTTGGACTCACACAAACGCAACTCTTGGCAATGACCTTTAAGACTTCGTATCCCTTGTTGAAAGAGAAATAGTGGATGCTGTTTCCGAAGCAATCGATTCGTTTAGATTGAATGGATGGCTCTGGGGAAATCTGCAGCTCAAAATTTGAACAATGCTGATTCGCGAGTTCCCGTGGCTTTAACCAGGCTTGATTATGACAAACTGAAACGGGGGAGGACCCGGAATACGAAGTGACATGCGTGATTTGATAGTTCAAGCGATCACTCCTGGAATTTCCGCAAATTGTCTCGGTTCACCGGAGTGCAACAAGTATTTCCGTTCGAGCAACGCAGCGAGTTCCTTCATGGATTGTTCGACAAAGACCGTCACACTCTCTAAAGCGACTGAATGTTTTCGCCCTAATTCTTCTGATGTCAGCAGGCTCACATGATGGAGTGCTGTCATGGCTAAACGTTTTTCCTCGCAATGTAACGCTTCACTTGAAGAGTTCGGAAGTGCGTCGACATGGTTGGAGATGACTTCAAGTTGAGAGATGACCGAACGCGGATTTGTTGCGTCTGTCATGCAAAGATCGACGACAGCATTTTGCTGAACATCATCCAGATACCTGGAACGGTATGTCATCCTGCAATCGGAGACTTCGATCAGCATTTTGAGGGTCGCCACATCCTGATACTGACCATTTTTTACAATACTTCGCACCAGTGACGACGTTGTTCTGGCGCGTTCAATCCGACGACCGATGTCCAAGAACCGCCAGGCTGGCCCACGAATCATGCCGTTGTCGATCAACCCCATCGCTGATGCGAGTGTAAGAATCAGGTCGTCAAAGGCGTCCGCTAAATGCGCCAGGTCTTTTGAAGCATTTAAGGACGACAGGAATTTTGACCCCGCCCGGTTAAACTGTTGCCAGGTTTCTGGGGAAATCCAATCTCGAACTAACGAACCGAGTCGAAGTATTTCTGAGATCGAAGCAATCAAACCTCGAGACTGATCTGCTTCTGGAAGAATCGAAGCTGTCAGTTCTGAAAGCTTCGAGATATTCGCAGAGAGGTCCGTCAATTCCACGGTCGACTTAATCGCTCCAATATCGGCGAGAACACGAGCCAGACTCGACGTTGCAGACGAGTCTGAATCCCCCGTCAATTCTATCCGAGTGACCAGAAACCGCATCATTCTTGCCAACTGATCAGATTTCTCGAGAGATTTCCCTAGCCAAAAGAGATCATCGGCAACACGACTTGGAAACATCGCGCTCGAACGTTTCAGTGAGATTCCTGTGTGCTCAACTGGGAGCAGAGAGCGAGCTTCGTCCGGTTCCGATGCCAGAACCCATAAGTCCTTACTCGTCTCTCCTCCTGCAATGGAGAGTTCCATCGGCCCTGAAGAATCTGATGCTCTCACCAAACCGCCGGGCATGACGGAATACTCTTGTTCGGCGGAAACAGCAAAGACTCGGAAGGCGACATGCCCCGGCTGTAAATCGCCGCCAGGTCCGACCATCGGTACAGCGGACCGTGCAATCAGTTCCTGAGCGATAAAGTGATAGGGCTTATCGATGATCCGTTTTTTCAGTTTGTCGATTTCGCTTGCTGAGAGATCGGCTCCAATCACTTCTTCGCTGCCACTGGCACTGAAAGCTGGTTTTACAACTAAATTCTGAAGGTTGTCAAAAACGTACTTTCGATCTTCTGTATTTTGACACCACCATGTCGCAATCGATGGCAACTTGAGTTCTTCACCCAGCAGGAATTGGCAGACTCCGGGGAGTTGTGCCTGAAAAACAGGGGCTTCGATGATCCCGGAACCGGGGATATTGACCGCTGCAACATTTCCTTGCCGGATCGCATGCAGAAGTCCCGCAACACCATGTGAAGATCGACCGCCGAATTCGACAGAGTCAATTCCGCATTCATTTCCGCGTAGCATCAGAACATCAACGGGAACGAGCCCCGCCAGAGTCTTGATAAAGACCTGATCGTCACGAACTGCTAAATCGCTCCCTTGTGTTAAATCGTACCCCAGATAACGTGCCAGATAGACATCCTCAAAGTAGTGCGGATTGCTCGGACCAGCACTCAGTAATGCAATACGGGGATGTTCGACTTTTCTAGGAGAGAGCGAGCGGAGTGTCTCGTTGAATTGAGCGAAAAACGGAGAAAGTTTGCGAACCTGAAGTGACCGGCTCAAAACTGGCAATGATCGATTGGCTGTAATTCGATTTTCTAATGCAAAGCCAACACCTGCTGGCGAATCGGCACGGTCAGCCATCACCCAGATGCGACCATCGGGAGAACGGGCAAGCTCGGCCGCATAAAAAATCAGGGAACGCTCTTGCTGATGCATTCCAATGGTGGCACGCAAATATCCGGGGTGTGCAAAAACTGCTTCGGGATGCAGCAGCCCCTCTTTGATGGTTCGCTGCTCACCGTAGAGATCACTAATCAGCAGATTGAACAATCGCGCTCTCTGATCGATTCCTGCTTCGATGACTTTCCACGTGGATTCGTCCAGGATCATCGGGATGAGATCCAATTTCCACGGTCTGGCAGTGGTCGAATCTTCTCCGGTCGCGCCGTAAGTGACTCCATTCTCGTCGAGAATTTCGTCAGCTTGCCGCGAACGCTGATGAAGCTCTTCTCGGCCGAGTTGATCGAGTTGGCTCCAGAACTTTTTCCAATGCGGCCTCGGTTCCCCCTTGAAGTAAGCTTCGTCGAACACCTTTTCTGGTGCGGTGTACGATGCAGACATTTTTTTATCAATCACGAGTGGTGGGGACATCCAGGGAGCTTATCATGTGAGGTCACGTCGTTCGTCAACCTCCGCTTCAAGGGGCAGGTTATCGAGCTCGTCTTAAATCCAGAGTGCAGGGATACTCATTGCTGACAATCTGGGGAGCGGGTTCGATTCTACCCCCTGTATGTGCCGTTGTGAAGAATCGCGAAGCTCGCCGACTTTCAGCTTCAAGTGCGTTCACCGGATAGCTTGAGGAATTCGTCCCACCGGGGTGTTCAATATGATATTGGCATCCTCCGATTGACCGCTTGTTCCATAGATCAACAATATCAATTGTGAGTGGAGCATCGATCGGAATTGTCGGATGCAGGCAACTCGGCGGCTGCCATGCCCGATAGCGGACACCTGCGACAAACTCTCCATTTCGCCCAGTTGGGGTCAATGGAAGTTGATGACCATTGCAGCAGATGGTGTACTGGTCAGTGAGTCCCTGAACTTTGACTTGCAACCTCTCCAACGACGAATCGACATATCGCGCCGTCGCGCCGCCTGCTGGCTCTTCTCCTAAAACGTACCAGGGCTCGATGGCTTGCCGGAGTTCAAGCTGGATGTCTCCTTTTTGAATCTCGCCGATGTACTGGCAGCGGAATTCTAAATGTGGGGCAAACCACTCTTTTTCAAAAGGAATCCCGGATGCTCTTAAGTCTTCAATGACCGCAGCCAAGTCGGTTTCGAGCCAATGAGGAAGCAAGAATCGGTCATGAATCTCGGTTCCCCAGCGAATCAGCTTTCCGTTGTACGGTTCTTCCCAGAACCGTGTGACCAGCGATCGTACAAGGAGCTGTTGAGCGAGACTCATTCTGGAATGAGGAGGCATTTCGAATGCACGCAGTTCGACAAGCCCAAGTCGCCCGGTCGAGGAATCTGGAGAAAAGAGTTTGTCGATACAAAATTCAGCTCGGTGAGTATTTCCGGTGAGGTCGACTAGAAGATGCCGGAAAATCCTATCCACAAGCCATGGTGGGACCGACTGTGAGTCGGTCGGAGTCGGTACTTGTGAGAAAGCAATCTCCATTTCGTAAATCGCATCGCGCCGCGCTTCATCGACGCGCGGAGCTTGACTCGTCGGCCCGATAAACTGGCCTGAGAAGAGATACGAAAGTGCCGGATGATTGTTCCAGTATCCGATCAAGCTTTTGAGAATGTCTGGTCGCTGCAGAAAAGGACTCCGTTCTGGAGTTGGTCCCCCCAGAACGACATGGTTTCCCCCTCCGGTTCCGGTATGCTTTCCATCAAGCTCAAACTTTTCAGTCCCGAGCCGAGACTGCCGAGCTTCTTCGTAAACACCTTCGGTGATCTCCTTAAGTTGCTCCCAGTTGTGAGCTGGCGGAACATTGACTTCAATCACGCCCGGGTCAGGGGTGACTTTGAGGATTTCGAGTCGTTCATCGTGAGGCGGAAGATACCCTTCGAGAACAACAGGAGTTTGCAAGTCGAGAGCGGTCTCTTCGACGAGCGCCACCAATTCGAGATAGTCCTCGAGACGCTCTACCGGAGGCATGAAGACATGGAGCCGACCGCCACGAGGCTCAATACACATCGCCGTATTCAGCACTTTGCTCAACGATTCAGGAGAGACTTCCTCTGCTTCGGCAGCACCATTCTGCTCAAGCGACTCAGCTGTCGCACGAAAGTCTCTTCGTTGTTCGGTAATCTGTGTTTCTGGTGAGGTCAATTGTGCCTGGGCCGAGTGACGAAGTTCCTGATAGCGGGGAAGGGGATCACGCTGAGCGAAAGGATCAATTTGATACAGGATTTTGCTGACTCCCGAAGGAAGCGAATCGAGCGGCAGACGCAAGCCGATCGGGGAATCGCCCGGGATCAGAAAGAGCTTCTTGGTCCGCAACGGCCACGGCCCGCTTTGCCATGCGGCTTTTGCTTGCCACCAGGCCTTCTTCAAGGGGAGAACATATCCCGTAGGTGTCGAGACTCCTTTCTCCAGTGTTCTCGCAAGACGCCGTCGTTCTTCAGAAGCATCCAAATCAAATTTCTGAGGATCAACATCGACTGGAAGTTTCTGTTCGTTCTCGATGGTTTGCCAGACGTCTTCATAAGCGGGGCGAATCCACTCATCTCCGACACCTAAGCGTTCAGCAAATTCGACAATAAAGGTGGCAGCTGAGTCGACGGATTCTGATCCTTGAGTGGAGACGTCGGCCAGCAGCTCGGGATGAGACCAAATCGGCTCTCCGTCCTTGCGCCACAAACACGAATATGCCCAGCGAGGTAATGATTCTCCCGGATACCATTTTCCCTGTCCGAAGTGCAGCAATGCTCCCGGAGCAAACCGGTTGCGAAGCCGCTGAATCAATTCAATCGACTTCTTCTGCTTCATTTCACCGACGGCTGCTGTGTTCCATTCAGGGCTCTCCATATCATCAATCGAAACAAATGTCGGCTCGCCTCCCATCGTCAGTTCGACGCGGTTTTCTTTCAGCCGATTATCAATCAGAGTTCCGACGGAATTGATTCGCTGCCATTGCTCTTCCGTGTAAGGTTTTGTGACTCGCGGATCTTCGTGAATCCGCGTGACAGTCATTTCAAACGAAAATTCGGATTCACACTTTTCAACAGCACCAGAAATCGGCGCGGCAGACTGAGGAGTCGGCGTGGCAGCTAACGGAATATGCCCCTCACCAGCAAAGAGTCCGGAGGTCGGGTCCAATCCAACCCATCCTGCTCCGGGAAGGAAAACCTCTGTCCAGGCGTGCAGGTCCGTGAAGTCGACATCTGTCCCTCCCGGGCCATCTAATGGCTTTTCGTCTGCGGCCAGCTGAATCAGGTAACCGGAAACAAATCTGGCGGCTAATCCAAAATGACGCAGCAAGTTGACAAGCAGCCAAGCGGAATCGCGACAACTCCCCGAACGTTTTGACAGAGTCACTTCCGGAGACTGGACGCCTGGTTCCATACGAATCAGATATTTGATCTCGGACTGTAAAGTCGCAATCAAATCGACCAGAAACGTGACTGGACGCTTCGGGCTGACGTCAATCGATTTTGCGAACTCAAGAAATTTCGCGTTGGATTCCGAGCAGATCAGATACGGGCTGAGATCATATTTCAGATCGGCAGCGTACTCAAAAGGAAACTCTTCAGCATACTCTTCAATGAAGAAGTCGAACGGATTAATGACCGTCATTTCCGCGATGAGATCGACAGCGACACGAAACTCGTCCGTCTTCTCTGGAAAGACCAATCGAGCTTGAAAGTTTCCAAAAGGGTCCTGTTGCCAATTCAGGAACTGCTCTTCAGGAACAACTTTCAACGAGTAACTTTGTACGGGAGTCCGACAATGCGGGGCAGGGCGTAGTCGAACAGTTTGCGGTCCGAGGGAAATTGGACGGTCGTACTGATAGCTCGTCTCGTGATGAAGCGCAACGCGAATCGGCATGGAGATGCTCTAGTGAGATGGTGAAGACAGAAAATTTTAATCGTGGCGAGCAGTTGATGAAGTCATGAAAGTGACCTTCACGGGCACGACAAGCATTGAAAATGCTCTAGAGCAGTTTGCTCTACCGTGTGCCCGTGAAGAACGCATTTCTCTAGGAAAAATGCTGTTCGCCACGAGGCAGAACCTGCAAACCAATCCGCAAGATGCTCTAGATCCTTTGTCGCATGTCCAGCAGCCACATTGGCTGCGCTAGGACTGTATTTGAGATTGAGACTGCGGAGGAGTCGGATGGTCAACCGGACGTAGTGCAAAAAATGTGTCATGCACCGCTTCCCCCACCTGATTCAGCCGCAACTGCAATGAATCGATAAATTCGTGAAGTCCGGTCTCCACGATGCTCTCGACATGATTGTACGCCAGTTCGGATCGAAGTTGTCCTAAAATCCGCTCGGCTGGATTTTGAAACATCCCTAATGGGGTTCCTGAAATTGCATGAAGCGATTCATCCGCATTCGTGATGCAATAATTGATGGCGCGCGGGAAGTTTCGATCCAGAACAAGAAACTCAATAATTCGCTCAACGGTGATGCCATGATAGTGCCTGCGATAGCTTTGAAATCCACTCACCGAACGCAGCACATCCGCCCATTGCAAATCTTCAATCGGGGTTCCAACATCCGTCACTTTTGGCAACAGGATGAAATACTTCACATCCAGAAGCCGGGACGTTTTGTCAGCTCGCTCCAGAACTCGTCCTAAATTCGCGAAGTTCCAACCGACATCGTGCGACATTGTCGCATCGGCAATTCCGTTGAAAAGGTGACTACTCTCTTTGATCGAGCGCAGGAACTCAGACGGGGAATCGATTGAGGAGAAGTTTTGATTCGCATCACGAACCAAGTGGTAGAATGAATTCAACTGCTCCCACATCTCAGAGGGAATTGCCTCGCGAACGGATCGTGCATTCTCGCGGGCAGCCCGAAGTGATGAAATGATCGAGTTCGGGTACTCCTTGTCGAACACAAGAAACTGCATCACAGTTTCTGCTGATGCATATGCGTAGTGTTCTTTGAAGTAGTCTTGATCGCCAGTCGCGTGTACGAGTGGTTCCCATTGCTGTTGAACTTCCAACGGCAGGTCCAAAGTCATATGCAGAGTGACGTCCGCAAAGCGAGCAAGGTTTTCTGCTCGTTCAACATATCGGGCTGTCCAATAGATCGCTTCAGCAACGCGGCTTAGCATTGATGGTCTTTCGCGTTCGCTCTTAAAAGAGACTCGTACGTATCATGTCGCTCATGAGAAAACAAATTTGCTTCTTCTCCGGTCTCGAACCCGGTGGTCAAAAGGCTGCACTAAGTCGACTCTGGTAACTCGACATCATCCGCAGCCACGACCCATGTATCTTTACTTCCGCCACCTTGCGACGAATTCACAATCAACGACCCTTTTCGCAAGGCGACTCGTGTGAGTCCTCCAGGAAGGACTTTGATTGACTCTCCGTACAGGATGTAAGGGCGCAGGTCGACGTGACGCCCTTCGAATTGATTGTCGATTAAAGTCGGAACGCGTGACAGCGATAACGTCGGTTGAGCGATATAATTTCTCGGATTATTTTTAATTAGCTCCGCAAACTTCTTTCGTTCTTCCAATGTTGAATTAGGACCGATCAGCATCCCGTATCCACCCGATTCATTTGCGGGTTTCACGACAAGCTCATCAAGATGTTCCAGCACATACTTGCGATCTTCCGGGCGATGGCAAATATACGTTTCCACGTTGGGCAGAGTGGCTTCTTCGTTGAGGTAATACTTGATCATGTCGGGGACAAATGAATAGATCACCTTGTCGTCAGCGACACCCGTCCCCGGTGCGTTCGCAAGAGCAACACGACCGTTCCGATACGCTTCCATGATACCCGGAACTCCCAGGACCGAATCTTCACGAAATGCGTGGGGATCTATAAAGTCATCGTCAATTCGACGGTAGATCACATCGACACGTTGAAAACCTCTTGTTGTCCTCATGAAGACGTAGCCATCTTTCACGACCAGGTCACGTCCTTCGACAAGCTCCACGCCCATCTGTTGGGCCAGGAACGAGTGTTCATAGTATGCAGAATTAAAAACGCCTGGAGTCAGCAGAACAATTGTTGGCTCCAGAATATCCGGTGCCAGTGACTGCAACGTTCGTAGAAGGTCACTCGGGTAATCGATGACCGGTCGAACTCGAGAGGCTTTGAAGATTTGCGGAAAACTCCGTTTCATCAACAGCCGGTTTTGCAAAACGTACGAGACGCCTGACGGACAGCGTAAATTGTCTTCCAAGACGTAAATCTGCCCATCGTTATGCCGAATCAAGTCCGTTCCGGTGATATGAACCCACACTCCGCGAGGGGGATTGAGTCCAACACACTGAGGTCGAAATGAAGCTGCATCTTCGAGCAGCTCTCGGGGAAGAATGCCGTCTTGAATGATATTCTGATCGTGGTAAATATCATTGACAAAACAATTCAACGCCTGAATTCGCTGTTTCAAACCTCGGTCAATGACATCCCACTCTGTCGGACCAATGATGCGAGGAATAATATCAAAAGGCCAGATTTTCTCGGTGCCACGGTCATCCCCATAGACGGTGAACGTGATCCCCATACGCATCATCGCATGATCAATCGCACCTTGTCGTCGAAGCAACTCACCCGGAGCGAGACTGGCAATCGAGTTCGCAAGCAGTTCCGCACCTGGGCGGGGCTGGCGGTTTTCATCAAACAGCTCGTCGTAAAAGCCATCCGTTTCGTAACCCGAAAAATCAAGTTGTGCCGACATGCCTCATCTTCCGATTTCAACGATCATGGTTGCCAGGAGTTTCTGCGCAGCGCGAGTATGTCAAGCAGGTTGATGAGCAATACACAATTAAAACAATTCCAGCAAGAGAAAAGTACAAACCAAAGAGAACAGTTCTTTGAAAAAAGAACGAAACACCACTGAGACTTCAGGATCAGTTCTTAAAAGACCGAAGTGCCCACCTTCGGTCAAAGCAGCACCTGAAACTTTGACAGCATCATTTCCCGAGTGCTTCGTGCACTGGCTGAATGATTCGTTCTTCGATGCCAGCGGCGATTGGTCCGGGATGGAGGATTGAAGAGGTGTAAATCAACGCACCGCCACCTTCATAGCCCCCCTCTTTCAGGATTCGTTCACTCGGAAGGTAGGTGAAGACGTCGTTACTGTAACCTGCAACCCACATGTTTCGATCCGGAAACTCTCGTTTGAGTCGCAAGGCGTAATCGACGACCGTTTCTCCCGGCAGGGCGACCAGCGTCAGTGAATCTCCAAACTGGAATGTTTGGACAAGTGTGGTGTAGCTTGAGCGAAGTTTGCCTTCAGTTTCGAGTTGATGCAAAAGCCTCTTCGCATGCAGTTGCGTGTACTGATTCCCCGTTGTGAGACGTTTTTCGAGTTCTTCCCGTTTCGGTCCTGCAGCATATTTCACTTCGACTTGACTCAAGCTCGACTTAAGTGGTCCTGTCACTGAGATAGCCGGCGTTTCCATAGCAGCTTCAACAGCAGTCGCCAGGGTTTTCCCGTGCGTCATCGCCAAATCGAGACGTCGACGCGGGTAGGGATTCTGGTCTCCACCGCAACCCATCACAAACATGGCGACCACGCCGGGGTTCGCTTTCTCAATTTCCGTTTGAGCAAAACCAGCATAGTCTCCCGAAAACTCGAAGATGCCCAACGTTGTATTGTGGCAGGCGTAGCCAAACAGAATCGTTGTCAATTTCCCAGCAGCATCTGTGATCTTTAAAACAGGTACATCATGATCGACTGGCCCCGCAGGATTGGGACTATTGCGATAGGTCCCTCCTGAAGGCAAACGACGATTCATTGCAAATGCGGCTCGTGCGCGATGGTACGTCAATTTGGATGGGACTGAGTTCTCAATCGCACCGCCAATCAGCTTGATCAGCGTCTGCTCCAACTTCTGGCTGTAATCGCGTGCATCAGCAACTTTCTGTTCATGAATGTCGATCACAATCTCTTCTGGAACACGGACAACCGGACCACAGTGCGTGTGCGAACAATTCAGTAAGACGGACTCAGAGGGAATCTGATACAGCTCCTCAGCTTTGGCAGCGACGCGATCTCGGAGTTCACGTGGGACCGTGATGAGATCAAACGTCACAATCGCAGCTCGATGCCCCTCACCATCGTCCAGCACAACAGCCTTTGCGTACAGATCTGAGGCAACTCCCTCTGACGGTTTCTTGCGGGACGCGTAGCCCGCCATCCACGTTGACTTTTCTGGAGTGATGACGGCAAAGTCCGAACCGGCAGTCCAGTTTGTTTCACCACAAACGTCAGCCACAACCACAAAAAAACAGACCAGAAGACTCATCCATTGCGAAAGCTTTCGCATCTTACTCTCCATTCAATTCAATAAATATTTGCAAAGAATCTATCGTCTTGACGTGAAAAATGTCCTCGTAACTTCAACCGAGAAGAAAAACGTGAGCCGAAAAAAAGAGGGGCAAAGCCAGCTCCCTGTCCCCTCAACTCTCGTGATTCAACATACCAAAAGGGACACTCTAAAGGACATTCCGACGTGACACTTTAATGACCATCAACGCGAGGTTGCCCCTCGCACTTAGGCGTGCCGTTTGACGCAGCCAACTTAACGGTTGATAATACTTTTTGATAACCCACCTTTTAGAATCTGCCGAATATGCCCCGCCTGTTAATCACATTCCAGCTTCTCTTTTGTCTTTCCGTCTCGATCGTCGTTGCGGATGAGACTACGGTCGATTTCCAAAAAGAGATTCGGCCAATACTCTCTCAGAAATGCTACAAGTGCCACGGCCCAGACGAAGCGGCTCGAGAAGCTGATTTGCGGCTGGACACTTTTCGGGGGGCGACTGAAGATCGTGGAGGCTACAAGGCAATCACTCCGGGGAACCATTCGCAAAGTGAGCTGTTCGCCCGGATCAGTAGTGAGTCTGATGATGATCGCATGCCACCCGCCGATTCAGGATTGCAACTGACGCCTGAGGAGATTCAAGCGATCAAAAAGTGGATTCAGCAAGGAGCGCAGTACAAACAGCACTGGGCGTTTGTTGAACCGACCTTGCCGAAACTTCCGATGGTTTCACAAGCCGACTGGTCGCGAAATCCGATTGATCTCTTCATCCTGGCAAAGCTGGAAAAAGAGAATCTCGCCCCGTCCCCCGAGGCAGATCGAAACAGTCTCGCACGACGTCTCTATCTCGATTTAACTGGACTCCCTCCGACCATCGAACAACTCGATAAGTTCGTCAACAGTTCTGATCCACAGGCCTACGAAAAACTCGTCGACGAACTGCTGGCATCACCCCAGTACGGCGAACGCTGGGCGCGTCACTGGCTCGACCTGGCTCGCTATGCCGATACGAACGGCTATGAAAAAGATCGCCCCCGCTCGATCTGGCCCTTTCGTGATTGGGTCATCAATGCGATTAACAATGACATGCCTTTCGACCAGTTCACGATTGAGCAACTCGCAGGAGACATGCTTCCCGACGCGACGACGGACCAACTGATAGCAACCGGTTTTCATCGCAACACCATGATTAACGAAGAGGGGGGAATCGATCCGCTCGAATACCGGTTCTATTCGATGGTCGACCGCGTTGCGACAACGGGAACAGTTTGGATGGGAATGACGATTGGATGCGCACAGTGTCATACCCACAAGTACGACCCGATTACGCATACCGAATATTTCGCGATGATGGCTCTCCTTAACAATGCGGATGAGCCAGACCTGTTCGTTCACGACGATGCCATCGAGGAGGCCAGAAAGAAAACACTTGACCAAATCACACAACTGAAATCTGAACTGGCTTCGAAATTTCCCCCCGCAGAAGGGGAGGGGAGCGAAGAGGAGCGCAGAAAACGGAATCTCGAAACTAAATTCGCTGCGTGGTTAAAGTCCAGAAAAGAACTCGCGCGCCATTGGCAAGTCATCACACCAGCCAGGATGACAACGAATCTTCCACGACTGGAACTACTCGAAGACGGCTCAATCCTCTCGACCGGCGATATCACCAAGCGAGATGTCTTCGACTTGAAATTCGACCTCGCAAGCTTCACACAACCGATCAAGGCCATTCGTCTCGAAGTGCTCCCAGATGAACGCCTTCCTGCACAGGGACCGGGACGCGCGTACTACGAAGGTCGCAAAGGTGACTTCTTCCTCAGTGAGGTCACTGCAAAATCGGGCGAACAATCGATCAGCTTCCATGAGGCGTCGCACACTTTTGGAAAAATCAGTATCGGAAACGGAACTGCCGAGGCAGCCAACGTGTTCGATGGCGATGGCTCAACAGGGTGGTCAACCTCCACAGAAGAAGGGCAACCGCATCATCTGGTCCTGAACTTTCAAGAGCCTGTGCAGCCTCAACACCTGCTCGAATTGCAAATGATCTTCGAGCGTCACTTCGCAGCGAGCTTGGGACGGTTTCGCTTTTCGGTTTCCACTGAGCCTGGTATTGCGAAGGCGGTGCGGCTGCCGATTGATGTCATTGATTCGCTCGCGAAACTGAATGGCGAACCTCACGAAGAATTGAAGGCAACACTTCTCGATCTCTTCCTCGAAGAAACTCCCGAACTGGCTGAGGCGCGCAAGCCGATCACCAAACTGCAAAATCAACTTGCCAGCTACCCGACCACGATGATTCTACGGGAACGCCCTGAGGACAATCCGCGCATCACCCACCGTCATCATCGCGGCGAATACCTGACCCCGAAAGAAGTTGTCGAGCCAAACCTGCCAGCGATTCTCAGCTCGTCCAAATCTCCTCCACGCAATCGTCTCGAGTTTGCCCGATGGTTGGTCAGCGAAGAGAACCCGCTGGTGGGACGAGTCACCGTGAATCGTTACTGGCAGGAAATTTTTGGCCGTGGTCTTGTCCGCACAAGCGAAGATTTCGGGACGCAGTCCAGCTATCCGACACATCCTCAATTGCTCGACTGGTTGGCTGTTCAATTCACCGACAAAGGCGCCAACGGCCTGAACTGGTCGAGAAAGCGACTTCATCGACTCATTGTGACGAGCGCAACGTATCGTCAGCGGTCAACAATTTCTGCCGATCAGTTAAAGAAAGATCCTGAGAACCTGCTGCTCGGCCGAGGAGCACGATTTCGGATGAACGCCGAGATGATTCGTGATCTCGCGTTACAAAGCAGTGGACTTCTCTCGCTGAAACTGGGCGGCCCAAGTGTTTATCCGCCACAACCTGCAACAGTCTACGCAGCAGCTTACGGAAGTCCCAAATGGCCTGTTTCCAAAGGTGAAGACCGCTATCGCCGGTCGCTGTACACTTTCTCGAAGCGAACCGCTCCTTTCGCAGCCTTCACAGTTTTCGATGCTCCGACTGGCGAAAATTGCATCGTCCGTCGAGACCGCAGCAACACCCCGCTTCAAGCATTGACTTTGCTCAACGACGAGATGTTTCTCGATGCAGCTCGAGCAATCGCGCAAGAAGAATTGTCCGAGCCTAAAAACGATCGAGAAATTGTCTCGGAGATGTTTCTCAGGATTCTGACTCGACCGCCAACCGACGAGGAAGTGACCGCACTGGTGACATTTAAAAAAGAACAGAAAGAGAGATTTGAAAGCGGAGCACTCGACCCAAAACAGTGGACTCAACTTAAGACGGCAACTCCCGAGTTGGCTGCCTGGATGATGACCGCACGCGTGATTCTGAATCTCGATGAAACGGTGACAAAGCCATGATCAATCAACACCTCGTCTCGCAAACACGCCGACAATTCTTCTCCGATTGTGGAGTCGGGCTGGGAAAGATTGCACTCAGTTCATTGCTCGCACAACAGGCTACGGGGCAGGGGACTGCCGTAGCGAACACATTAAACGCTGCGAGTGCTGGAACGTATCGATATCCCGCAAAAGCCAAACGCGTGATCTACCTCTTCATGGCGGGAGCTCCCAGCCAATTGGAACTGTTTGATTACAAACCAAAACTGGTTGAACTCGAAGGTAAACCGATTCCCCCCGAGGTCATCAAAGGACAGCGATACGCATTCATTCAATCGAACGCAGCCATCCTGGCACCCCGGTTCAAGTTTCAAAAACATGGAAGCAGCGGCGCTGAGCTCTCAGAGGTCCTGCCGCATCTGTCGAAAGTTGTCGATGAGATTGCGATGGTTCGCTCAGTTCATACCGAGCAGTTTAACCATTCCCCCGCTCAACTCTTCTTAAACACCGGTAGCCCGATTCCAGGACGTCCTGCCATTGGAGCATGGCTGAGCTACGGAATTGGAAACGAATCGAAAGACTTGCCAGCTTTTGTCGTCCTCAAAAGTGGCGGAAACCTCAGCGGGGGAGCCTCAATGTGGAGCCCCGGATTCTTGCCCTCTTCTCATCAAGGTGTTCCATTTCGGAGTCAGGGAGACCCCATTCTTCACGTTTCGAATCCCGCCGGTATCGATGACCAAGCACAACGAGCCTCTCTCGATTTGATCGAAAAACTCAACCAGAAGCAGTTTCAAAAAGTCGGCGACCCCGAAATTCAGACACGCATCAGTGCCTATGAAATGGCTTGGAGAATGCAGTCCGCTGCCCCCGAGTTAATGGACTTCTCAAAAGAAACAGAAGAGACGCTGAATCTGTATGGAATTGACGAGAAGAAACCGAACGAATTCGCCCGTAACTGTTTACTTGC
Organism: Thalassoglobus sp.; assembly: GCF_048270125.1. Classification (NCBI taxonomy): domain Bacteria; kingdom Pseudomonadati; phylum Planctomycetota; class Planctomycetia; order Planctomycetales; family Planctomycetaceae; genus Thalassoglobus; species Thalassoglobus sp. The sequence continues at coordinate 116,297 of NZ_JBLWTN010000007.1, read as the reverse complement.
TCGCCGACTCGCTGAGCGTGGAGTTCGCTTCATTCAGGTTTACCAATCTGGCTGGGATCACCACTCGAATGTGGAAGGGGGAGTCAAACGGCTCGCCGGGATGACGGATCAACCAGCAGCAGCACTCATCCAGGACTTGAAGCAACGAGGGCTGTTAGAAGATACGCTCGTCGTCTGGGGCGGGGAATTTGGTCGAACGCCGATGGTCGAAGCGAGCGCCGCTCTGGGTCGGACAAACGGTCGTGACCACCATCCTCAAGCCTTCACGATGTGGTTTGCGGGGGGAGGGATCAAACAGGGGGCCATTGTTGGAAAAACCGACGAACTCGGCTTCTCAGTCGTTGAAGATCCCGTGCATGTTCACGATGTTCAGGCTACGATATTACACCTGCTCGGCATCGATCATGAACGACTGACATTCACATACCAGGGTCGCCCATTCCGGCTGACAGATGTGCATGGACATCGAATTGATAAGATATTGGGCTGATGATCAGTCGTAGAGAATCATGAGTAGGTGAACACCGGTTCGTGAGCAGCAGTTGCTCGATGAATGATTGACTAGAGCGGTTTTGATAAAGATGTAGCAGTCCTGTCTCGTGGCACACAGCCAATCACCTGACAAGACGCTCGATTCGCGGACACAAGAAACACGAAAGTGTTCTAGAAACGACGTCGCGGTCTCAGCGCTGATATCGCACGTTTCGCAAACTCAGGTGAACAGAAATGAGACCTTCAGAAGTTGCCAATCTTCAACAGCAAATCGTCTCCCGAACCCGTAGGGATTTCCTGCTCTCGTCAGCATCAGGCATCGGTGCAATCGGTCTCGGGTCGATGCTGGCACAAGACGGCCTGTTAGGGCCTGCAACTCTCGCTGCTGCTGAACCAGAGTTCTCCTCTCCACTGGCAGCGAAGAAACCGCACTTCGAAGGGCCAGCCAAAGCGTGCATCTTCATTTTTATGGCAGGTGGTCCTTCACAGCTCGATCTGTTTGACCGGAAGCCGGAACTCGTCAAACAGAACGGTCAACCGTTACCCAAATCGATCTACGAAGGCGTTCGATTCGCATTCCTCAAGCCTGATACTGCTCGCTTGATGGGACCGATGAACCGAACCTGGAAAAAGCATGGTGAATGCGGGATGGAACTCTCCGATCTGCTCCCGCACATTGGAGGCGTCGCTGACGACATTTGCCTGATTCGTTCGATGTACTCCGAACAGTTCAACCATCACCCTGGGCAATTGCTAATGCAATGCGGTCGGGCTGAGTTTGGCTTACCAGTCATGGGGTCCTGGCTGACTTATGGACTTGGAAGTGAATCCGAAAACTTACCCGGTTATGTTGTTCTGACAGCCGGGCGAGGTTCATCAGGGGGAGCAACACTCTGGCAAAGCGGTTTCCTCCCGAGTGTTTACGAAGGAGTCCTGTTTCGTCCGCAGGGAGAACCAGTCCTCAACCTGGAGAACCCGAAAGGGATTTCCATGGAACTGCAACGTCGTGGACTTGATGCGCTCAATGACCTGAACCAGAAACGTTATCAAACCATTCACGATCCAGAAATTGCCAGTCGAATTTCGAGTTACGAACTCGCCTTCCGAATGCAAACAGCTGCTCCGGAGTTGATTGATCTATCCAGCGAAACAGAGCAAACACTCGACGAATACGGAGTCAACCGAAAAACTCCGGGCAAGGGTGGGCGAGGTTCTTATGGCAGTGACACGTTTGGGACATTCGCCCGAAACTGCCTGCTTGCCCGCCGGATGGTGGAACGGGGTGTTCGTTGTATTAACATTGTGCATGCCTCCTGGGATCATCACTCAAATCTTGATCCAGAACTGGACTTCAATGCCACCATGGCAGATCAGCCGATCGCTGCATTGATCAAAGACCTCAAACAGCGTGGACTCCTCGACTCCACAATGGTCGTCTGGGGGAGTGAATTCGGGCGGACACCACTGGGAGAGAACCGAGGGGGCAATACAAACAACGTGAGCGGACGCGATCATCATCCGTTTTCATACAGCATGTTTTTAGCAGGGGGTGGATTCCGAGGAGGGCAGGTTTACGGAAAATCCGATGAACTCGGATGGGGTGTCGCAGAGAACCCGGTGCATGCGAATGACCTGCACGCGACAATGCTCAACCGGTTTGGCTTGGACCACTTGAGATTAACTCACCGATTCCAAGGCCGCGATTATCGTTTGACCGATGTGGCGGGCGAAGTCATTGAACCACTCATCACTTAAGACTCACGGCTCGCTGACTGGAAAGACATCAGATTACGCGATCAGCTCTTTTACAACCTTCGCTTCTTCAGGTCCGGTCAAGCGATGGTTTCGCCCTTCGTGGAAGTATGCCAAATGCTCATGTGGCAATCCCAGAAGATGTAGAATCGTGGCGTGCAAATCCCGGAAATGTACTTTCCCTTCAACGGATCGAGCTCCGGTCTCGTCCGTCTTCCCATGGACGTATCCTTGCCTGGTTCCTCCACCAGCCATCCAGAATGTGAATCCCCGGTAGTTGTGGCCGGTCTCATCTTTTCCGTTTTCCGGTGTCAGTCCAGGACGACCAAATTCCCCACCCCAGACGACAAGCGTGTCGTCGAGCATCCCACGGATTTCTAAATCATCCAGCAGGGCAGCAATCGGAGCATCAGTCGTTTTGCAGTTTGCCTCCAGATCTCGGCGGTGATTTTTATGCTGATCCCAACTTCCGTGATTGACTTCGATGAACCGGACTCCGGCTTCAGCGAATCTTCTGGCAAGGAGACATTGCCGGCCAAAATCTGTTGGTCGGCAGGTTCCAACGGAGAGCTTTTCCCCGACGCGATAGCGCTGAATCGTTTCCTGAGTTTCTGAACTGAGATCAAGAATTTCAGGAGCGGTCATTTGCATCCGAAATGCGAGCTCCATCGACTCAATCACACCATCCAGCTGAGTATCATCCGGCCGCTGCGCCAGATGCTGACGATTCATCGCTTGTACAAAATCGAGTTGTTTTCGCTTCTTTATGGGAGAGAGGTGATCGCTGGAAATATCATTGATCATCGCCTGCGACATATCTTCACCGTTCACGCCAATCGGAGTTCCTTCAAAGATCGGCGGAAGGAACACGCTCGAATAGACAGAGGGTTTCGCAGCATTGAGACTGATGAATCCGGGCAGGTTCTGATTCTCCGTCCCAAGTCCGTAGTTGATCCAAGACCCCATGCTGGGACGCTTGCGCAACTTTTCACCTGTGTGAAGTTGCAAGAACGACTGCGCATGATTGCCAGTGTCGGCGTACATTCCGTTGATCATGCAGAGCTTATCCACATGTCTTGCCATCTCAGGAACGAGCTCTGAAGCCCAGAGTCCCGACTCCCCATGTTGCTGAAATTTGTAGACCGAACCGGGATGCTTCTTCTTTCCAACTTGCGGTTTGTAATCAAACATATCCAGCTGAGCAGGGCCGCCGCTCATGCAAAGAAAGATCACCCGCTTGGCTCGTGCGGGGAGTGAGGGGGCCTTGGCGACCAGCGAACTGCTCTCCGCCAGAAGTTGCTGTTGAAACAGTGATTGGAAAGCTAAGTATCCAAATCCGCACGAGGCGGACTTCAGCATGCTTCTTCTTGATCTAAACATTTCAATCTCGCTTTGCTCAATCTCGTGAACTCTCGATTCCAAATTTTCAACAACTAGCCGGAGAATCCTCTCTCGCTGGCAACCTGGTTGAAAACCGCTTTCAGTCGACATACCGAAATTCATTCGTGGCGAATAACCCCTGACATAAGGTCGCCCACACCTCGGTGAGTTGTTTCTGCTGTGGATCGGATTCTTTCTTTATCGACCCGATCAAACGCAATGCTTGCTCGATTTCGAAATCGGTCGGATTCCGCTGAAGAATCCGGCGAAACAGAAACGCCACCCGATCAGCATCTTGCAGGTTTTGATCATTCAATGAATACTCCGCAAGTGCGTATGATTGTTCGATCACAAACGAATTATTCAATAAGTACAGAGTTTGGGTCGGCAAGACAGTTTCATCTCGACGACCGGTCACTTTGATTCCATCTGGCAGATCGAAGGCTGCCAGTTCAGGTGGTGGAGAATGCCGGAGCATGCACAAATAGATGCTGCGGTGGTCGGTTTTTTGATGCAGGTTTGTCGCTGCTCCGGGAGGCCAGTTGATGAGTGTATCGATCTGATCAATAGCAGACCCAGCTTGTGGTGTGAGATCGAGCTTCCCACTGGCTTGAAGCATCCGATCACGGATCGACTCCGCATCAAGCCGACGCCGCGAGTAGCGTGCAAAAAATGTATTTCCAGGATCAATCTTCGCAAGCAATTCAACACACTGGCTATCTTGTTGATATGTGCGACTGAGTACGAGTTCTCGGATCAATTTCTTGACTGACCATCCTTCTGCAACAAAACGATTGGCGAGGTAGTCCAACAATTCCGGGTGAGATGGGCGTGCCCCGTAAACTCCGAAGTCGTCAACTGTCGCGACCAAACCATGTCCGAACAGGTGGCTCCAAACTCGATTCACAAAAACTCGGGCAGTTTGTGGATGGTCCGGACTTGTCAGCCACTTCGCTAATTCCAGTCGTCCACTTGCCTCCGCTGGAATGTCACTTGCTGCCGAGAAGTCGCCATGATTTGCGTTGACGAAATCTTGTTGATACGCCGTCAAAAATCCTCGTGGAACAACCTCACCAAGTTTGGAGGTTTCTCCACCGATATGAATTTTGCAGTCTTGCGGTTTTTCCTTTTCGCGAACTCCCATCGCCAAGCCCAATGTGGTGGGGCGTTGAGGCTGCCCGGAGGCCGCAAACAAAGAGTGGGCCTCTGAAGCATCGAGTGCTCTGGAATAAATTGAGAACTCCGCCAGATTTCCATCTAACGGAAACATGTTGTCGGTACGGGTCGCCAGTGCAAACTCGCGAGACTCTCCAATTGTCGATGGGATCTTCGCGTCGATTTCCGGTTTCGCAGCCCCGTTCAGAAAGAGTTGTATCTGATCCCGTCTTCGAATGAGAACCACATGATTCCAGGTTCCGGGCGAGATGACAGTAGAGCCCGCAATTGAAACTTTCTTCTGCTTCCCATTAAAGACGAAAAGTTTTCCTGTTCGTTTGGAATCGTGCTTTCCACCAATCCCCAAATGGTCCCCAGCGAGATTGCTCTCTTTCCATTTGCCTCGCGAAAAGAGATATGCGGTGATTGGACGTTCGGTATTCTTGATATTGTTTTTGAACCAAAAGGAGACCGCGTAGTCCGTCTTTGAGACGTCCGCTTCTGATTCTTCCGTCTCTGGTTCTGGCAACTCCCCCCGAATTGCAGCCTCTTTGAGTTTGGCAAAATCTTTCCCGGTAAACTCTGCTGTTTTTCCCTCAATGTTGAGAATTTCCGGCTTCTGCTGGAAAGAGAGATGTAACTCTGGTTGGAGTTCATCAATTTTCGCTGAGTATGTTTCGGGGAACTGAGGCGAAGTTTTAAAATCAGACTTACTGCTTGGATCCCAAACTGAAACCAGTTCATGCAGTGGTGTCGGGGGAGCCGTCAGCCCCTGATTTCCGGCAGCTCCGTACAAAGTTTGTGAACTCGTAAAGATGCCAGCCATCGAATAGTAATCGCGCGTCGGGATCGGATCATGTTTATGATCGTGACAACGAGCGCAGGCAACGCTGAGCCCCATGATCGCAGTGCTGACGACATTGATCTGATCGTCAACGACGTCCATCGCAAAATTTTTGTTCATTGCGACTGCTGGTTTGGAACCGATCGCCAGAAAACCGGTAGCGATGAGTTGCCGATTTCGTTGCTCTGCGGTCTGCGCGGGAAGCAGATCGCCTGCGATTTGCTCGGTCACAAAACGATCGAACGGGACATCCTGATTGAAAGCATCGATGACGTAGTCGCGATATCTCCAGGCGTGTGGAAATGTTGCATTGCGTCCGAGTCCGTCATCACCGTTGGACTCTCCATAGCGAGCGACGTCCAGCCAATGCCGTCCCCAACGAACCCCGAATTGCGGGCTCTCCAATAAGCGGTCAACGAGTTGTTCGGTCGCTTCGATTTTATTTTTCGCATGCAATGCCGCGAACTCTTCGACCTCGTCAAAGGTTGGAGCAAGTCCAATCAGGTCGCTGTACAACCGCCGAATCAATGTGCGTGGATCGGCGTCTTGAGTCGGGATGAGATTGTTCCGCTCAATTTTCTGAAGCACGAACCGATCGACCGGATCCCGTCCCCATGCTTCATTTTCCACATATGGGAGTTCAGGCGTTGTCCGTGGAAGAAAAGACCAGAGTGACTCTCGACCATACTCTTTCGTTGGAGCTGATGCTGAATCTGCTTTCACGGAACGTGGATCGAACGCCCCTTGTTTGACCCATTTGACGAAATCATTCACAACCGCTTCAGAGAGTGGCTGATCTGGTGGCATTTCGATTTCATCGTACCTCAGAGCTTTAATCAGCAAGCTCTTTTCCGGATCACCCGCGATGTGAACGGGACCGGTTAAGCCCCCTTTGAACATGCCCGCTTTTGTATCAAGCAGTAAATTCCCTCCCGGTTCATCACTTTCCACCGAATGGCATTCGTAGCAATGTTCGACAAGGACAGGGCGGATTTTTGTTTCAAAGAATTTCACCTGTTCCGGTGTCAGCTTGGCATCGTCTCCACGAGCAGAAACCGGGAGCACTCCGAACAGGAACAGGGCCAACAGGTGATAGCTTCTTGGAGACATTTGAAATCAATCGAGGCAGGACTGGCAGGTAGGCGGGCGGGAATGTCATCATCGCTTACAAATCAGCAACTTGCAACATAAGTCTCTGTCGATATCAACAAATCTTTTAATCAGGCGAATTTTGCCTCCCCGAGAAACATTTTCACTAAAACCAGTCCGAAAACCTCTGAAATAGCCGCTTTTCTCAACGTTCTGAGAGAGCGAATTCAAGTTCCAGGATAAGCTCTAATGAAATACCGTAAATCCCCCAACGGACTGCAATCACAAATTAAATGCAGAGACCGTTTGACGGAATCTTCCAGCGACCAGCCCACACTGATTGGCATTGCTTACCGGTTCGTGGCGAGCAGTTTCTAATGTTGTGAAAGCGAGCTTCACGAGTACACAGCAGCAGCAGCAGCAGCAGTAGGGAATGCTTAAAAAGTGTCTCGGCAGGAGAGTTCGTTCAGTACGCCTTCAACGACTGGTTGCGGACAGGACCAAACGAGGAAAAACATCGCTTCACGAACAGCCAGTTCTGCTGGGTGCCCCACCATGAATCCGGCCCCTTTGGTGACAGCCAGGACAGTTTGTGTAATTCGCAATGCAAGAGAGTTCGCCTGTTGACGAATCGCTGTCGGTGACAAACCTTCATCGCCGAATGTCTTACCGAGACTGGCTGTGTGGATCTCTGAACGCAGCACGTCGACTTCGTGTTTGAAGGAGTCCGCCTTTCCAATGAGATCGTCTCGCCGACTCGCTTCATCTTCGAGGAGTCCCAGTGAACGAGCGGATAGCCCCAATGCGAGTATCGACGTTGTCAGCGAACCGGCTCCTCCCCCTTTGCCTTTGTTCATCACTTTTTCAATCGGCCCCGCGAGCAAAGATCGCTTCGGAACAGAAACATTTTCCAGTCGAATGGAAGTTGTCTCAGTGGAGGTGAGCGCCATGAGTTCAGCTTTGGGTTGGATTGAAACTCCTGCAGAGGCAGTGGGCATCGCAAGTAGAACCTGTTTGCCGTCGCTGCAAGTTCCACCGGTCACGACGATGTCTGCTGCAGTGGCTCCTGTCACCCAGGGGATCATGCCATTGAGAACGAAGGAATCACTCTGCTCTTCAGCTTCAACTGCCGGCTTTGCGATGTGCTGACGAGAAGTCGTCAAATGCGAAATTCCGACAGTCGCGAAAAGTTCGCCGGTTGCCAGACGGGGCAGCAAATCTGCTTTGAGTTCTTCGTTCTTTGACCCGGCAATTCTTTGACAGGCTCCGTTTCGCTGTGTGAAGGCAAAACAGGTACTTAAACAGGCAGCCGCGAGTTTTTCGTACCCTTCAGTCAGTTCTACTTGCGTGAGTTCTTTCCCACCAAACTCTTCCGGGATGAACCACTTCAGAACACCAGCTTCAGCCAGCCATTGAAATTGCTCCTTCGGCCATGATTGTTGGGCATCAACATCGAGTGCATTGGCAGAAAGTTTGTTCAGAAGTTCGTCGAAGATTGCAGTGTCGAAGGTCACAGTCAAATTCCATCCAAGAATGTTTAAAGCACTTCAATGTTGGTTGGGTCGGTGAAAATCGCACTCACGACTTCAAAGACAGCTCACCACAAAGCAGAACGTTGAAACCAAAGGTTGAGACCGATATTGGCTTGGCTCTGGCCGAACACATTAAGTTTCCGGCAAAAACGCATTGTCTGAGAACTGTTGAATCAATGCAAATCATCAATTCGCTCTCCAGTACGAGAAATCAGCCGTCAGACAGGACATTCTTGATGTGTAGCAACTGCGACAACTCACTTGGAAGCCGAACGGACTTACAATATCCTACCAATTGCGAACAATTTGGCATCAATGCGATGTCACCGTATCTGAAACTTCTAGCGGAGCGAGCAAGGTGTCTGAACTGGGACTTGCAAATTTCAAAAAAGAGCGTGATTTTCTTATCGGAATCGACTCGGATGGCTGTGCGTTTGACTCAATGGAGATCAAGCACAAGGAATGTTTTATTCCAAACTTCATCAACCATTTCAATCTTCAGCCGATCTCGAAATACGCTCGCGAAGCAGCAGAATTCACCAACTTGTACTCCAAAACTCGCGGAGCCAACCGGTTCCCTGCGTACCTGCTGGCTCTGGATTTGCTTGCAGAACGCCCAGAAGTTCAGCGACGCAATGCAAAATTGCCACAACTTCAAGGTGTTCGCGATTGGGTCGCCCGCGAATCGAAACTCGGTACGAAAACGATCGGACCAGAGGCAGAGAAAACAGGTGATCCTGATCTGAAGCAGGCCTACGCCTGGTCGAAGGCAGTTGATGACACCGTCAACGAAATGGTACATGGCGTCCCACCATTCCCGGGTGTGCGCGAAGCTCTCCAGAAGATGGGCGAAAAAGCAGACTTGATTGTCTGTTCAGCGACACCGAACGGAGCCCTTCAGAAGGAGTGGGCTGAACATGATATCGATCAATACGTGAAGTCCATTTGTGGACAAGAATCGGGGAGTAAAAAAGAATCCCTGACGACCTGCAAAGAGATGGGCTACGCTCCGGAAAAGATGCTCATGATCGGAGATGCTCCCGGAGACATGAATGCCGCTCAGGCTGTCGGAGCACTCTTCTACCCCATCAATCCCGGTCACGAGGAAGAAAGTTGGACTCGCTTTCTGGAAGAAGCCTGCGACCGCTTCTTCTCGGGAACTTACGCTGGTGACTATCAGGCGAAGTTGATCGCAGAGTTCGACAAATACTTGCCAGAGCAGCCCCCCTGGAAGTAGTCAGAGAGTCTCTTTCCAGAGTCATTTCGATCGACGAGGTCCGCAGTCTGCCTCGTGGACATGTGCGATTTCCCACATAAAAAGCACTCTCCACAGGCACAAGAAACGCAAAAGTGTTCCAGCAGCAGACTTCCGAGTGTGCTGCTGGAGCATCTTTCGAATTGGTTTGCAGTTTCTGCCTCGAGGCGAACAGCATTTTTAATAGAGAAATGCGTTCTTCACGGGCAAACGGCACAGCAAACTGCTCTAGACTTGTATTTCATGTAGACTGAACTGCTGAAGAAAATTATTCTTTACTGTATTGTCTGATTCGCTGCAAAATGACAATCGAACTCACAATTCGATTCAGGGGCGATTTTCATCGATGTCAAGCAAAACTAAACGAATCCTGATCGTTGAAGACGAAGAGGCTATTGCCGAAGGCCTGCGTTTCAACATGGACGCCGAAGGTTACGAAACTGTCGTGCTCGGTGATGGTCCGTCAACGCTTTCCTACTTCGAAGAGAACTCTCATGACGTCGATCTCATCATTCTCGACCTCATGCTTCCGGGAATGAGCGGCTACGAAATCTGCCGCGCCATTCGTGAACGGGACCAGAACATTCCCATCATCGTCCTCAGTGCCCGGACGCTCAGCGAAGACAAATCGCACGCCTTCGATTGCGGAACTGACCAGTACATCGCCAAGCCGTTCAATTTGCCTGAACTCCTCAGCCGAGTCCGGAATCTCCTCAAACGGCCACGCATTGAGCCTCCACCGAAACACGCAACCGAAATTGAAGAGTTTCAAATCGGCAACATCCAAATCAACTTCAAGACCTTTGAAGTCGTTAAAGATGGAGAGAAACATCAGCTGACAACAATGGAAATGCAGCTGCTACGATACTTCATCGAAAACGAAGGTGATGTTCTTTCGCGAACAAAAATTCTCAAAGACGTTTGGGAGCAGGGGGCGGAAGTGACTTCACGCACCATCGACAACTTTGTGATGCGCCTTCGCAAGTACATTGAAGATGACCAGAGCAACCCGCACCATTTGCTTTCGGTCCGCGGGACCGGCTATCGATTCATCGCGAAGCCGAACGAATAAAGAAGACAATTCCGCAACGTCGTGCTTCCTTGAACTGCGGTTAACGAGAAACGGTTCGTAGCTGGAAATGCATTACGAAGTGGGGCTTCCCTGTTGCTCGCAAAAGACTTTTAGATTGTTCAGTTCTTTCTCAGCCGCTTTGCAACTCGCACCCTTCATAAACCCCCCAAACAGGAGAAAGATGATCTTCAACCCTCCTTTGGGTCTGACCTCGGAGACCTGAGTCACTTTGGTTTTGTGAGAGGTGATCCGCTCGAAGAAATATGCGGCATCTATGTCAAAAAATTGACCGACAAGTTGAACCGCGTTTAAGTTTGGATATTCATACTGCGTAACAATCCCTTCAAAGGCCATCTGCTGCCCCTGATTTTCGGTGATCGACCGAAATGTGGAACCGACAACATCTGGGGTTTCTTCAATGATTTGATCCTCAATAACAACTTCGCTCCACTCAGCGACATGATTATTCGTGAGGTCAAAAACATCTTCAATCGGGCGGTCAATCTCAACACTCGCTGTAGTTTTCATCGTCAACGCCTCGATTTTCTTTTGGTGATGCCTCAGTGAGGTTTCATTACAACTTGATGAAGCCAGGATATCAATTCAACAAGCTCCGAGATGGGGCTTCTCGCTTCTCAATAAATCCAAATTGTCGAATTTCAAAGGTTTCGATTTGGTTTGTGCAGAACATCAGCTAACTTTGCAAAGCGTGTGATCTTGGATGACCGGCTGTTGTTGTTTTGATTTGTCAAATTTGGAGTCCAGAATGCGGATTATGATGGTCACATCGGAAGCAGTTCCGTTTGCGAAAACCGGAGGGCTCGCTGATGTGGCGACTGGACTATCTAAAGCCCTCGTTGCAAGTGAACATGAAGTTGTACTTGTTCTGCCGTGTTATCGCCGACACATCCCAGAATCAGACCGTGGTGAAATCATCGGTCAAGTTGAGTTCGAGATGTTGCACACAACACTCTCGGCGGACATTTACGAGACAAAAATCCCCGACAGTGATGTGCGGGTCTTTTTGATCGATCGTCCGCATTTCTTTGATCGAGACGGAATCTATCTCGAAAATGGTCAAGACTATGGGGACAACGCCGAACGTTTCCTCTTCTTCAGCCGGGCTGCCGTGGAAACTGCCAGGCATTTCTTTAGACCTGACATTATTCACGCCAATGATTGGCAAACCGGCCTCGTGCCGGGGCTCATCCTGCAAGAACGGGAACATCAGGGCGAACTCGGAAACATTGGGACGGTCTACACCATTCACAACATGGCCTTTCATGGAGAGTTTCCAAGTTTACAAATGCTCAATACCGGCCTGAACTCCAGATACTTCAACTGGGAGCAGTTCGAATATTTCGGAAATTTGAACTTGCTGAAAGGTGGCATCTCCATGGCAGATATGGTGACGACTGTCAGCCCGACATACGCCAAAGAGACCTGCCTTCCAGAATTTGGCTATGGGCTCGATCCCGTTCTCGAAAATCGCGGGGAAGATTATATCGGCATTCTGAACGGAGTCGACATGTCGATCTGGAACCCCGAGTCCGATCCTCATATCGCCATGCAGTACAACTTCCAGAACTACAAGGAAGGGAAGGCTGAGTGCAAAGCAGCCTTACAGCGAGAAATGGGCTTGCCAGAGAACCCTGAAGCGATGGTCCTCGGACTTGTCTCCCGATTGACGGACCAGAAAGGGCTCGACCTCATCACAAAAAAGGCAACTCAAATTCTGAACGCCAATGTTCAATTCGTCTTTCTTGGAGCGGGAGACCCCCGTTACGAAGAAATTCTTTTAGAGCTTCAGAAAAACTATCCGGAAAAGGTTGCTGTCTATATTGGTTTCCAGGAAGGACTCGCACACCGCATTGAGGCCGGCTCAGACGCTTTCTTAATGCCGAGCAGCTTCGAGCCGTGTGGCCTGAATCAGCAATACAGCCAGATCTATGGGACTCCGCCAATCGTGCATGCCGTCGGTGGACTGACGGACTCTGTTGTCGATGTTCAACGTCACACTCTCGACAATGGAACAGCGACGGGGTTTGTCTTCCGTGAGTACGATGCAGACCTGTTTCTTGATACAGTCTGGAGAGCAGTTGGAATGTTCATACATCACACCGAAGACTGGAATAAACTTGTTCTCAACAGCATGGTCAAAGATTCGTCGTGGGACCGCATCGCGCAGGAGTACACTGATGTGTACGAACGTGTGATTGCGAAGCTGAGTTAGGTCTGCCGGCTCTGCCCCGTAGACCTGATGTTGGTCTCTTAAGTAGTGAGGAATTCCATCATTGCATCGCTTTCCGCATAGGAAGTAAGCTGTCTTATACAAAGATGCGTACTTCATGCCCTGACGTCAACGGATGACCCAGGCAACGCAACTCGTTAATTACCACTGCTCCACGTCTTTGCGCTCTGTTTTGCGTTCTGTGGAGCACAGCACGTGATTGAACAATCACCGAGTCAATACTCATGAAACCGGTCTCTCTTGCACTGTTCTGGCATCAACATCAGCCGTATTACCCGGACGACATTGCCAACGAAACACTCATGCCCTGGGTCCGACTGCATGCCACAAAAGATTACATCGGCATGGCCTTGCATATTCAAGAGGTTCCGGAGTTTCATTGCACGATCAATCTTGTCCCGAGTCTGTTAGTTCAAATTGAACGTTACGTGAATGGGGGAAGCGACCGGCATCTAGATGTGTCAAGAATCCCGGCAGACTCGTTATCGCTCGAAGATACATACTATCTGTTCGATAATTTTTTCATGGCGAACGAGCAGAGTATGATTCGCCCTCACAAACGGTACAGCGAACTGCATCAGAAAAGAGGGATCGGGAGAGATTCCGTACAAGACGCACACTCCCGCTTCACCAATCAGGAACTGAGGGACTTGCAGGTCTGGCACAACCTGGCCTGGTTCCATGAACTTCTCTTCGAAAAAGATGCCGAACTCCGTGAATTCCGAAAGAAAGGAGCCGGCTGGACAGAAGCAGAAAAGACCTGGTTACTCGACAAACAACGTGAAATTGTTGGGCGAGTCATTCCGCTACATCGGAAACTCATGGAAGGTGGTCAAGTCGAGCTGACGACAACGCCATTCTACCATCCAATTTTGCCACTCCTCTGGGATAAAAAGTCAGCTTGGGAAGCGATGCCCGGCTGCCCCATGCCAAAGTACGTTGAAAGCTACAGCGAAGACGCGCAAAAGCATCTCGCAATGGCTGTGGAATATCACACGAAGCTCTTCGGTGAAGCACCTCGTGGACTCTGGCCTTCTGAAGGTTCAGTCTCGAATGCAATCTTGGAAACAGTCGCCGATAACGGCTTCAAATGGCTTGCCACGGATGAAGAGATTCTGGGGCATTCCATGGATCAAATCGTCTCACGTGACGACCATGGAAACCTCAACCGACCAGAAATGCTTTATCGCCCCTGGCGCACCGGAACAGATCAAAAGCCGTTAGACATCATTTTCCGAGACCACGGTCTCAGCGACTTGATCGGCTTCCATTATCAACGCAACGAACCTCGTTGGGCAGCTGAGGATCTGTTGGCGAAAGTCAAAGGAATCGGCAGGGCAGTCGCAGAGCACGATGCCACACAAACTCCGTTTGTACCGATTATTCTCGATGGCGAAAACTGCTGGGAATACTATGCCGATGGAGGCATCGGATTCTTGCGAAATCTGTATCAGCAAGCTGTCAAAGATCCCGGAATTTCGACGCTCACCGTCAGCGAACATCTTGCCAAGCATCCACCGACAAGCAAAATCCCAAAGCTCTTTGCAGGGAGTTGGATCAATCACGATTTCTACATCTGGATCGGACATCAGGAAGATCGGGATGCCTGGGACCTGGTTCACATTACCCGAGAATTTCTGACCAAGGCAGAAGAGTCCGGAACCGCTTCCGCCGAAACGTTGGAGCAAGCCTGGAAAGAATTGTTCATCGCTGAAGGAAGTGACTGGTACTGGTGGTACGGTGACGACCACAACTCCGGTCAGGACGATCTGTTCGACGACCTGTTCCGTCGGCACTTGCGAAACGTTTACACCCTCTTGGGAGAACTCCCTCCTTCAGTTCTCTTTGAGCCGGTCGCACACTTCGAACGTCGACATCTCCACACACAACCGCAATCTCTTTTGAATGTCAAAGTGAACGGTCGGGTCTCGTTCTTCGAATGGCGACACGCCGGACATTACGAAAGCGGCAGCGAACGTGGCACGATGACAATGGTGACCGAAAGTGTGATCACGAACATGTACTTCGGTTTTGACGAAGAGCGACTACTCCTCCGCTGCGATACACAGACTTCCGCAAAAACAGAACTAGGAGACTTCGACGAAATCCGCATTCGCTTCGTGGAACCCTTCGGTGCCGAACTCCGTATCGATTGCAAAAATCCGCAGACCCCCAAACTCGTCATCAACGGGGAAGAACGCCCTGACACCAAGTCGGTCGCTGCCATCGATCAATTGTTGGAAGTGGCAATTCCTTACGAAGAACTCGGTGCTGAAGAGAATCAACGACTGCACTTGGCAGTAGAACTCATTCGCGACGGAGAAGCCGTCGAACGCTCCCCCAGCGAAGGGACCATCGACCTGACGATCCCAAGTGAAGACTTCGAAATGCTCATGTGGCAAGCGTAAGAAATCAGAGAAGTTGAGGCTGAGACATTAACTGGCTCTGACAAGACCTGTACGAATCACGAAGATGAACGTCACAATTCGTCCTGAAAGCATCAAAGACTGGCAGTCGATTTGGCGCGTGAATCAAGCGGCATTCGAAGGCGATGCGGAGGCAAACCTCGTGAATGCCCTGCGAGATGGTGGCTTCGTTGATGTTTCAATTGTTGCGGAGGTTGGTGGCAAGGTCGTTGGGCACATTCTCTTCAGTCGAATAACAATCGAGACAAAGAGTGAGACAATCGATGCGCTGTCACTGGCACCGATGGCTGTGATGCCAAGTCACCAGCGGCAAGGTCTCGGAACGATGCTTGTGGAGTCAGGATTGGCAGCGTGCCGGGAACAGGGCCAGAGAATCGTCGTGGTGCTGGGCCATCCAGAGTTCTATCCAAGATTTGGATTTTCAGCAGCACTGGCACAAAAACTCGAATCACCATTCGGCAGCGGTGAAGCGTGGATGGCGATGGACTTGTCAGAAGAATCGTTAAATGGCATCGAAGGACGAATTGAATATTCGCCCCCCTTCATGGCATTAGAGTAACCGTAGATCCGACCACATCGAACGACAACAAAGCACGACAGTCCTCGCGTCAAACCAATCATCAACGTCTCTCTCCACTCTGAACGACAATCACAGTGGTTCTCACCAACCTTTACGTTCGCCAGGCGAAAAGAGCCTGACTTACTTCACTCATTTGGCTCTCCAATTGGCCAATCTGAAGACGTTGTGTCGGAGATGTCATAGGGTGACGGAAGTAAATTTGCACACACCATTGAACTGAACAAACGAACACGTACAATGTTAGACGTGCAACCATTATTAGAGTGGATGCGTTCAATTTGTTGTGCCAACTTTCGGAGACCTACAGTGAGAATTCCACCAGACCTTCAACTTCTCAATAAAATTGAGTCAATGGTTGTCACCGTACTAGGGGACATTCACGGAAAGCCAAAAGCGCCTGACCAACTGATGGCGTCGTGTGGTATCTCGGAATCTGAGTACTCCAAGATGAATTCTGAGGAGCAACTGGAAACTATGTTGCGTGTATTGCAAGTCTTGGAGTCACAACCGACGCCACCAACTCGCACCGAAAACCTAATTGCAGCATTGGATTTGATATTTCAAGCAATCTACGGTGATAAGTATAAAAAGCGATCTGCCGCTGACCTGACACTTAGTGAAGCATTTCTTGCACTAGAACATGCCACAGAATTTGATTCTCAGAATCGTCCTAGCATCTGGGACTTGTGATGACCAGTGATTTCCGTAATTGCAACACTCCGCGGGGTGGCCCGACCGACTTGTTCGGTTGGGTCGCTTTAGCGACAAGGTGAAGTCATCATGAGCTTTCCTTTGAAGTCGGAATTCAATCAAAACGAAGGCTCGCTGAAATGGTCAAGCGAAGAGTTTACGATAACAAAAAATTTATCCACTTTGTCGCTTTTTAGCGTGACAAACGACGGCAGCACTTGCAACACGATCAAGCCAAACGAATTGTGATCGGCTGAGTGGCCAATCGATTTGTTCGGTTGGATTGTGTGGCACGCCCAGACTGTAGCGAAGCGAAAGGATGGGCGTGGCGAGCACGGCGGGGTGGCCTGACCGGATCGGTTGGGTGCTGGAAGCACAAGATGTTCTACCATTCCCTGTCAACGTTCAGTTAATGGCACTGTGTTCAATTGATTGCACAGTCATCGACAACTTCTAAAGCATCCATCGAATTGGTTTGCAGATTCTGTCTCGTGGCGAACAGTATTTTACTAGCGAAATGCGTTCTTCACCGGCACACGGTAGAGCAAACTGCTCTAGCAATCTGTCCTCAGCCACCGTTGTTCGAGATAGAAAAAGGCGGGGGGTTTCACGGGTTACGATTCGTTTTCCAGTCGTTTCAGTGCCTGGATCAGTGGGCAGGTTTGAGTGTCGACATCTTCGCCCCGGCGGTATTTTTGAAGCAGGGTTCGCGACTGTTCAGCGAGCATGCGTCGAGTCTCGCGCCTTTTCCCTTTGATGCGGGCAATCTTCATCTCGTCATAGGCAGTCGTTTGATGTCGCAGCCAGGCAATCACGGCCGACTCCGCTCTCTTCTCGATCGGGATTCGCTGAGTTCGTGCAACAGTTCCTGAACCGACGGGCGTCGCGTGGAGCGTGACTGCTTCAGCAAGTTGAGATGCAATTTTTTCGTAACGGGCGTTGAAGTTCAAAAAACTTGAGACCGCCCCGGCAAAGTCTTCGACGTACTTCGCCTGATTCTTTTCTCGTCGCTTCGCACTCGCTTGCTGCCGCTTCGCATAGGCGTCGGTTGAGCGTTCTGCTTCAAGATCGTGTTTGATGGCCTCGATACTCTTTGCGTCAGCCCACACACCAAGTGAAAAAGTCCGTCGGCCTTTTTTCTCCTTGACCGTCCAAGTCGGTCCAAAAGCTTTCACTCGCCGCGTTAATCCCGCATCTCCCGGTGGCAACAAATCCCAATCATCGGGAACCGTCAACACCAGCCCATCCTGAGTCCTCACAGTCCACTCTTGTGGCCCCGGTGCAACATTTCGACTTTGGTCAGGCATCGTCTCAACTATTCATTCAGCTCAATCGGTCACTTCACATTGCAGAACTTGAGAACCGAGAGGTTCACACACGCTCAGCCGTCGATCACCTGCAATCCGACCGCGAGAAACTCCCAGTCTCCTCCACGATTCCGCACGACTTGGTGCGGAATGATAAATACCCCCGGCGGGATTCGAACCCACGACCTTTGGTTTAGGAAACCAACGCTCTATCCTGCTGAGCTACGAGGGCTGGGTGGATTTTGGTGGAAGAAAATCCTCTGATTGGGCTCTGCTCGGAGAGGAGTCTACTCGATTCGTCCGGAATCGCAAAATCCCAGCGTCTGTTTTTCATTCAGATCGAAATTTCTCCGACACGAATCCTGTTCAAGAGCGTATTCTCAAGGAAAACCCGGCTGATCAACGAGTCACTTGCTTCAGATGTCAGGCATTGTAAGGTGAGATTTGTGTTCAGCGTTCTGGAGCTCAGTTTCTCTGGAACAGTTCTCATGCTTGTCGTGGCCGTGTGTCTCCGTGAAGGTGACTTTCATGACTGCATAAATTGCTCGCCACGAGGCGGAACGCGAACACCAATTCGAAAATGCAATTAAACATCAACTGAACATTAACGATATCAAAAGGAATCGATTATGAGTGAACGAATTGTCATGCGAACAGGGGAATGCCTTATCGCTGGCGGACCTCCTTTTACCGCAGCTGAGCCAGAAGTTGTGATTGGTGAACTGGACGGACCTGTCGGGACAGCCATCGCCACGTTAACGGGTAGTCAGTCGGCAGGGCACTCTAAGGTTTTTGCGATTCTTGACACCGACATTCAAGTGCGACCGGTCACACTGATGGTCAGCAAGGTGACTGTCAAAAGTAGTTCTTACACCAACATTCTGATGGGAACCGTCCAGGCTGCAATTGCGAATGGTGTTCTCGATGCCGTTCGAGCTGGAGATATTCCGAAAGAAAAAGCGAATGATCTCGGGATCGTCTGCTCCGTCTGGCTCAACCCCGGCGCCGCCACCGATCCTGATCTGGATCACAAGGCACTGTTTGATATTCACCGCAAAGCGACTGCTCAGGCGATCCATAAAGCGATGAACAACGAGCCGACAATCGATTGGCTTTTGGAACACCAGGACGAGATCACTCACAAATACTACCAGAGAGGTCTCGACGGCACGTTATAGAGGTGCTGGCGATGAATTGATTTCAGGGCGACAAAGTGAGGTGCCACAGTCTGTCCAAGTAAACCAGAGCAGGGGAGAGTGACCGAAACAGCGCAGATCGAAACAGCGCAGATCGAAACAGCGCAGATCGAGGGCCATTTGCGTTGCATTCTCGCCTGTTATCTGGCGACACCGGCGAAACGGAGAAACTGACTCGCACAATGGGGAAGAAGACCAGTAAGATAAGAGAACGTCGATGTCTCCCGCTGGCACTTCGTCGATTCTCACGCGATCACCGGGACACGAAATTTTCACAATGATGGAGTTTCGAGCAATGATTTTGAAGAGATTAGCCATTCATTTTGCGTTGATTGTGTCTGTGTCAGCGATAGACCTCGCTGCGCAAGAGACGCAATTTCCTATGCCAAAGAAAGAGCATGTGTGGCTCCAGCAATTTGCTGGGGAGTGGGACTCGACGTCGAAGAGTGTCGCGACTGCAGATCATCCAGCGATGCAGTTTTCAGGAAAGTTCGAATCTCGAATGGTAGGTGGCTTTTGGGTCCTCAATGAAATGACTGCCGACACCGGCGACGTCCAGTTCATAGGGATTCAGACGATTGGCTATGATGAGGAAAAGAAGAAATACGTTGGAACCTGGATTGATTCGATGATGAATCATATGTGGAAATATGAGGGAACTCTTGACGATTCAGGTAAGAAACTTTCGCTGCTTGCCGAAGGGCCAAACATGCTCAAGCCGGGGACAACGGCAACCTACCGTGACAGCTACGAGTTCAAATCGAAAGATCACATTATCGCAACATCTGAGATGAAAAATGAAGATGGTGAATGGCTCACTTTTATGACGGGCGATCTCAAACGGCGGGTGCGCGATAGCCAATAACATCTTTCAGTTCGGAACAGATCGAGTGAAGTTGCAGAAGCTCGTCGGTGAGTCAGCTGCCTGCAATAGACGATCAGCGAAATTGATACTGATGAAATGCTGAGCTGCTCACAGTTCAACGACTAATAGATAGACAGCCAATAGATAGCCGGGAGAATTATTCTTATGATTTCACAAGCTCGTATTTTCTGGTCGTTGCTGATCGCAATTGCTTTTGGAATTTCTCTTTCATCGACAAGTCCGCTCCATGCGCAGAACCCCGGATTCGCGAAGGAACCGGTGATTACTGAGTACGACGTCGATCCGAACTGGCCTGTGCGACCAGACGAAATTGCTGCTGCTGGGTGGGTCTCCGGACTTTCGATTGACGACAAGGATCAGGTCTGGTTCTTTCGCAAAGGGCCGGACCCGGTACAGGTTTATACCAGCGACGGAAAATTTGTCCGCAGCTGGGGGAATGAACATAACTTCGTCAATCCTCATCATCTTCGTATCGGGCCGGATGGAAGTATCTGGCTTGCAGATTTCGGGCGTCATGTGGTGCAGAAGTTTACTGTTGAGGGGAAGCCGCTTCAGACATTAGGTGTTCTCGATGAGCGTGGTGATGACAACGATCATTTCGACCGGCCGACCGACATGGCGATCACGCCTGCAGGAGATGTCTTTGTTACCGATGGTTACGGAAACAATCG
Organism: Thalassoglobus sp.; assembly: GCF_048270125.1. Taxonomy (NCBI): domain Bacteria; kingdom Pseudomonadati; phylum Planctomycetota; class Planctomycetia; order Planctomycetales; family Planctomycetaceae; genus Thalassoglobus; species Thalassoglobus sp. Next base: position 95,719 of record NZ_JBLWTN010000007.1, on the reverse strand, counting down.
GCGAATCATGCACTTTGATAGCGATGGGAAATTCGTCAAAACCTGGGGAGAGTATGGCTCTGCACCGGGTAAATTTATCTTGCCTCATTCCATCGTTGTCGATTCCAAAGGGAAGCTCTATGTCGCGGACCGGAACAGTGGGCGAATTCAGGTCTTTGATCAGTCGGGAAAATATCTTGACTCATGGGGCAACGTCATTATGCCGTGGGGGCTTTCAATCACGAAGAATGATGAGCTTTGGGTGTGCGGTTCTTCACCACACTGGTGGCTTCGCGATGGCAAGTACCCGGAGTTCAAGGATCAGGTCTTCATGAAGTTTTCGACTGATGGGCGAGTCCTGCAGGTTTGGCAAATTCCCCTTGGGGACATTGGAGACGACAAAAACAATCCGGACACTTCTCGACTCAAACCGGGTGAGGCCGTCGGCGTTCACTGCATCGCTGCCGACTCGAAAGGCAATTTATTCGTTGGTGAAATCTACAGCGAGCGTGCCCAGAAGTTCGTCCCCGTGACCAGCCGAACTCCTCCGAAGAAGTAATAGAAGCTGACGTTTTGCCTCACCGATAGAAGCTGACGTTTTGCCTCATCGTACGTGCCCCATGTTTGCCAGGTTGACGAGGCTCTTTTCAGCTGAGAGAACGAGCTTTTCGTTCGCCTTTGGCCTTTATGTCGCCTGTTGCACAAGGCAGGAGGGACGTTCTCGCTTCGTTCATTGAATGGCGTGTCGTTCAAATTCAAAATCGTCAACGTACGACCATGAATTCAATCAGAACTCAATCTTTAAGCCCGTGACCAACTGTTAGACTGGGAACTGACCTTGCTGCCTAAAGTTGCTCCACGGTAGAGCAGTTTGCTTTACCGTGTGCCCGCGAAGAAAGTGTTTCGACAGTAAAAATGCTGCTCGCCATGAGTCAGAGCCTGCATACCAATTCGAAAGATACTCTAATAGTGAAGCATCTTTTGCTTGCAGCATGTCGCGGATTATAGGAGTAGGTGTGCACTGCTGCGCCGGCGATTTATCCGGAAATTCAGTTGCATATAATGATCATCGATTATAGATTCTTCGCACAGGCATCAACCGGTGTTGATTCGAACTTCGTCGCGTGGGCAAACCATTAAACAAGGGCAACTGCATGCTGGTTTTTAATAGATTATTTCACCTTGGCATCATCATCATGTGTTGTTGCTCTTCGCCACAACTCGTGCAGGCCGATGATGATATTGTCGGTGTCATCTGGCAATTGGGGATCAAAGAAAAGAGTGGAAAAGTTAAACCGGGGCCAACATTTCGTGCAACTCCTGACAAAAAAGTTTGGAACACTCCTCGTAGTGGCTTGCCAAAGGTCGTAGGGACCTGGAGCGGAGACGAAGAGAACACAAAAATGGTGGTCGATGGTCTTAAGAGTCCAAAAACAATTCAGTTCAATGGTAAGTATGAGTTTGTGCTGATTGTTAAAGCACCCTCAAAGCTGTGGCAAGGGACCTTCAAACCAGAAGGAAGCGACATTGAGGTCCCTATTCTTGTAAGACTGATCAAAGACTAGAGCAGTTTGCTCTACCGTTTGCCTGTGAAGGACGCATTTCTCTAGAACTGGTCCTGAAACGAGAAATTGCTCTCTCAAACGTTGAGGAAAGCGGCTATTCCAGCTGTTTCCGGACCGCTTCTAGTAAAAATGCTGTTCGCCACGAGGCAGATCCTGCAAACCAATTCGAAAGATGCTCTAGTGCAGTTTGCTCTAGAATCACTTCACAGCTGATTCGCCTTTCAGCTCATTCATCATTTCGAGAAGATTGTTGACGAGAATCACTGAAGCGTCCTTCTGTACTTGATTTGTTCCCAGCCATGTTTCGTAGCCACCGAGTCGGTGCTGTTCAGGAGTGGGGAGATATCCGTGTCGCCCATTGGCAAGACCGATGACCATCGTTTGAGGAAACGGGCTTCTGTCCTTGAGTTCAAGTCCCGTTTCGACGAATGTTTCAAACGGAATCCCACAGACGACAAGATCGCCGATGCGGATCGCCTGAATTTTTACAGTAAGGGTCTCCTCTTCTCGTTCTGCAAATTGAACGACCCGGCGGGCGTAGTTTTGGGCGAGTCGCGGCAGACTGTCGATCTCAGCTTTGTCTTTGACAGCCAGAACTTTACGGGCTGCATCGACTTCTTCAGCAGAGGGACGCCGATATTTCAGTTCCACTTTTCTTTCAAGCATCTGTAAAGGGATATTGTTTTTGTGTTCATCGATTTTCCGATAGGCAAACCAGGCAGTGTCCGCAGCTTTAGAAGCCACGATACGAATTTGCTCGAAAGGCTCGCGAGGAGGACGTGTGACATTAAACGGAATGTTATTGATGTCGCCGGATGTTCCGTTCGACATCATCGCCACGAACTCATTAGTTCCACGCAATCGAGAGGGCATCAGGCGGGCAAATTCTCCAAAATAATCTGCCGAGAGCTGACCTCTGGGAGTCGCTCCCACATAATGCAAAGAATAATTTGCAAAGAGTGTGAGTTGTCTGCGCCGCGCGTCCTGCACAGAGATGATCGTAATGTCGGGATCAGTTGGTCCGGCGGGACGATCCAGGACATCAGGGCTGCGAGACGGGTTCATTTTGACGATGTCCATCTTGCCAAACGGATTTAGAGGCATCTTGCCCGCTTTCAGAAACCAGCGACGATTGAAGACTTCATCAGGCAAAGGATGAGAGGCAGCACCTACAGATGCTGGTTGCAGAGACGCGTGAGCTTGAATAATCGATTCCGCCATTCCCTCAGTCAGAACCTTTCGATACGCAACAGCCGGGCCGTCTTCACTTCTCGTACTGTAAGGGGGGCCGCTATGTGTATGCGTTGAACTGATCAGCATGTGATCAATTTCAATGCCTGTTTTCTTCGACGCGATGGCTTTGGCTTCTTCCAAAATTTCCGGAGAGACTCCCAGGCTGTCGACAACGACCATTGCCAGCATGGTGACACCATTGTCGAGAACCATTGCCCGGGCGAAGAGAGGGTCATGCGCACTTGTGGCCATGTTTGCATTGAATCCACCAGGCATGTTCAGAGGGAACTCTGTTGGTGTGATGTCGACAGCTGCTGCTCCAGCTCGCAACGGAGTTTCAGAAGGGGCGGGCTCTTTCTTCTCTGCTCCGAATAATGAAAAGTTTGATAACCAGAAGACTGCGAGAGCGAAGTAAATGAGCTTGGGCATATCTGACTTTCTCACTGGGGTTTTGATGAACCGAATCGGGGAGCAGCAACTCTCTGCTCATGAAAGGCTGGAGGGCAGGGCGTCATCACGAGATGTGATGTCGTCCATTTCAGGTGTGCGGACAAGTCTGTGGGAATGTGCGGTGAGGCAGCCTCATCATTGCGATTCAGAGGAAGTTCTCATCATGCATTAGAGGCCTCAATTATTCTTGCCATAGTCCAGGTGACAAGCAAGTCAGCAAGGATTCTCAAGTCGTGATGAAATTGAAAAGGCGTTCCCTCCGAGAAAATCTCTTTGGAAATAATCCGTATCCAAAGACCAGTGAAGAAGTTTTTCTTCTTTCGATTTTTATCGAGGCTGATCTTGAACTCTAGCGATCTCGGATAGGGATAGATAACCTGCAAAGAGTTCACAGGACTTACTGAATACCAGGTGAAGATTTTTTTCACTCTTCACTGCTCACGTGACACTAACATCCAACAGCCTTGAGACCTTCAAATGAATTTGACTCTCCTTCGCTTTGCCTTGGCCTGTTGTATTGCGACTGCTTTCGTGGCGGAGTTTTCCGTTGTCGCTGAGGCTCAGGCACCACAAGCTGGTGACTATTCTAAAGTGAAGCATCAGGTCCTTGAGGAACTGAACAGCGAAGCGCCGATGCGTGATGGTGTCAAACTGAAGATTGATATCTTTCGCCCCAAAGCAGAAGGACGCTTTCCAGCGATTCTTCAACAGACACCGTACAACAAAAATGGACAAGCGGCTCGCGCAAGGAATTTTGCCTCGCGTGGCTATGTGGTTATCAATGTCGATTCTCGCGGACGGTTCGAGTCGGGCGGGGAGTGGGATCCATTTTCGGCGAAGCACAAGACCGATGGCTACGATTTAGTCCAATGGATCGCGGAGCAAAGTTGGTGTAACGGGAACGTTGGCACCTATGGTTTGTCATATATGGGTTGGACCCAATGGTGGACGGCGTCTCAATCGCCCCCTGCATTAAAAGCCATCGTCCCCGAAGTCGCTCCACCGGATCAGTTTTATAACTGCCCGTATCAAAACGGAATCTTCGTCTGCTGGATGATGGATTGGGCAGGCTCCACATCTGACCGAAATCCACATAGTGCTGGTCCAGGTGCTTACGGTGGATTCGCCGTTGATCGCGAAAAAACCTATGACCAACTTCCTTATATCGACTTCGACAAAACTCGAAATTACAAACCGAATACATGGTGGCGGAAGTGGATTCAGCAAAACACTGCGAGTGGTGAATACTGGAAGGCGATTTCATATCAGACACCTGAAAGTTACGCGAAGGTGAAGGTTCCGTCATTGGCGATTTCCGGATGGTTTGACGCGAACTTTCCCGGCACACCTATGAACTATCTGGCAATGAAAAAACATGGGGGGACTGAAGCAGCACGCCAACCCCGAATGGTCATCGGTCCCTGGGAACATATTATCAATCGTAGGCAGGTCGCGGCGGGTGTCGATTTTGGCGAGCAGGCAATCATTGACTGGGATGGTTACATCCTGCGATGGTTCGACCATCATCTCAAAGGCGTTGATAATGGAGTGTTGAAAGACCCTCCTGTGCATATCTTTGTGATGGGAAGAAACCAGTGGCGAACGGCACAGGACTGGCCGTTACCGGAGACGCAATTTACGAAATATTACTTGCACAGTTCCGGAATGGCGAATTCTTCAGACGGAGACGGCAGTCTCACGACGCTGCCGCCAGGTGACGAATCGCCGGACCTTTACGTCTACGATCCTCGCGATCCAACACCCTCAGCGGGCTTCACCAACGGTCACATTGATGGCCCTCGTGACATCAGTCAGTCCGCAACGCGACAGGATGTGTTGGTGTACGACACTCCAGTTCTCACGGAAGATGTCGAACTCATCGGACCGATCTCTGCCACAATTTTTGCCGCCACAAGTGCTCACGATACCGATTGGATGATTCGCCTTTCCGATGTCAAACCAGATGGCAGCGCGATGTTTCTGGCTGAGGGAGTCATGCGAGCTCGGCATCGAGATCCTGAAAATCAGGGAGCCTTTAATCCTTACAAGCTGAGTGAAATCAATCCCAACGAAGCGTATGAATATCAGCTTGAATTCTGGCGTCCAACCGGAAACGTGTTCGCTCGTGGGAATCGCATTCGAGTTGAAATTTCCAGTAGCTACTATCCGTACTATTTAAGAAATCCAAATTCAAAAATGGACAACATCGGAAAGGTCACCACTTTTCAATCAGCAAAGCAAACAATTTTTCATGATGCAAAACGGCCATCACATCTCACGCTTCCCGTCATCCCGATTAGCCAGTGAATCAATTGACGATCTCTCATTGTAATGAAAATTTCTTTAAGACTTGTTTTCTGATTCATGGGCGACAAAGCTGAACAGTGAAAGTGCTTTGACACTGTTCGTCGAACGTTTCGATCACCACGACGATGCGGTGGCAATCATGCCATTCGCACTCTATTACCATCGTTCACACTATTGTTGAACAATAAAATATTGAAGGAAGTTTGAATGCGTACGATGCACCACTGGGTGTTGCTGATCACACTTTGTCTTACGAGCGGGGCGTACTCGCATGCGGACGACTACGTTGTTGAAAAAGATATCATGGTCCCGATGCGGGATGGAATACGGCTGGCGACGGATGTCTATCGGCCAGCGAAAGACGGGAAACCGGTCGATGAAGCACTCCCAGTGATCTTGAGTCGACTTCCTTACAATAAAAATGGACAAGTCACAGCTGCCAAGTACTTTGCCACGAATGGATACGTGTTCGTTGCGCAAGACACTCGCGGTCGTTACAAGTCTGAAGGAGTCTGGCACATGCTCAGCGACGACGGTCCCGACGGTGTCGACTGTGCAGCCTGGATCGGGAAGCAGTCGTGGTCGAATGGCAAGATCGGGATGATTGGGACTTCTTATTATGGGGGAACGCAACATTCGATGGCCCTCGCTGGTGCTCCTGAATTGACGACAGTCATCCCCGTCGATGCCATGTCAAACATGGGGCGGCAAAGTCTTCGCAATGCCGGAGCTTTCGAATTGCGATTTTGGAATTGGATCTTTCTGAATGCAGGTCGCGGCAGTCGTGCCTCACATGATCCGGGAACTGTTGAAGTTCTGAAAGAGATGGCGGATCAACGATTTGCCTACCTTGAGAATTTTCCGACACGACGCGGACAAACTCCATTGCGACTCGCTCCCGAGTATGAAGACTGGTTGCTGACTGCAATGGAAAGCGGTCCAGATGATGAGTTCTGGTCGGCGGTGAACATTGTGGAAAATCCTGAGAAGTACAAAGACATTCCTGTTTATCTGGTCTCAGGCTGGTACGACTCTTGGGGTGGAAATAACACTGCCAACTTCATGGCACTCAGCAAGACCATCAAAGGGCCCGTTTTCATGATCATGGGACCGTGGATTCATGGTCAACAGGCTGCTTACGCTCATGGGGATGTCACATTCGGCAAAGATGCTGCCATTGCAGATCAATGGGCCTGGCGCAAGGAATGGTACGACCGCTGGTTGAAAGGGATCGACAACTCTGTCGGCAAATCGGGTCTATTCAAGACGCCAGTGCGAATTTTCGTCATGGGAACCGGAGACGGCACGAAAGATGAAAAAGGCCGGTTGAAGCATGGCGGATATTGGCGAAGCGAAAACGACTGGCCATTAGCTCGAACAGAGTACACAGATTTCTATCTGCAACCTGACGGCAACTTGTCGACTGCCAAACCAGAAGAAGAAAAAGCAGTCACTCAATTCCAGTTCGATCCGAAAAATCCAGTCCCGACCATCGGAGGAAATATTTCGTCAGGCAACGATATTCTGTTGCAAGGTGCACGTAATCAGAAGGGTGGCCCACAAGTCTGGAATTTCAAATCGCCAATTCCAATCTCCGCTCGCAATGATGTCCTCGTTTTTCAATCGGAACCACTCGAACAAGACCTTGAAGTGACCGGTGAAATCGAAGTGAAACTCTACGCCTCCAGTTCTGCAGTTGATACCGACTTCACTGCGAAGTTGATCGATGTCTATCCACCATCGAAAGACTGGCCAGCCGGTTTTGACTTAAATATTGGTGACGGAATTGTGCGCGGACGATTTCGGGAATCGCTCAAAAAAGAAGTTTTGATGAATCCGGGCGAGACTTACGAATTTACAATCAAGCTTTATCCGACTTCGAATGTCTTCAAGAAAGGCCATCGAATTCGGGTCGATATTTCGAGTTCCAACTTTCCTCGCTTCGATGTGAATCCAAACACGGGCGAACCGTTGAATCGACATCGACGAACAGAAGTGGCAACTCAAACAATTTTCCATGATGCCTCGCACCCAAGCCGAATCATTCTGCCAGTGATTCCCATAACATCCGCAAAGTAATTTCCTTCCTCTCGCAAGTGTGCTGACTGTTCTGACACACTTCCTACCTGAATCGGAGAAAACTCAATGCTGCAATCTTTGCAATGCTTTCATCGTTCCTTCGCGACCATGTGTGTTGCTGCCTTGGCGATTTCATTCACAACCCCACTAGCCGCCGCCGAACTGTACATTGGAGGTGCCACCACCAGTATCACCCCGGACCAACCGGTCGCCCTTTCCGGTCAGATGCGTACGCGGATCTCACAAAAGCCTGCTAATGAGTGCACCGCGACCGCTTTGGCGATTGAGTCGCGCGAGGGGGACAAAGTCATCGATCAAGCGATTCTGGTGTCCTGCGATTTGGTGGCGATTCGTGACGGGATCATTGATGTGGTTCGCGAACGAGTTCAAGACCAACTCCCGGGATTTGACATCAAAAAATTGGTCTTGAATGCCACTCACACGCATACTGGTCCAGTGATGCGTGAAGGCATTTACCAGCTTCCATCTGAAGGGGTGATGCAGCCAAATGAATACGTTGATTTTCTAGCCGACCGAATTGCCGAAATTGTAGCCAATGCGTGGAATTCACGAGATACCGGCAGCGTCGCCTGGGGACTTGGGCATGCGGTTGTCGCACAGAATCGTCGAGTTCAATTTTCCAACGGTACAGCTGCGATGTACGGAAAGACAAACAGTCAAAATTTCCGTGCCATCGAAGGCTACGAAGATCACGAAATCAATGTCCTTTACTTCTGGGACAAGAACGAAAAGCTCATTGCCACAGCAATCAACGTCGCCTGCCCTGCACAGGAAGTCGAAAGCGGTTCAGCTGTCAACGCCGATTTCTGGCATGAAGTTCGTGAAACTCTCCGCGCCAAGCACGGCGAAGACTTACTCGTTCTCGGCTGGACTGGAGCCGCTGGAGATCAATCACCGCATCTGATGTACAGCAAGCCAGCAGAAGAGCGAATGCGGAAATTGCGAGGTCTGACACGACTTCAGGAACTGTCACGACGCATCGTCGTTGCCTGGGAAGAAGCCTACGAAGGTGCAAGCAAAGAGCGACACAGCGACGTCCCATTGATTCACAAGGTCGAAATGATCGAACTCCCAGAACGAATGGTGACTGAAACCGAAGCAACCGACATTAGTAAGAAAGTTGCTGAACTGTCAAAAGATCCCAATAATAAAACACGGACACGCTGGCATCAGAATGCCGTTGATCGCTTTCACAGACAGCAAGCTGGAGAATTAAACCCGTATGAGATGGAACTGCACGCCATTCGATTGGGCGACATTGCGATCGCCACGAACGACTTTGAGTTGTTCACTGACTTCGGTATTCAAATGAAAGGCCGCAGCCCAGCCTTACAGACCTTCATCATCCAACTCGCTGGTCCCGGGACTTATGTTCCAACTGAACGGGCCGCAAAAGGTGGCGGCTACAGTGCCATCGTCGAAAGTAACTTAGTCGGAGCTGAAGGGGGACAAGTTCTCGTCGAGAAAACGCTTAAAGCTTTGAACGAACTGTGGGATAAGAAGTAATGGTCAAAACTTCCATTTGAGAGACTTCGGAATATTTCTCGAACAGGAAGTCACGGCAATCGCTACGATGCGAGCTGAGAATGGGAAGTCAGGGCACAGTTCTTTTAAGAATTTGTGTCCTGATTTTTTCTTTCATCAGTGGCAAGACATTCTACAAAATTAAACGACCTACTACTGCAAGATGATTCATGAAGCTGGAACAAGTTGAGTTATTACACGTTCGTCGTCGATTGGCACATCCGTTTCGAATTAGTCTGGGCGCGATCGCTGCGCGTGAGTTCGTTGTGCTGCGTGGTCAAGCGGATGGTTTGACTGTTTATGGCGAAGCCAACATTGATGCACGTCCATTCTATGCTTCCGAGACTGTTGGCACTGTCTGGGAAATGATCTCTGAAGTTCTCCTCCCGATGGTCTTGGGGAAGTCCTTCGACTCGATTGAAGATGTTTGTCGGACATGGCATTCAATTCGTGGGCATGAGTACGCCAAAGCTGCGGTGGAGCACTTGTATTGGGATCTTCTCGGAAAGGAACGCGGGGAGCCAATCCAGCAACTTCTCGGAGGGCAGGGCGAAACGGTCGAAGTCGGGACCAGCCATTCGATTGGTTCAAATCCGCAAGAATTCATTGCTGATATTGAATCCGCACTGGAAGAGGGGATTCGCAGAATCAAAATCAAAGTACAGCCAGGTTGGGATGATCAACCGCTCAAGCTGATTCGTGAACACTTTGGTGACATTACATTAATGGCTGACGCAAATGCTGCGTACTTGCCAGAACATGTCGATCACTTAGCGAGTTTAGATCAATTCGACATGCTGATGCTCGAACAGCCTTTACCGCCATTCGACCTTGTCTACCACAAAGAATTAGCAAGCCGAATCAAAACTCCATTGTGCCTCGATGAAGGGGCACATGACTTGCCGATGGTGGAGAACGCAGTCACCTTTGATGCCTGCCAGATCGTGAACATTAAAGTTGGACGTGTCGGCGGACTCTCAGAAGCTAAGTTGATTCACGACTGGTGCCACGCGAGGCAAATTCCGCTTTGGTGCGGACGCCGAACCGGTTCGGGCATTTCAATGGCAAGCGAACTGGCACTCGCCACGCTTCCGGGCTTTAAATTTCCGACGGACCACGGCATCGAGTTGATTCAGGAAACGATGGACCACTTCGTCCACATTGACCAGTTTGAACTCTCAGATGCCTTCGCCCGCATCCCGACTGGACCGGGAATTGGAGTCGAAGTCGACGACACAATGCTGGACGAACTTGCGATTCGCCGAATGGTGATCAAACCTTCAAGTGCGTAAATGAAAAAGCAGAAGAAATGGTATGCCCAATACCACACTTCTGCATCATGATGTCAATCAATGATTCACTCTTTAGCGGAGCTTTTCTCAGCCTTGTACAACCATTCAACTGGCAGACGAGTAATCTGGAGCGAATTCAGCCTTGGGTATTCGCAGTGTCCCAGCACCACGTGATCGCCAACGAAGTCGATGGCTGTGTAGCAATACCATCCTTCTGGATCTGCACCGATATTCTGGACGTGCTGCCAAGTCGCTCCTTCATCTTTGGAGATTGCAGCGGTGAAAGGTCGACGCCCAACTGGTTTTGCTGAGGCGAGCGGATCATCACCATTATTCCAGACCAGTAGTAAATCCCCCGTTGAAGGGATACGTTCAATTGAGGCCGGAGAAGGAGTTGGCTGCGGAATGTTTGATCGCTTCAATTCGGACCATGTGTCGCCTTGATCTGTAGATTGTGTGACAAGTTGACAATCACGACTTCGGCAAAACATCATGAGTTTGCCATCTTTCAGTTCCACAACTCCCGGTTCCTGAGCCAGTAATTCCGTTTCTAATGTGCTTTGACTGGCTCGCCAGGTCTTGCCATTGTCGTCGGAAAGGTAGCAGAGGATCTGTGCGGAATTCCTCCACTTCGGCCAGCCCGGAAGATAATGAACCGCCAACGGAACAACCAACCGGCCAGACTTTAATTGAACCACACGATCATTGTTTAATACGCGATAGCCCTGGTGATCTTTAGGAACCACGTAAGTTGGCTCTGACCACGTTTCTCCTTCGTCGGAACTGGTTCGCATCAGAATGTAGTCCAGATGAGAATAGTTTTCTCCTTGTGGACTGTCGTACTTTTGGACATAGAAGAGTGCGATCTTGCCATTCTGTAAACGCAACAGCGAAACAGACATCAGGTTCGCTTCACCTGCTTTTCGCGAAATGACTTTAACGTCATCTTGACTCCAGGTTTTTCCACCGTCAGAGGAGTATCGTCCTACAAGTTCAGCCGGGGCATGATCGCCTGTTCCGATAAACTTTGTGTAGATCAGTAGTAGACGACCATCTTTTAGTTGAATGAAGTCTCCTTCGCTGTTCCTGCCATTCTCCGGTCCCGGAGACAATCGCAGCGGCTTTTCGACTCCCGGTGCCACGCCTTGAGGAGAACGGTCTGCGGCGGTTGTTGCAGTTACGAAAGCGAGTGTGATCGCAGTGACAGAAAAGATATCTCGAAAATGACGTCGCATGCTGAATGCCTATACCCTTGAGTTCAACTGTCGGATTGGAAAGGTTGCACGAAGTGCAATTTATACTTAACTCAGTGACTCGAAGTCAGCTTCCTGAAAGTCGGCAACTTCTTTCAGCCAGCGATTTTGAACGAACTCAACATGAGCGGGATGTTCACTGTAGTCAACAAATTCCTGAGCAGTTGAGAACCACATCGAGATTCCGAACGTGTGAGAATTCTTCGGACTTGTTTGACGACGAATTTGATAATCTTGCACACCTGGAATCTCAGCGAGTTTTGCCGCTGCGTTCAGGAAGTCTGTTTCCTTCGGGGATTTCGGGGCATGTTGCAAGCGAAATGTTACTGTATGTTCAATGGCACGTTGAGTCATGGTCGCTGTCTGTTTTTGTAGGACTGATCCTGAAATCTGAAATTGCTCTACCGTGTGCCCGTGAAGAACACGCTTCATCAATAAATTACTGTTCTCCACGAGGCAGAATCTAAACAACAATTCGAAAGATGATCTCAACACTGACGAAAGTGACAACTTCACATGTTTCCGGACGGTTCAAAGTGAAATGAGCGTTACGTCATTAAACAGACAGCACGCCATGAATGACGTGCTGTCTGAAATGATCGAGAAATTGCAAGCCTGAATTACTGCTTCAGCTCGTCTTTCGGAGCTTTCCCGATGGGCCACAATTCGTATCGTCTAACGAACATTTCAGCCTGTTCGGTTTGCAGAAGCAGCTTTCCAAAATCGGGCTTCGCTTCGAAACCTTCGTTGACGACAACGCCATTGACTTTGTAAAGCAAGTGTCCGCCATCTGCAATGACTTCCATTCGTGTCCACTCACCGAATGGGCTTTCGACGTCATCTTTTCCTCGGAAGTCGATCTTGTCGACCCAGTCCACATCTCGTCCGTACCAGTTGATACGTCCGCTGGAGAGTGTGGTTCGTTCGCCACCTTTCTTCCAGACTTTTTCGCCATCTCGGTCTTTCGTGATTTCTGCCGTCAAAGAAACCGGATAAGCCTGGCCTGTAACGGGATCAGAGCCGGACAGCACGAGAATGTCGCCAACTCCACCTTCAATGATTTGGGCTTCAATGGATGCCATCCATGTTTTCGAAAGGCCACCGTCCGGTCCCCAGCAATGGACCAATAGTCCAGAGTCACGTGTTCGATCGACTCGATTTCCCCAGGTTTTCTTGCCCCATTTGAATTCCAGAATGAGGTGGTAGTCACGGTAAGATTCATTGGTGATCAATCCGCCGTAACCGTCGCCGGAAATATGAATCATGCCATCTTTGACTGTAAAGATTTTCTTGGGGTCAGAGTAATCTGAACCGCGAATCCAAGTGTACATCCCTTCCAGATTGCGACCGTTGAAGATTTTGATTGGGCCATCGGTCGGGCTGATTGCGATGTCACGTGATGGAGGAACTGCTGGCTCGCCCGGTAATTCGCGAATCGCAAGATTACGGAACTCAACCTGGTCACGATGTGCGGCCAGTCCGAAGTGACCACTCTTTCGTTTTGCTCCAGCAGGAACTTCTCCGTCTTTCGATTCTTTGACTTGCGACAAGTCAGCATTCAGAATCGTAGTTCCGTTCAATTCGACAATGATATTTGAGCCACGCATCGTGACTTTCTGGAAGTTCCATTCTCCTGTTGGGCGTAAATAGCCACGATGAGCTGGAACTAAACCATAGACAGATCCGTGGTACTGTCGGGGATCCAGCTTGGCATATTTGGGATCTTCCGAATCGAGAATTTGCAGTTCCAGTCCTGCAATATGTGGTTGCCCTTCACCAGCGTAGCGAAGAATGAACCCATTATTGCCTGCTGGCGGAAGTTTGAATTCCGAAGTTGCGACGAAGTCTGAGTATTCTTTCTCTGTGTAGAGCGATCCGATTGCTCCCTCTTTACAGACGAGATTGCCATCGACAACTTCATAGCTGTCGACTGCTCCTGTCCAACCGGCGAGATCTTTTCCGTTGAAAATTTTCTCAAAGCCTTTGTTCTTCTCTTGAGCTTGAAGAATTTCATTGGCTTCACTTCCCGGGATTTCACGCACGTAAAGTTCACGGAAATAGAGAGTGTTACCATGGTTTTGCAATTCGATCTGCCCATTGCGGTAAATTGGCAAGTTGCGTTCCCAAAGGTTTTCCATGACAACATTGTCAGCGACGAGTTGATCGTTCAGCTTGATCGTCACTTGCTCGCCAACCATGCGAATGTACATGGTGTTCCATTCGCCAACCGGCTTATCTGCTTTCACAAGCGGAAATCGCTGATGGACTTTATTGTTCCAAAGCGATCCTGAACCGTTCTCAGCTCCATGACGGAAATAAGGTTCGTGTTCGGTATCCCAGATTTGAACCTGAGGGCTGCCTCGTAGATAAATTCCGCTGTCACCTCCTTCGAGGATTTTCCAGTCAACGTAGAGTTCAAAATCTCCATAATCTTTGTCGGTGCAAAGGCTTTTCCCTTTTCCGTCAAAGACGAGTACACCATCTTCAACTTTCCAGTGTGCCCGCATGACTTCATCCGCTTGCTTCTGTGCAGTTGCAAGCTCTTCTGCGGACATGGCTGCGCGAGTCTTTGGGTTTCCGACGAGTCCTTTCCAACCGGTCAAATCTTTGCCGTTGAAAATCGGCGTGAACCCTTTGGGAGGGGCCGCCTGAAGCGTTGTCGAAAGTTGATTGAGCCCTACAAGCGTTAGTAGGGCGATCAGCATCGCTGATGCGCGACGACGAGTTCGTAACATCTTTGTTCTCCGCGGGGGTGATAGTTTCTGCAGGGTGAGTATTTCTGCAATTGTTCAAAAAACCAAAGCCAGCCTCGTTCGCAAACGATAAGGAGCAAAGCAGGATTTGGAAATTCAGTTGGGCAAAAAAAGGGGTGAAGGGGAGGGCTGATGGCCACGGGGTATGAAAATTCGTGTTGTGAAAATTCAAAGCGCGAGGACAAAAGTGGGAGGCAATACTGGAAGCGTCGCTACGTTCCCGCATCGGGAAGAGTACCGGGCTTTCAGTTTGTCATACTATCTCGTCAATGGTGACGTAGCAACTGCCGAAGCGAAGGTTTACTCGCAGACTGAGTATCAACTATGTTCCCATGAATCTGGAGCAAATTCAATTATTGATCATTAAGTTTTGCCTCGTGGCGAGCAGTCTGCGAAGCCATGAAAGTGTGCTTCACGGATACAACAAGTATTGAAAATGCTCGAACTTCAGGACTCAAGCAATGAATATCGTTCTCGGACTCTTCGCATTGGCTGTTGTCGCTGTCAGCGATGTCGACCAATCAAAAATTGATGACGTCAAGTCGGGGAAGATCACTGAGGCTCGTGCATCGTGGTGGGGGTTTGATCCGGTGGACTCCACGAAAAGCCTTCAAAGTGCAATCGACTCGGGGGCAAAGCGTGTCATCGTCGAAGACATGGGGCAGCCATGGATCGTCACCCCTCTCAGAGCAGCCAGCGATCAGGAACTGGTTTTCGAAAAAGGTGCAGTTCTTCAAGCGAAGAGGGGAGAATTCAAAGGAGGGACCGATTCGCTACTGAATATCGTTAACAAGAAAAACGTGACGGTCACCGGGTATGGGGCGACCTTTAAAATGCACCGGGATGATTACGCGAAGGCTCCTTATCGAAAGGCTGAGTGGAGAAACACGTTACTGATCCGAGGAAGTTCGAATATTAAAATTTCTGGGCTTACAATGATCGAAAGTGGGGGAGACGGAATTTACCTCGGAGTCGGAAGTGGCGGGAAAACAAACAAAGATATTCACATTCTCGATGTCGTTCTCGACAAACATTATCGCCAGGGAATCAGCGTCATCACCGCGGAAAATCTTCTGATCGAAAATACGATCATGAAGAACACTGCCGGGACGAATCCGATGGCTGGCATCGATTTTGAACCGAATCATGCCAATGAATCACTCGTGAATTGTGTCATGCGGAACTGTGTTGCGGAAGACAACACGGGGGTTGGCTACGCTTTCTACCTGCCCAATATGACTTCCAAATCGAAACCGATCTCGATCCGGCTTGAGAACTGCATCGCCCGTGGTTCGAATCGTGCTCCGATTTCCTTCACGAACGGTGAAGGTGGCGACCAGGGTCCAATGACCGGCACGGTTGACTTTATCGACTGTGACTTCTCAGGCGGAAATGGAGCGGTTGCCACTCTCAGAAGTAAACCGCTTGAAGGGGCAAAAATACGTTTCGTGAACTGTAACTTGAAGCCCGGAGCAGGAGACGCAAAAACTCCCGTGATTCAGTTCATGACGAGAGTCGGGGATCAGCGAGACGTCGGGGGGATTCACTTTGAGAACTGCGTGATTGAAGATCCAATTGGTCGACCTGTGATGAGCTTTCACGATGGAGCTGGCGGGCTAAGACTGGCGGACATCACCGGGGCTGTGACACTTCGGACAGGTGATAAAGAGACACAATTAAAGATTACTCCGGAATTACTCGCGAAGTTGCACCATGGAAACACTTTCAAACGGTTCCCGAGATACGACACCGAGAAACTTGATTTCGTTCCAGTCAGTCCAGGCAAGATCGATCAGGCCTTCACACAGACTTCATTCACTCAGCGTAAGTGGGGGACGTATCTAATTTTTGCCGAACGAGACAAAGAAATAAAAATCACTTTGAAACACTTGAAAGTTGGGAACTATTCCGGGCAGCCAATTCAGGTCAACGTGGTCACCCCCAGCGAGAAAGTCTTGAAGGTTGGGGAAGTTCCGTTTCTGTCGACCACTTCGCTGAGCTTTGTCGCACCTGAAACAGGTCTCTACCGAATCCCGATCCAAAGCGGCCCGAATAAATTTCAATTGTCCTCCACGAATTGCCCGACAGTCATGTCAGGTGAAAAGGCGCGAGTCTGGTTGATCTCTTCGGTCGGCGATTTGTACTTCTATGTCCCTGCCAACACGAAAGACTTCGGTGTGAAAATTTTCGGCGAAGGGATGGAAGGGATTGGGGCAGCGATACTGAATCCTCAAGGCAAATCTGTTTGGGAGAAGGCAACCATTGCCATGCCAGAGCAATTCGTCGGTGTTCCTGAATCCGACCAGGGAGAAATTTGGACACTGCGACTTTCGCGGCCCGCCACCGGAGCAATGGAAGACTACTTCATCGAGCTTCAAGGAATTCCTCCGTTTCTGGGCACAAACCGAGAGGGCCTGTTGAAGCCTGTGAAGTAACGCTGCGAGCAGTCACCGTTTCAAAACTGTTCTCAATCCCTCTCCAAAAAACATTATTGAATCATGAAAACAATTTTCACGTGCTTGCTGTTCTTACTTGCTTCGAGTGCTTCGGCTAAGGACTTTCGACCCAATATCGGTCCGGACTTGCCATTGATTACTGTGACGTGCGGAGAGGTGACAATCCTCTTGCGGCAATCGACGCAATGGACTCCGGGGCGAATTGATTTTCGCGGAACACCAATGACAACAGAACGAAGTGCTTACGGGACCGTTTTCCGTTATCCCGAAATTGGTTTCATTGGAACTGCACATCTTGAAAACGAACCCGAAGACTTGCAGTCTCTCTCCTTCTTTTTAGATGGCAAAGAACTCACCTCTCTACAACCGACTCTTCAGGGGAAATCATTTCGCTTCGTGCGAAAATCGAAGATTCGTGGCTTCATACTGACCAACATTTTTGAGATCAAAGAGAACCGCTTGTATGAAACGACGACTGTCAAAGCGAAAGTTGAGACGCATCTCGACCTCGTTTATCAGTTCATGCACGCGTGGACTCCAACGGCTTCAGAACTGATCGCAGGCAATGATGCCTCTCCAGAAGAAGATCTTCATCAACCACTTCTGAACGACGAAAAAGTCGCTCGACTTTTCTATATCAATCGCCCCGTTGACTGGCTTTCGATCTATGAACCCAACAGTCACCAGTTTGCGGTATCCCGGATACTTTCTGCTCCCAAAGAAACAGAAAGTATCTCGATGGTCTGGAACGTCCCGAAGACGTACCGCAAGTATTACTTGAAAGCATTCCAGAACCAGACAGTCCCGAAAGATTTCACTGGGACCTGGAA
This sequence comes from Thalassoglobus sp., assembly GCF_048270125.1. Taxonomy (NCBI): domain Bacteria; kingdom Pseudomonadati; phylum Planctomycetota; class Planctomycetia; order Planctomycetales; family Planctomycetaceae; genus Thalassoglobus; species Thalassoglobus sp. Next base: position 77,977 of record NZ_JBLWTN010000007.1, on the reverse strand, counting down.
AATGGTGACCGCTTTCGGACACGAAGATTCGGGGAAATGGCAACCCGCCGCGAAAAAACTGGCTCGTGAACTCCGCAAGTAGCGAGAGCAGTTAAGTTATTTCGAATCCTTCTGCCGAACGTATTCAATTACGTCAGCGAAGTCTTGCGGCTTCATGGTTTTCTCCAATCCTTCTGGCATCAGGGATTTTCCAGTGCTGCGGATTTCTTCGAGTTGGTTTCGGAGAATGACTCGCTGCTTCTTTTCCTGTTCAACAAGGGTGATGCTGTTGGCGGTCTCTGCTGCCATGATTCCGGTATAGACTCGACCATCGTCGGTCGCTGCAACGTATGTCACAAACTTTCCATCGACTGCGGCACTCGGATCGAGGATCGAGGTGAGCAGGCTACTCGGTTTCATGTCAGTGAGAGATCGCAAGTTCGGGCCAATGTCAAAGCCAACGTTGTCGAGCTTGTGGCAAGTTGAGCACTGCTTTTTGAAAATTTCTTTACCACGACTCGCTGATCCTTTGAGACTGAGTACGTTTTGGTGATCTTGGACAACCTGGCGTCGGTCCTCGCTTCCTGACTCGGCGAGCAACTTCGTGACGCGTTCTCGAATGGCTTTATCGCGATATGCTGAAAGGACCTGGCGTGCAGAGGCTCCAATGTCGGTACGGGCGACACTCCCGGATTCGATGGCGTCCAGTAAATCGGTTAACCATTCACGGCGAGTCGACAGGACAGCTAAAATTTCATTTCTTAGGGCTGGTCCGTGACTGCTCCAACCTTCCAGCAATTGATTGCTGACAGTCTTGTCAGAGGATGCCCCCAGATGACGGACAACTGCAACCTGAACGGATGGCGGGGTTTGCGGTGTCAGTAAGGAGGCGAGCTTGCTGAGTTCAGCAGAGCGTGTATCGGGATCTCGTGCGAGCAAAGGAATCGCTGCCATGCGAAGCGATTCTTTTGCATTCGGGTCAACAGCGGTGAAAAGTGCTTGCTCGACAAGACCGTTCATTTGCAGCCGTAATGCCTCTCCTCGTTGACCACTTTTGCTGACCAGCTTCTTCAGAGTAAGCTCGCGACGTTGTAGAGCATCAAACAACTCAGCCATGGTTTTTAATTGCCATATTTTCAACTCTGGATCTTGGATTTTCAGGACTGCTTCTAATCCGTCCAGCGTCGCAGCTTGATTTTCAAACGCCACTGAGAACGCGAGCAGTTGCCCAACGAGGTGACCTGCGGCAGGGTTTTCAATTTTCAGCAAAGCGGCTGCTAAGACATCACTGAGGTTGGATTGATTGATTGAACTCATTCGAGCTGAAACGAGATACGGATCGTTCGCATCGGAAATGGTGAGGTCGACGAGAGCATCTGCGCTTGCTTTGCCGGACCATTCGCCCAACGTGCAAGAGAGCTGAAGGCGAACACGGGCATCGGCATCATCCGCAAGTTCAATTGCTTTGGTTATCAGTTCTGGATGTTGTTCGCCCATCGGTTCGGCCAGTCGAATTGCATGGCGTCGAACTCCGGGGTGTGCATCTTGAAGGGCCTGTTGAACAATCGAGGGTGTCAATTTTCCGAGCCCATCAAGAGTACAGAGGGCATGCAGACGACCAAGCGGATTTTCACTCTTTCGAGCGATCTCTTCGAGCGGGGCAACTGTCGCAGGATCGTTTTTCCATTGAATCAGCTGACTCGCCAAATCTCGCTGTTCTCCGCTGGGGCTGTTTAACAAATCAACAAGTTCAACCGGTGCAAGTGTTTCCAGGTTCTGAATCGGACGCGGTTTCTGATCTTTCGGAACGATCCGATAGATGCGGCCCAGGTTTTCTCCTGAACGGTAGAACGGTTCCAGTTCTTTCTGACCTTCTGGCGGGAGCCAGTGCGGATGTTCGATCATGTAACGATACATGTCCACAACCCACAACGCCCCGTCTGGTCCAGTTCTGACCATCACCGGCCGACACCAGCGATCCTTCGAAGCAAAGAAGTCAGTCTCCTTCTCAGCTGAATCTCGGTGCGACATAAAGCTCGGCCCTTCGGTTTCGATGACATTATGCTGAACAAGATTATGAAACGGTTCGCACGTGAAAGCGTGCTCTGAACTAAACTCTTGTGGGAAAAGTAATTCATCGCGATATACGATGGCGGAGCAGGCGGAAGTAAATCGCCCTGACTGTTCGAAGCCATGGAAGCGTTTCTGCGGGCTCTTCGCAGGATAAACTTTGGGGTTTCGTTCTCCGACAAGAATCTTGCGCGGATCAGGGGGCGCGAAGTGGGGGTTTCGTCGCAGGTAATGATCCTGCAAAACAAAATGCCAGAGCGGAAAACTGTTCTGCTGACCAAACCAGTTTCCCCAATCATCCCGATTTCGACCGAATTGTGATGGTCCACTTTGAGGATCAATGTCTCCGGTATCGGGGCGGAAACGAAAGTCCCGGCTTCCGAGTTCAACTGTCGCGCCTGACTTTGTTGAGTGAAGTTTTCGGTCGGCCCCATAACCGCCGTGATGTGCTCCGCTCGCGCAGTAGATCCAGTTGTCCAGTCCCCAGCGCAGGCCATTCACTCGTAACTGTTGATTGCCTTCCTGAAAGCCGGAGTACAACACTTCCTGCTTATCCGCTTTGCCGTCGCCGGTTGTGTCTTCTGCGAAGAGAATCTCTGGAGCGGCAGTGATGAGGACACCATTTCGCCAGGGCATCAGTCCGGTTGGGAATCGAATTCCATCGAGGAACAGAGTCGAACGATCGTATTGTCCATCATTGTTCGTGTCCTCCAGATACCGAACACGTCCACCTGGCTTTCCTTTGCCATCCATGCCGAGAGGATAGTCCGCCATCTCTGCGACCCACAGTCGACCATCAGTCCCCCATGCAATCGCGACCGGGTCTTTTACCAATGGCTCCGCTGCAACAAGTTCAATTTGATACCCGTCACGAATGTGAGTTGCAGCCAATGTTTCTTCTGGGGAAAGCGGAGGATCCTCGGGTGTAATCGAACCAGTTGTGGGAGAAGACTCAGCTTGTTGTTCTGCTGACTCAAATCCTGCTGCTTTGAAATGCGATGCAATCTCTTTCGGGCTGAGGACTCGTTTGTAAATCGCAACTTCCGACAACTTTCCTTCGAATGGTGCGAGTCCATCATTTCGACCACCAACGAAAATGTCGTCGACATCCTTCGGGTGTGAGACGGAAATCTCCCCGCTTATTTCTGGAGTGGTGTTTCCATTCAGATAGACTTTGACCTGTTGTCCGTCTCGAACCATGGCGACATGATTCCAGGTTTTCGTGGGCAACACAGTTTTACCGACGAGCAGTTCATCCTTCTCATTTCCATTGAAGAAGATCAGCTTGCCGGCATTTTCTGCATTCTGATATGTGCCACCAATTCCCAGGTGATCGCCAGCAGCATCTTTTTGTCCCGGTGTCCCACGTGAGAGAATGTAGCCGGTGACCGCACGAGCATCATTCGGCAAACCGTTCCAGAACCACAATTCGGCAGCCCAGGTGTCGCCCAAACCTTTCAGTTCTGATTGCATTCGCCCACCAGCAAAGTGAGCGGCTCGATTGGCTGTTTTCTTTTGCTGCTCTGGAGTCTCAGCGAATCCCGGCAAGAAATACGCCACACCGTTTTCGTACGTTCCGTGATTCTGTCCAACCGCATCGACTGCGCGGCTCCCTGACATTTCGTTGAATCGCCAGTACGCAGTCGGCTTCGAGGCAAATATGCTTGTTGAGTAGGCGTTGGTATGTGCGTCGATTGCACGACGAGGTTTCCCCGCAACCTTTTCGAGAAGTCCCAATAGCGTCTCGACAATTTGGGGTTCTGCCTGAACTTCCAGTCCTGCTGTCCGTGCTGGCCAGGTTGTGTAGCCCCCTAACGCATGTTGTTCTGGAGGAGGGATATAGCCTTGCGCTCCGTTCGCCAGCTCGATGTTAAAAGTCGGCTGCAGCGGACTTTGAGCTTTGATCTTCAACCCGGTGAGACCATAGACTTCATTCGGAATCGCTGTGATTCCGATCTCTCCGATTCGGACCGCTTGCAGTTTGATTTCAACTTCCGGTTCTTCATGCAGATAGATTTGCTCGCGTGCATAAATTTCTGCTCTGGACTTTGGTAATTGCTCACCCAGTTCCTTGAGTATCGACTGAGACCACTTCAGTCGTTCTTCGTCTGGAGTGCGTCGTTGAAGTTTTAGCTTCGCTTCAGCCATTCCAAGTGAAACATGATCTTGATACTGAATCCTTTTGTACGCTTCGTGAACTACTTGAGCGACTTCCAGCGTGTATTGATCGAGATCCCGCTTCTGTGCGGGTGATCCGTAATCCATCCACATGCTGTCGCCGCTTGTTCCTTGCGACATGATTCCGACGAACGAATCCGCATTTTCTTTGACGCCGATCAGCTCTGCGAACTTGTTCCCGAAACGACCGCAAAAATCGCCAGAGATAAGTGGTGCTCCGTAATAGTGAAGGGCGTAATTTGCCAAGACGCCTAATGGTTGACCTTCTTTTGTCTGCACTGAAATCAGCGACAAGTCGGTATCTGCTGGTCCTGAGGGAGCGATATGATTCTGACTTTGATGCCCCGGATGCATGTGTGCTCGGACGTTGCGAACACCGAATGGGTCAGATGCCATGCGATCGGGGCGATAGATCCAGCGACGACAATGGTTGTGTTCGTAATCTTTCACGACTGTCCAACCGACTTTGGCCGGTTGCATCTTCTCATCTGCCTGATGAATACTCTTTGCAATCTGACCGACCAAAAATTGTTGGTACTCAACGTCTGGTCGACTTCCAAGACATCCCATCGCTGACGGAGCGGAATGCGTGTGCGTTGCAGAGATCAGCATCCGATCGGTAGGAATCCCTGTCGACTCGTGGGCCATCTCCTTAGCGTCGTCCAGGAGATGACGCTGAATCATCAGACTGTCAACGACGACAATTGCTAACCGCGTCTCGCCGTCGTCCAAGACCATCGCACGTGACATCAATCGGTCATGAGCACGGTCTGCCTTCCCTTCGAGAAACTGTCCATTCACAATGACCGGAAACTGCGTCGGAGTAATGTCCACCGCAGCGACACCCGCCAGGAAAGCAGGGGCTTTCTGAGTGAGATTTTCTGCCCCTTCGCTGACGGAGCAGAAGCAAGCGAGGACAACGATGAAACGGGAAATCAGACTCGGAGAGGGCTTCGTTGAGACAACAGGAAAATTGATCACAGAAACTGGTTCCTTTGTGGGATGGAAATTTGTCTTCGCAACCGGTCTGAAAAAGCTTGAATTTCATTCCTTGGCCAAAGAGTAGTTGAGCAAGAGGTACTCGTCATGCCAAGTAAGAGCAGTAGAAAAATGAAGTGCAATATAGCAGCCATCGGAATTCAGCCGATTTCTGAGATGCTGCAGATTTCAAAGAGAGGTCCCACCTTACCTCTCTCAAATTGTCGCCAGACCTGCAATAATTTATTGCTATAGTGCCCTAACATTGAAAATTCGGTATTGTGAATGAATCATTGTAGAAACTGACCGCCTTTGGCGATCACTTCATTAGGGACGTACTCGAGAACAATTATCTCGTTACTCCCGATATTATTACCCGACTTTCCTCAGCTGAAGTTGAGAACCTGTTTGGCAACCTTATGCGATGAAGGATTCTTTCAGTGCTTCATCACTGTTTAAGAGGTAAAAGACTGGTCTTCAGATGAGTTCCAAGGATATGTGAAAATGAGTCTCTTTCGGAAAGCCGTTCATGCCTGCGGCTTAAGGAGTTCCAGAACATTTCGAGTCAGTCTGATTGTAGTTACTACTTTCGCGGTGCTGATGTTGCCTGCGTCTGGCGTCGTCGCTGAGGGTGAGAATGAACCGATACTGGAATGGCGATTTGATGGGGAATCGCAACCCGGTTCATGGCAGGGCAAATTCGGAGCAACTGCCAGTGGACCGCGTCCACCGCGTTATCCGGGATTTTCTGCTACCAACAACAGTGCGACCTTTGTTGGTCATGAAGGCTGGATTCTTGTCAAAGATCACGAACGGGGCGGATTTACGAATGTTCGATTTGGGGCGGGAGAGACATTTGCGTTCGAAGCCTGGGTGAAAATCAAATCGATTGGCAAAGGGCGGATGGTTTATCTCATCGGCAAAGGTCGCCATAGAAAGTTTGGCGAGAATCTCAACGAGAATAACCAGAACTACGCCTTCCGACTTCAGGGAACCGGCGACGGTGCAAAGCTCGGTTTTCTCTTCACGAGCGAGCACCCGGAAACGAAGGAACCCGACTGGCATCGCTGGTGGAGCAATGCCGCAATGCCGCTCAACGGCTGGCACCATTTGGCGTTTGATTTCACTTTTGGAAAGGCTGACAGCCTGCATGCGTACATCGACGGCAAACCTGTTGATGGTGTCTGGGATCTCAGCGGCCCAACGAGCCATCCTCCGGTGCAGGATACCGATGATCTGGTGATCGGCACTGGATATGGACGCAGTTCCGGAGAGTCATTTCAGGGCTGGATGGACAACATCGCAATCTATCGCAAGGCGCTCTCGCCAGAGGTCGTCGCTCGACGTTACTCCTATGATCCACCCCCACCGCCAGTGACTCGCGAGATGATTCCTCCCGGCAAGGTGCTGATTCAGATCAGTGAAGAGGGCGTTCCGGCCTCGAATAGCTGGCCAGAGGAACCATTGGTCACCGAGACTTATCACGAAGATGTCTTCGGACTGTTTGAGCTTCCGCAAAAGTATGTTGCGACTGGAGTCCGGGGTGATCGGGCGAATCCGTCTCATTTGCGAGCCTCAGCGGTCGTAAAACTCCCAGCTGGGAAACACCGGCTATTGTTACGAGGCCGTGGTGTTTGTCGGCTCTCCATTGATGGGAAGAAATTACTCGAAACGTCAGCCCGACCAAACGATCCGGGTGGGTACGAGAAACTCTCTGTTCAGGACAATTACCTCGATCTCGGTCCAGACTTCCGCTTCGCACCGCCGGGCAATCGTGACGCCTGGTGTGAATTCGAAACTTCGGGCGGAGAGCATTTCGTCATTCTGGAAACACTTGTCGGTGGCGTCACAGGCGGCGGGCGATTTCGGCCCGAGGTCGGGGAAACTGTCGTCGCTGTCTCACTGGAAGGGAACGAATCCTGGTCGCTTCTTTCAGCAGGAGATCGTGAAGTCAGTTACACGGACGAAGGCTGGCAGGAGTATGAAGCAGAACGTAGAGAAGTGCTCGACCGAGTGAACGCAGCTGCCCGTGCCGAACGTCGAGCTGCTCATCAGGTTTATTGGGATGGAAGACGGACTGCGGCCGCCGCGTGGCTGGCGGATACCGACAAAGTCAACGTTCCTGAGCTTCCGGATGATGCCCCCGCACACAACGCAATCGATCATTTCATCGCTGCTCGGATTGCTGAGAGTAAAAAAGACTCAACAAAAGCCGACCAGGGTAGTGTGGACTATTTCAAGGAGATTCGACCATTACTGGAGTCGCGCTGTTATGAATGCCATCAAGGTGGTAAGGCACAGGGCAATCTCCGCATCGATGATCACGCATCGATTCTGAAGGGGGGAGATTCCGAAACGCCCGCCATCGTTCCTGGGAACATCGACGAGAGCGAACTCATTGCGAGAATTACTTCGCAGGATGAGTACGTTGTCATGCCGCCGAAGGGGAATCCCCTCACGGACGACGAAGTCACTTTACTCAAGCGCTGGATCAAGAACGGTGCCGCATGGCCGCAGTTCGATATCGAGAGTTTCGAGCCAACTCCGCTCGCTGACAACCTCAGCTTCCTCCGGCGCGTGACTCTCGACACAGTTGGTGTCACACCGACTGAGGCCGAGATCGCTGCATTCATGAACGACAGCCCGGAGACACGCCGCGCCAACGTCATTGATCGCTTGTTGAACGATCCTCGCTGGGCAGACCATTGGATGGGCTACTGGCTCGACGTTCTCGCTGAGAACCCGAACATGATCAACCCGACACTGAACAACACCGGCCCGTTTCGCTGGTGGTTGTATGAGTCACTACTTGATAACAAGCCCGCAGACCTTTTCGTGACCGAATTGATTCGGATGGAAGGAAGTGAACGTTTTGGCGGACCGGCAGGCTTCGGCACCGCTTCGCAGAACGACATACCGATGGCCGCCAAGGGGATTATCGTCAGCTCCGCGTTTTTAGGAGTCGAAATGAAATGTGCCCGATGTCACGACTCGCCAACGCATGTTTCAATGCAAGAGGACTTGCTGCAACTCGCGGCGCTTTTGAAAAAGAAGCCGATCACGCTGCCCGAATCGAGCAGCGTCCCACTCGGACGACTCGAGCAGACCGGTCGTAAGCCATTGATTGAAGTGACTCTCGAGCCGGGAACCCAAGTCGAGCCAGCCTGGCCGTTCGCTCGTTACTGCGATGAATCGGTGGCGGACTCACTGGCTGAACACCCACAAGACTCGCGAGACCGCCTCGCGGCACTCATCACTGCTCCGCAAAACGAACGTTTTGCTCAGGTAATGGTGAACCGCATCTGGCAGCGGCTGATGGGCCGTGGCCTGGTCCCCAGTCTCTCCGATTGGGAAAAGAACAGCCCCTCGCATCCCGATCTGCTGCGGTGGCTTGGACATCAATTTGTTGCCTCAGGTTATGATATGAAAACCATCAGCAGATTGATTCTGAATTCGCACGCGTATCAACGTGCGACCGATCCGACGCTGACTGAAACCAGCCCGCTTTACATCTCGCCGGCGCCTCGACGATTAACAGCCGAGCAGATCGTTGACTCCGTTTTCCACGCGACCGGGACCCCATTCGACCTAGAAGAAGTCAGCCTGGACATCGACGGCGTTCGCGTCATGAGGTCCACCATTACGCTCGGTCATGCGCGGCGATCCTGGATGCTGGCTTCAACATCTAACGAGCGAGATCGCCCCAGTTTGTCACTGCCACGTATTACAGCTGTGACGAGTGTGTTGAAGACCTTCGGTTGGCGCGGAGCCCGACAGGATCCGCAAAGTCTTCGTGACACAGATTCCAACATTCTTCAGCCAGCGATCTATGCCAACGGCGTCATGAGCATCTGGCTGACGCGGTTGAGCGATCGCCACGGAATCACGCAGCTTGTCATGGAAGAACAGTCAGTCGAACAACTGGTTGACCGACTTTTTCTTAAATTGCTGACACGCAAACCGTCGGCTGAAGAGAAAGAGCTTTACGTAAACTTATTGTCCGAAGGATACGACACTCGTGTAATCCCCGAATCGAAACGAATCAAACCGACACCAGTCAAACGTGAACCCGTTCGCTATGTGACTTGGTCGAACCACGTTGATGGCCCAGCCAATGAGCTGGCTGTTCAGAAAGAAGCAGATGCACGTCGTGGTGATCCGCCTACCAATGCCTTGGACAACGATTGGCGTCTTCGTATGGAGGACGTGCTCTGGGCTATTCTCAATGCTCCCGAATGGGTTTACACGCCTTGAGAAGTTCGTAAGACATCGCCGAAGTTCTCGAACCGGCGGTCGCAGATTACTCGACAATTGGAACAATTTGATGCAACGACGACATTTCATAAAACAGGCTGGTGTGTTAGCAGGAGCTGCTCTGACAAGTCGCTCAGCATTCGCATCTCCAACCGCGATCAACATCCCGAAAGGGAAAGCTGAGCATGTGGTGTTCATCTGGTTGGGTGGGGGAATGGCCCAGGTCGATACGTTCGATCCCAAGAATCGCGGGAACTCCAAAGCGACACCAAAGCTCGCCGGCTCTGAGTACGACACGATCGACACCATCGTCCCTGGTGTAAAGTTCTGCGAGCATCTGCACCGCACAGCGAAGCTCGCTGACCGACTCACTGCCGTGCGAACCGTCAATCATCACCTGGTCGACGAACACGCTTTCGGGACCAACTTCGTTCATACCGGCCGGCTCATCACTGGGAGTACGACTTATCCCTCAATCGGTTCGATCGTCAGCCATGTGCGAGGAGCAGTCAACCCGGATGTCCCCGCCTATATGCTGATCGGTTATCCCAACGTCAGCCGTGGCCCCGGTTTTCTTGGTGCTAAAGCAGGCTATGTCTACCTCGTTGATACCGAAAGCGGACCAGCTGGCTTCACGCGACCAGAAGGAGTGACGTCACTTCGCGTTGAGCGACGTCGGCAGCTGCTCGAACCGTTAACCGCCCGCGTCCCGAACGACTCCGTGGTTGCGCAGTATCGGGATGCTCAGTCTGAAGCTCTCCGTCTAGCAGGCCCCGACTTCATGAGACACTTCCGACTGAAGGATGAGTCCGACGAACTGCGTGAGGCCTATGGCGGCGAGTTCGGTCAACGTTGTCTGCTTGCTCGACGTCTGGTGCAAGCAGGAGTGCGGTTCATCGAAGTCTCACATAACCTGAACTTCATCAACGGCACCGGATGGGACACACATAATGAAGGCCAGCAGAATCAGCACTTGCTCATCGAGGAACTCGACATCGCTTTGTCAGCTCTCATCACTGATCTCGAACAAAAAAAGATGCTCGATAAAACCCTCATTGCAATCGGCACAGAGTTCGGTCGTCCAGCCGCCTACGATGCTCGCGGTGGACGCGGACATCAGGGAAGTTGCTTCAGCCTGCTTCTCGCAGGAGGTGGTTTAAATCATCAGGGCGCTTACGGCGTGACCGATGAATTGAGTAAGAACGTCGTCGAAAACCCAGTTTCGGTCCCGGACTTCCACGCGACGATCCACGCCGCCCTCGGCATCAACCCAGCACTCGAACTCTTTGACAACGCCCGCCCCGTTCCGATTACCGACGGGGGCAAACCGATCGCTGCGTTGTTCGGCTAAAGCAGTTTCAAAATCGACTACAACTTGCTTACGCGTGCCGTTTCGGTCCATTGGTCCCAGCGACACATTATATCATCAGCGACACTCTATAAAAATTGCTGGCGAATTCCCGATTCTGGATTGAAGCGGCTGGAGTCTACGCTCTTCGATAGCCTTGGCTGGGAGGACCGCGCATTTCATGTGGTGAATCGTTCCACGACTGAAGCCTCACTCAATTTTGCTCAGGAGTTGTCTCAGCTTGATCTCAGATGTACTCTCATCGAAAACATTTGATACTGTCCCCGGAGAAATTCATGCGCACCCCATCTTCCCTGAGACCTCTGACCTTTGCGATCTTAATACTGTCGGGATCTCTTCTCGCAGCTGAAGAAAACTATTCGCTCAAAGTGGTCGCAGAGAGAGAAAACGCCGTTTACGAGATCGGCGAGGAAGCCAAATTCGTCGTCACACTCACCAAGGGAGAGAAACCTGCCACCGGAAAGGTGATCTACATCGTTGACGACTTCATGTCGGAGCATACTGATCAATTCCCACGCGGGACACTGGACCTGGCGGATGGGAATACAATTTCAGTCAAGATGACTTCTCCCGGATTCCTCAAGTGCCGAGTCAACTTCCAGACATCTGAAAACCAAAAACTATCCGCTACAGCAGGGCTCGGATTTTCTCCAACCAAGATTCCATTAAGCCTTCCGGTCCCGGAAGATTTCGATCAGTTTTGGGCTGACCAGAAGAAGCAACTGGCCCAAATTCCTGCAGACGCCAAATTGACGCACGTGGATCACAAAGATCAATCGGTTCAGTGTTTCGATGTGCAGGTTGATTGCCTTGGTGGAGCGCCGGTTTCTGGTTACCTCGCCAAGCCACGTAATGCGGCAGAGAAGAGTTTGCCAGCTATTTTATGGGTCCATGGCGCGGGAGTTCGCAGTTCAAGCCTGTCGAATGCAATCAAAGGGGCGAAAGCAAATATGCTCTCCATGGACATCAACGCACATGGACTTCCCAACGGAAAGCCGGGAGAATTCTATCAAGAGCAGAATGCAGGCCGATTGAATAACTATCGTCACACCGGTCGCGAAGATCGGGAAACATCCTATTTTCGGGGGATGTTCCTCAGGTTAGTACGCGCCATCGATTTTCTCGCTGACCAACCAGAATGGGACGGCAAGACAGTGATCGTTGTTGGACATAGCCAGGGTGGTGGTCAGGCACTTGTCGCTGGTGGTCTCGATGAGCGTGTCACGTTTATTGCGACCGGAGTCCCAGCCATTTGCGATCACTCCGGCCGAGCGGCCGATCGTATCAACGGGTGGCCGAAACTTGTTCCGCAGTCAGAGAATGGCGAACCCGACTCAAAGATTCTCGAAGCATCCCGGTATGTCGATGCCGTCAATTTCGCCAGTCGGTGCAAGGCTGACGCGATCATGAGCGTCGGCTTCATCGATACTGTCTGTCCGCCGTCAAGTTGCTTCGCAGCCTACAATCAACTGCAAGGGGACAAACAAGTCATTAACGAGCCTTTGATGGGACATGCCGCACCGGCACACATCCATAAGGCTTTCTTTGACGCGATCCAGGAGCATGTACGCCAGCAAAACTCTGCAAACTGAATCTGATTTGAATTTTTTAACGCAACTCAAATTACGGCAGAGCAAACTGTTCTGCCGTAATTGAGATGAGTTCGCTCAACGACAGCACCTGCTGGAATGGTGCTGGCTTCTATGGATGAATTCTCTGTCGTCCCTCACTGTCAGGATGTGATTGAATTCGCTCCAAAGTGGTTTCCATGCCAGTACGATATTCGAAGCAGAACAATAGATTCGAACATTAAACCGCGAGTGCCGACGATGAAATACATTCTCTCCGCGATGCTGCTCTTCCTGCTTGGCTCAACTGCTCGGGCAGAACCGATCTTCGTCGAGGCAGAGAGCTTCACGTCGACGACCGACGCCTGGAAGGTGTCGAAAAATCAACAGACTCGGTCGGCGTCACGGTTGCACACTTTGCACGGTGCCTCAGGAGATCCTCGCGGAAACGCCCGCCGGGCAATCGAAATCAAAGAGCCCGGCAACTATCGAATCTGGGTTCGTTATCTGCACCATGACCGTTTTCGCGGGCCGTTTCGATTCGCCGTCCTGCATGGTGACACGTCGATCGCGAAGGACTTTGACCTTCAAGCAAGACCGGATGCGAAGAGCTGGGCATATGTGTGGGACTACGTCGAAGCGGAGTTGCCTGCCGGCACCGTCGATTTGGAGTTTACGAAGTTCGAACAGAAGAACTGTTCAGGTTATGTGCGACATCTCGACTGCGTCCTGCTGACTACCGACAAATCGATGGTTCCCAGCCATCTGCCGTATGGCGAACAAACATTTCTGCGAGTGACTCTGGGGGAGATCTATGACGAGCCTGTCTATGTTCACATCTTTGCGGATCACTATCGTTCTCCATGGTATCAACACTTCAGTCTCTCCAAGGCAGGCGCACATCCGGGATTGCGACCCAAGGATAGCGAGCGGATGCTGGGGGGCGAGCAGACTCCGTGGTGTAACATCACACCGATGCTCTACCAGGACAGCGGGGCAATCCTGAACATCAGCGTGCGGCACACATATCATCAACACGCAGAAAAATTGCAGGCCCGGTTGGAATTCGCCACGGCAGCAGACGAGCAGTCGATCGTACGAACGATGGACGTGAAGAGTGATCCGAACGGTTTGGTCGTTGTCGTTCCGCCTGATCTGACAACCGCCGAAAATCTTAGCCGATTAAAGCGAGACTCAGACTTCGCAGAAGCGACCGGTCGAATCGCAGATGCATTCGATTGGCCCGAGATCGGAAGGAAGCCACAAAAGTTTCCCTTCTTCGTCAGTGCCACCGTCGGAGGATATGGCACACAAGTCGACAAGTCGGTCAGCGAACGCGAATGGAAAACACTGGATTACTTCGGCTTCAGCAATCGCACCCGGTCGTATATTGGGGGCGTTTGGCATATGCAGAATGGCTCGTATTGCAGTCCCGATATTGAACGGATGAAAGAGCATGCCGCCGCGAAGGCCTCAGAATTTCTGGACAGTGGCAAGTCAATCAACGACATCGTGTTCTGCATGCTTACCGACGAACCGACGGGGCAACCGGCGGCGTTTATGGCTCAGGACGAAGCCTACGCGACCGCGTTTCAGGTTTGGCTGAAGAAACTGGGCAAGTCACCAGCCGACTTACTGGTATCGAACTGGGATGAGGTCAAGCCTGTGCCGGACAACCAGCGCGACGAGTTTCCAGCGTTGCATTACTTCACACAACGGTTTCGTACCCGCGCACTGGGTGACTTCATGGCGATTCAACGGGGGATCTTAGAACAAGCCTATGACCGATCTTTGCCAACACTGGTCAACTTCAGTGATGGTGCGACGTATCACGCCAACATGTACGGACAAGGGGTCGACTATTTCGAACTACTGGATGCTGATGACCAGAATGCGATTTGGAGTGAAGACTGGGCTAACGGGGCGTCCAGCTATCAGTGCGGAGCCTACAACGTCGATCTCATGCGTGCCGCCTCGCGTGAGCGGGGGCAATTGATCGGACACTACCTGGTGACCCATGCCGGTCGTAAATCCTGGGACATCAAACTCAAGGCTGCGAGTGAAACAGCCAGAGGTGTTCGGATCTGGAAGAATTTTTCGTACGGCGTAAGTTGGGGAAGTCACGAAGGCGGACCCGCATGGAAAAGCCATACCTGGTATTCAAAACCTGAGACGTGGCGTGCCAACGCTGAAGTTGTCCGGGAAATTGGTGGCGCAGAAGATCTGCTACTCTCGGCAACTGCCGCACCTGCTGAAGTCGCCATACTCTATTCTTCCTCCTCCGATGCCTGGACTATGAACCGCAATCACGCGTTCGGCTTCAACCGTATGCATACCTGGATGGCACTGGCTCATGCTCAAATTCCCGTCGACTTCTTAGGAGAGCGTCAGGTCGAACGCGGTGGCCTGAAAGACTATAAAGTCTGTTACGTCGATGGCCCAAACCTGACACTCGAAGCGGCACAACGGTTAAGTGAGTGGGTCGCCTCAGGCGGCACGCTGTATCTGTCGGCGGGAGCTGCCAGTCGCGACGAGTACAATCGTCCGCTCGAAGTCTTCGATTCACGGTTGGACTCTCAGCGCGACTCTCTGGAGACGCTCCAGCCTTTTTTGAACTCCGGCAGCTACGTCCATATTCTTCAGCCGCGAGATCGAGTCGAGGCTGATGGCGTAACGCTGGACGTTCTATCGGTTCGCCAGCATCAAACTCCGAGCAAGGACAGCGAGATTTTAGCGACGTTCGAAGATGGAACAGCTGCGATAATTCGTATGAAAGTCGGTAACGGAATGATCTATTCAGCGGGATTCCTGCCAGCGCTGGACTATATCAGGCAGGCCGTCGTCGCTCGACGCGAAACGCAAGCCGCGCGGACACCTGAGGAAGATGTGGCGGCCAACCGTACATCAGCACCAACGCCAACACTTGACGTTCCCGAAAAAACGACGGCAACCACTTCTTCGGCAGATGAGCGTCTGGACCGATCGTACAATCCCTGGGAATTCCCCGCCAAAGTCCGCGAATTGATTCTGCAGCCAGTGCGGGCTGCAGGTGTCGATCCTCCACTCACGTGTAACGTCCCGCTTGTTGATGCGGTTTTGCTACAGGCTGAAAACGGAGCCGTCATACCGATCGCAAATTACACGCTAACACCAATCAAGAACGTTGAATTCCGCCTGCGCAGTCCACGACCAGTCACTCGGGTTGAGTCGATCCATCACGCGTCTATTCCCTTCGAAATCGTCGAAGACGGAACTGTCAAATTCTCGCTACCACTCAACGCCAGCGACTACATCAAAGTGCACTATTAGGACACCATACCGCGTGGCTTTATACCGCGTGACTACTTTTGCACAGCCGCCTCGACTGCTTTAATGACGTCGGCCGGTTCGGCTCGCTTTTTGTAGTCCGCATCGAGAAACGCGTAGGTGATCTTGCCGGACTGATCTATGACGTAAGTTGCCGAAAGTGGTAACTCCATTGCGTCGTTGCCGTTGTATTCAGGCAGTTTGAGTTTGTCTCGATATGACGGAATGATCGCTTCAGGTAGCTGAAATACGAGCCCATACTTTCTCGCCAGAGCATTTCCTTGATCGTGCAATGCCACGAGATCCAGATCATTTGCCTCGGCAGTCTCTTTGGCTTTCTCGGGTAGTTCTGGTGTTAGCACAACCAGCTTTGCTCCAGAATTTTCGATTTTGTCCATGCTCTGCTGCATGGCTCGAAGTTGAATGTTGCAATACGGACACCAGCCTCCTCGATACCACATCAGAACGATCGGTCCTTCTTCCCAAAGCTCACTGAGTTTGACAGTCTTGCCGTCCCACCCAGTCAGTTGAGCGTCGATTGCCGCATCACCAACCTGCTTGGCAGATTTCTCGATGCCGGTCGCGCGGACTGCCTCAATACCCTGAGCGTACGCCTGACGAACGTCTTCCGGAATTCGTGTTACGCTTGCCGCAGCTTTATCTTCAAGGAGTTCGGAAAGCATGGGGAGATCTCCTGATTGGGTGACTTCGGGACTCTCGTCTTGAGTATTCGCACTCCCTGTGCACCCACTGGTTACGCTCAAGGCGAAGGCAATGACAGTGATAGCGAGAGGAGTTGTTTTGGTGTTCATATCTCTTTTTCGTGTTAAGGCGTAGAGTTCGAATTAGGATTCGAAATGTTGCGGTATTCAGCGACGACGCTTCTATGACCTCCATTCGGTGAGGCCGTAGCGTTAAGCAGACTGTTGAGACTTCAAGGCCGCATTACTGCCGCTGCGTAATAGAACTTGTAAAATCTTACTGTAGCGGGACAGAAGGTTCAGGGCAGCGATGACAACGATTGCAGTCGCAATGTAAACGAGAGGCCACTTAGGGGTTGACCGTAGGAAAAACTCCGAAAAAAGAGCACCAATCATTGCACCAGTTGTGTAGAGGCTGTTGAAAGTGAAGAGGGATCTGAATTTCTCATTTCCCTCTTTCTCCAGGAGCAGAATCAGCGAATTCGCAAACAACGAAATGGCGGCGTAACCGATCACAAAGCCCGTTCCAATTCTGAACAGGGTTGGATCAATTCCAAGTGGTTTCGCCATATCAACAAATCCGGCCACGGAGACCGGCCATGCTGCAAACTTTGAAATGGTAAACCGGATGAGGATGAGACCTGAAATCGAATTCAGTGCGATCAAGAGCGGTTTCATAATGGAATTCGTTTTAACAGGTGTTAACTCTGGAATGAGTTGACATTCAAAGTCATCAAGATGGCTTTTTGGCTTCAGCCGATTTGCTTTTGTGATTTTCCAAAGTGTTGCGAATTCGGCTCCGCATTAGCTCACGGATTTAGTTTCCGGACTCCATTCGTTCCTCGAAAAGTTGCGATCGAGTGGCGTATCGGCGCTGTGATTCGTGTAGTTCGATAGAACCTTAAAGGCGGTTCCAACGATCACATCGAAGACTGTTTGCTTCGTATAGCCGGCAGCCAGCAACTCTTCAATATCCCCGTCACTCAGGACGCCTCGCTGCAGGTTCACCTTCTCGGCGAACAGGCGGAGTGCTTCCAGTTTTGGGTCGGCGATCGCTGTTCCGTCTCGCAGCGACTTAATGACGTCTTCCGGAACCTTTCCAGCCTGCATGATCGATGTATGAGCCGCCATGCAGTACGTGCAACCGTTCAGCCGGTTGTTGGTCATCGCAATGATCTGCTGCTCAGTGGTTGAGAGGTTGGTTTTGTTGTCGAAAATATCGGCGAGCGTCTTGTACGCCTCCAGCAAGGCAGGGGACTCCGCCATCACGGCATGAAGGTTGGGAATAAAGCCATACGCCTTCTTGCTATCCTCCAGCAGGGGCTTGCTGTCGACATTGGCAGTCTCGATCGTGTGAACGCTAAAGTTGGCCATCATGCTTCCTTTGTTCGTTTTGACCAATCGGTCTAAAAGAGTGTGGGAAATGAGGAGCCGCGCTCCTCTCAACTCTTTGACGCTTTCTTGACAGAATTCCTTACCAGGAATTCCAGATAATTTTCTGCTTTTCTCTTCTGCTTATGAAACCATGTCAATGGCCTGCTGAGCGACTTGCTTCAAAGCCGTTTTTCCAAATGCCCCACGACCCAGCACGCGAATTCCAGCCACCAGCGCAACAAGAGCCTTTGCGGTGGGGCGAGTGTCAACTGAGTTGGGAATGCTGCCAATCTCCTTCCCGCGATCAATTCGTCCTTCAAAAAACGTGACGACCTCTTTGATCCCCTCCGAGACAAGTTTTTTGACGTCATCATCGTGTGACGAATATTCGAGTGCGGTGTTGAACAGCAAGCACCCCTTCTTGTCGGGATCGTCCAGCGTGGCCTTTACGAGCAAGTCGAAAAACATCGTGATCGCTTCACGCGGATCATCAACCGTTTCCAGCATTCGTAATTTACTCGTCCTTCGATCTCCGCCGTACTTCAGGAGCGCACGCACGAATAGGTCATGCTTTCCATCAAATGCATTGTAGAGGCTGCCCCGTTTGATTCCTGTCGCGTCCGTGATATCAGAGATCGAGGTCGCAGCGTAGCCCTTCTCCCAGAAGACGTTCATCGCCTGTTCGATCACATCCGACTCTTCAAATGATTTTTCCCACGGCATGAATAATCTCGCAAAGGTTGTGGCTGCCTCAGTTAAGCCTACGACGTTTGGACCGATCGGTCAACACTCGGGACGAGTTGCGTGAAAGCATGCGAAGTTATAACAGCTACAGTTCGAGCCCCAGCTGGAAAAGCGACTGCTGCAACCTGCGAAGGTCGTCGAATCAGGCACTTTTCCATTTCCAAACTCCCTGCAGGGACCGGGTGATGAAGAGCAGGGGTGTTGATGAAACTCAGCCAGTACAGGTGACCATCTGCGGGATGGGCCTGCGGGAAGAAGTGTTCTTGGTTCTGCTGTCGAAGTCGCTGCACAAGGTCAGCAACAACTGTCAGGACTCCGTTCCAGCCATGTTCATCTTCAATCGTTCAGAGATCCTCTCATCCGTATGCCGTTGATTTCGATGAATATACTTGTCTGAATCCAAGACTTCTTTGATGATCGGCAAGAAAAGATCAACCTTCGATGCCCGAGGCTGACCCAACTGATAACTAGAGCATCTTTCGAATTGGTTTGCAGATTCTGCCCCGTGGCGAACAGCATTTTTACTGGAGAAATGCGTTCTTCACGGGCACACGGTAGAGCAAACTGCTCTAAGCGGTCGGTGAACTCTCGACTCTGGTGATCTGACCGCAAGTGATCGCTTGGACGATGCAATTTCATCAAGTAAAAAATTCGTTTGCCAAACTCTACTTTTTCCGACTGGTGCCTGCATTCTTTACGAGAAAGTTCTTTCACGAAGCGATCTAATTTCCAAGTTTAATGCCACGTATATGCAGACATCCAAAATTGAGAATCAAATTGCGTGGTCACCCTCATATCTAAGTGATAAATGCGCCCCGAGGAATAGACGAGAATCAGATCGACCATTCATTTGCTACATCTTGCCAACGGTTTAATCTGACATTATGATCATTCGTATATCTCATTCTAATAAGGTCACGGGCCATGAAACAATTAGGCTGCAGGAAGGGCATGCGCCAGGTAATCTTTCTGGCGATTCTGACATCGGGCTGTCCTCAGACGCCTCCATCCTCCTTGCAACAACCTGAGGCTGAAGAAACATCATCCCAGGTGGAGGAGCCCCCTCCATCCCCTTCCTCTACAAACGACGCGAAGCCTCCAAATCCAACCAAAGAAAACCTCACTCCTCCGGGCCCACCCCAAACTTCCTCACAAAAAGACCTGGACGACAACCGTCAAAATGATCTTTCTGCAATCGAAAACTCGCGACGACTCTTTAAAGCATCGCAATCCAAATTTGCAGCAGGCAAAGCAGTCGACGCGTTTAAAGATGCGAGAAGATCCTGGAGCCTGATCAAAGATCTTGATGATCCAGAGGCAGAAAACCTCAAGGGAGAAGTCTTTAGGCACTTAGAGGCTGTTGTTTCAAAACTCAAGGTAAACAACGAGGGGATTTCGTCAGATCAAAATCGCCCACTGTTGCTGAAATGAATCTGACAAATTTTCGTCTCTGACAAAAGGAATATTTATGACTGTGAGTTCTGCTGCGGTTCCTAAAGTGAATCGTTCGCTGAGTCGCATTACGTGTCCACACTGCTGGGAAGCCTTTCCACCAGAGAAAATACTTTGGGTGGCAGAACACGCGGACCTGCTCGGAGACCCAATGCTTGGCGATGAGGAAATGCAACGCTTTTTGCCAACGAGGTTCACAGTTGGCGGTGATGCCATTGATGCACGTGGTTTTCCATGCCACGTGCTTGCCTGCCCTCATTGTCACCTGACGGTACCACGCCCAATGATTGAGCTTGAACCGTTCTTTATGTCAATTTTTGGAGCGCCCGCTAGTGGGAAATCTTATTTCCTGGCAGCAATGACCTGGCAATTGAGACAAACGCTTTCTTCAAAGTTCAGCTGTTCGTTTAACGATGCTGATCCAGGAATGAATCAACTCTTAAACGAGTACGAAGAGTCGTTGTTTCTCAACCCCAAGGCAAATGAAATTCTTCCACTTGCAAGCTTGATTCGAAAAACCGAAGAGCAAGGGGATCTGTACGACTCTGTCTCTTATGGAAACCAGGTTGTGAGTTACCCCAGACCCTTCCTGTTTGCAATGCAGCCAGAAAAAGGGCACCTCCATGAGGCACAAGTGGACAAAATCGGGAGAGTCGTTTGCCTGTATGACAATGCAGGAGAATCCTTTCAGCCGGGAAAGGATAAAGTCGGAAGTCCACTCACACGGCATATGGCTCACTCGAGAACATTGATGTACGTCTTCGACCCGACTCAGGATGGCCGGTTTCGAAAGTCCATGGACAGTCTTTCTAATGATGAAGGCGAGATCGCCTATTCAGAGAAATTGAGTCGTCAAGAGCCAATTCTTCAGGAGGCTGCTTCGCGAATCCGTCGGTATGCCAAACTCAGGCAAACTGAAAAGCATCGTCGACCTTTGATTGTCGTGCTGACGAAATATGATGCCTGGTCGCACCTGCTAACCCCACTTGTTGGCGAAGATGACAACTCAGAGCCTTTTAAAGTTGTTCAAGACAAGTCCGGAAATAAAGTTCATGCATTGGATACTCCTCGAATCCAGCGGTATTCAAAGTTCACTCGAAAAATCTTGATGAACAGCTGTCCGGACATTGTCGCTGCAGCTGAGAACTTTTCCGATGAGGTCATTTACATGCCCGTGAGTGCGGTCGGTTGGTGTGCCAGGAAAGATCAGAAAAACGGGATGCTTGCGATGCGCCCTTCCGAAGCCAATCCATTCTGGGTGACTGTCCCGTACTTATATTCGCTTCATCGATGTATCCCCGGATTGATTCCGGGAATCAAAGCTAAAGAAGGAGCAAACTAGTGCAAGAATTGCTCTACACATCTGCCCCCAAAGGTTTGAAGCCTGGAAGCCGTGGGTTCTGCACGGTACTCAGCTCCTCAGGGATGCCAGCTCCGGTCGCGACGGCTTTGGAAGGTCTCAGTGCTTATCGACCAGTGTTTCCGCCAGGGGATCCACAAGCGAAGTTAAACCCTGTCGTCTCTTCACACATACTTCTGTCACTCGTGGGGCAACGTCGGCATGTGCTCTCTCGTATTGCCGATCATGGACTGGACTATTCTCAGCGAACAAACAAACTGGCCCACCATGTTGTGCTCGAACGGGAAGACCGACCTGCTGCTGGTCCCGGGTGGTTTCTAGGAAGTTCCGGTTTCATGCGTTCAGACTGGGACGGAGTACCGCGAGTCGTTCAAAATGAGAGAGTCATCCATTCTGAAGAGATTCAACCGAAAGTCTGTCAGGAATGGAAAAATGCGACGGGCGATGCAGGCTGGGGAGGCGTTCTAGCCGAAGCATTTCTTGCTGATCCCAGCAGACTCGTTTACATCATTTTCGAACCAGGCATGGAGCTGTTGCCATTAATCGAAGAATCGATTGCACTCCTCCCGACCGAGAAGCGCTGGGATGTGACCTTCAGCACTTACTTTACCAAGCTGCCTAAAGGAGCAGTTTGCCAGTGTCGTTGTGTGTTGGCAGGGTCGCCGGAGGCCAATGAATCTCGACGGCATGTCAATGCATTGCGAATTGATTTAAGTCAAGAACCTGGGGTCGCAACGGGTGGCGTTTACGTCACGGCAGCTCGGACAGGGGAACTCCCTCTGGACTCAGAACCGGTCGCCCCACTCGCTGAGGGCAAAGTTTCCGATGGGAACAACTCCGAAGTTGACCCGCCATCTATAAAGATCGCTCAAGATAAGTCCACCCCACCAAAACCGATCCCTCCATCACGTCGTCGGCAGAACCGTAAACGGAAGGCTCAGAAATCAAACGTCGGTCTATGGGGTGCGTTCTTTGCAGTTTTAACTCTGCTGGTCGCCGTGATTGCCATCATGTTGTTGAATCCCCCTGAAAACGTGCCGCAGAAAGAGACGGTTGCAAAGAACGAAAGTCAGGAAAAATTAGATCCCGTCGAAGAGGGAGAAGGTCACGCGGAAAAAACTGGGGAAGATGATTCAAAAAATACGGCAACAAATAAAGAGGCAGATGGGGAGACAGACACCGCTGGAGAAGGCGCAGAGGCTGGAGCTGACAACACTGAAGAGGAGATGGTCCAAAATGCCAAAAGTGCGCATGCCACAGAATCACCAAAGGGAGGTCAACCAGATATTCCAAGACCACAGCCCGACAAGCCAGAAGCCGAAGAAAAAGAGCCGACTTATACAAAACCCGGGATTTTTAATTGGTCGATAGACGATCTCGCGAAAAATGATGGCAAACTCGTCTACGATAAACTTCGGCTCCCGCCTGATGCACCTTTATCTCTCTCGGTGTGGATCCCAGATGACTTCTCCCAGGATTACGTTCATGATTTACCATCTATGAAATCACAGAACTCAACCATCGTGAATTTTATAGACCATTCGAAAACCGAACAAAAGTATTTTGAGTGTGGTTTAAAAGGCGCTGACAACAGTGGACAGCACAAGGAAGTATTCGTTTCGATGGAGAAGAAGTTTAATAATATTGAAATTATTAAACGATTTGTGATTGAGGTTGAAAATACTGATTCCAAGGATAGATGGTTCATAGTCATGGTGAAACCCACCCTAGGTGATGCTGTTCAGCATGGCCCAACATTGACATTGGACGCTGTATTTCCACAGAAGGGTTATTTGGCAAAACTAGATATCGAAAGTTGTGAGGTATCTGTATCAGGTGAAGTTGTTGACTTGATTGCGGGTGACGAGAAAATACTAGAGTTAAAAAAAGACCAAAAAGTTCAAATAAATAAAGACACATTTAAAGACAATTTTGTTGGCGATTTCTTCAAGGATTTACAATCTGTTGACGGCATAGATACAACCAATTTTGTCAATCTAAATTTAGATGCGATTATTCGATTCATCCCTGCATATAAAATCAGTGATCGGTCCAAAATTCAGCTCAGTTTTAGCACTTCAAAATTAGTTGATTCGTTAGATTCATCAGCTTCACTATTGATGAGTAGGATAGCCGGTCGAGCTGGGGACCCTAGCCAAAAGAACCCTCATTTAAGAAAGTTCATTCTTTCAGGTTCGAGTGCAATTTCGATCATCGAAGAGAATATTGATGCTTTAAAGAGAACATATTCTAGGTTGGAGGACGAGAAAGAATCGGCAGGCCGTGTTCAACAACTGCGTGGCATAGAAATGGACTATCAAAACATCAAGAAGTACATTCAGAAACGGGACGATCTCGTCAAAGAAATCGATGAAGCCAAGTTGACATATGTTTCGATTAAACAACACGGAACAAATGGTGTGGAACCGGGATATTTCCCATTCGTCGAGTTTGGGGCTCCAATGAACAATAATGATGAACGGGAGGCACCAAATGATTGATTACCAGTCAGTGGTAGATGAAATTCGTTATGCGATTCAATCAGAGGATTGTGAATTAACAGCTGACCTTCGGTCTGCGAATGAGCAATATGTCGAGGCGTGTCGTGAGATCAACAAGCGGTTGCGTCGGGTCGAAGAGTTGCTGAACGCGGGGCTTCGCTCAGAGGCAATTCAATTCGGAGAAGGTCCGCCGAATGTCATCGAAGTCGTTTCGACATTGTCATTTCCAGAGGCAGAAGAGTGGTCGGGGGTCGTCCTTCTCTACGATCTTCCCGTGGCAGAAAAAATTAAGGTAAACATTGTCGAGCAACTCAGCGAAGCTCAATTGATCGAGGAGCCTCTCCAGAATTTACTGGCGAAACATCGGCGTTTGTCCCTTGCTCGCGCACCGCTCCAGATGCGGCTTGATGTCCTTAGACAACTGAGGCAGGAAGACCCGGATACGTATACCTGGGATGAGGATGTTCGGACTTTTGAGCAGGCTCGATTTAAGGAGATGGCGACTGTTGCGAAAGAGGCACATCAAGTCGGTGATAAAGAGCAACTCAAGCAGATTTTTGATGAACTCAATTCTGGAAAATGGCTGGAGCCCGCGCCAAAAAAATTGATCGCCTCTTTGCGAAAAAGCCTGGCAAGCCACAGTAAAAAAGCTGCCAGACAAGAGGTTGAGGAGTTGGCTGAGCAACTCGAACAAGCATTCTCTGAACTCGACATCGAACAAGCAAAATCACTGCGCAACCGCTGGCTACAGGTATCAAAAGAAGCAGCACTTCCCCACGATGCCCCAACGTTTGTCAGCGTGGCGCCTGTCTTGGGGTGGATCTCTGATGAGGAAGAGAGAGAGGCAAACGAGAAAGCCTACGAACTGGCGGTCTCTCGCCTGGAGATTCTTTTGAACGATGGTGGGTCGATCGAAGAACTCGAAAGCCTCGAACACGAAATACTGAGCTTCGAAAAAGCGGTTCCTGATTTACTCGCCAATCGGCTTGAGAATCGTCTTGAAACGCTCAGACTAGGGGAAGTCCGCTCGCACCGACTTAAGCTTGGCGGAGTGGTCGCAGTCCTGGTTCTGCTGACAACTGTTGTTTCGATTCTGGGATACCGCCAAGTCCGCTCAAACGCAGTCACAACATTGGCAAATCATGTCGAGCACCTGCTGAATGAGGAGCAATACGAGAAGGCCGAAGCTGCTCTGAACAGTCGTTCGGACGTCCTGCAGTGGCCAAAATTACTGAACCTTCAAACACGGCTGGATCAAGAAGTTGAGTCAGAGTCAAATCGTGTGAAACAGCTTGAACGACTCTCTCAGCTTATTGAAGAGGCCGATTCATACGAAGCGGCAATGCAACTCATTGAACAGGCAACTCCACTTGTCAAGACAACTGATGACGAGTTGGAGATGCAACGAATCAGCAGCGAATGGGACAATCGAAATCGTCAGGAAATGCTGGCAAAACAAAGAGAAGTGCAAGACGCTATTTCTCAGGTCACTTCACAACTCGTCGCTGCTGAGGCTGAATTGAGTGCGGACCCGCGAAGCGAGTCTCTACAGAAGAAGCTTACGGAGATTGGAGCGGCTTTCCCTTCAATCCTGGCGAAGTCGAAGGGGCTTGACTCTTCCATCAACGGGCAGATCAATAGTCTCTCGTCACGTCACAAACATTTGATCAATGAACGCAAAAAAATTGTAGAACTCTTCATGAAGCAATCCGATGTGACGACTGCAGCTCTCATCACAAAAAGCCCACTTGATGTGAAGTCCGACATTGAAGTTTACAGGCAGGCACTTGAACAATATGCAAATGTGATCGAAGACGAGAATTCATCTAAATTGCTCACTTCCGCGGCATCTGAAGCCCAACTTTGGACTGCGGGGTTGGAATGGTCAAAACTCACGCAGAGTTGGAGCAAACAGTGGCCGACCTCTCCAAATGAGGTGGCAAGCCGCATTCAATCTTGTGAGACATTTCTCAACGATTACCCGACTGCTCCCGATCTGGAATTGCTGAACAAGTACATCACTCAGCTGAAGTCGATAGAGCGTCGAGTTCCGATCACTGGCGATACATCACCAAAGTTAAAAGATAAACTCACAAAGATTCTGGCGACACCACTGATTGCTGATTCGTGGATTCTGCAAACCAAACAGGGGAAGAGATATTATCTGCCAGAAGAGAAGAAAATTAACAGTGGTCTGTTCCGGTTTAGCCATTTCGTCGGATATGGCGCCGATGAATTGCGGGAATGTGGTGATGTTAAGTTCAGTGACCTGAAAAACTTCTCGGCTGTCCGATCACCTTGTAGCGAAGTCGCAGATTGGGCGCAGCGAGAATTGAATGAGGTTGACGCTGCAAATTGGAATGAGTTCTGTAAAAAACTCGCTGATTCGATTAACAACAACGAGCAAATGAATGCATTCCTCAAGCTCGACCTGCTGCGTCGAGTTTTAGAAATGGCGGGAGAAGGTGATGTCTTTTTAAGTGAGGCCCTGAAGTCGCACATTGATATTCTTCAAGGAGCCCAAGTCAGTCCCGTCGCCCGATGGATGAACCCAGATGACCTGGAAGGAAAAGCCGCGACAAGTGAAGCATCACAAGTCCTGGAGAAAATGGGTCGCTTGAAGAACTTTAACGAAGTGTGGAAAGACGCTGCCAATTCTCAGGCAGCGATGAACCGTCAACTGGATTCCGAAACCATCATGATTGGGTGGATTCGTGCAAGTGTCCCACAAGTTTCAATAGAGACTCAATGGCAGTCAAAAGGGGCCTGGAATTTGTACGTTGCTTTCACCGATGCTGAAAAAACATCATCTCAATGGCGAAATATCGGGGAAGTGCGAACTGGGAAAATTGAGCTCAAACCCTCTGCGAAATCTTTTGTGATTCCCGGGCGTCCAGTTTTCGCGATGCCTCGTGAAGTGGCATCTCCCTGATCCTCTCTGAGACTCCCTGAAGCGAGAGTTACTGACAGAGATTCTAGCGCTCTTGAACAAGTTAAAGGTTTGTTATGACGACTGTGGATAATCAGAAGTATTTTGTTCGAATCCGTGGGAAAATAATGGGGCCATTCACCCTCGATCAACTTACCTCTTTGAAAAACCGAGGGCGGCTCCACGATGAACATGAAGTTTCAACCGACCGTAGCACCTGGGTCCCAGCCAATCGAATAGAAGGACTGTTTGAACGGAAAGCTGCTGAAGCAGTCGCTACGAATCATCGGGAGGTCAAAGAAGAAAGCACCGCTTCCGAAGGTTCAACTTCTTGGTACTACACCATCGATGATGTCCAGAAAGGGCCGGTTTCTTTTGCCAAGCTTGAGAAGCTTTGCCGCAACGGAAGAATTAGCGATGACGATCTCGTTTGGAACGAAAATCTGGATGAGTGGATTGCGGTTTCAGAAGTTGATGGACTTGAGACTTCAGCAAATGCCAAGGTTAAAAAGCAGGGCAAGGGGAAATCCCCAACTTTTCGAAGTGACTCACACGGACAAACAATCTTCTGGGATGCACTCCTTGATGGCGTTCGAAGCACCATTACGGCAGAAGGGCTTGAAGCCACCTTTCATGGAATGATTAAACGTGGAAGCCTTGCCATGACAATCGCGATAATTTCATGGTTTGGGGTAGTTGTCACGCAGGGCGTCAAGTCGGATAGCATTCAGGTCATACTCTGGGGCATGTGCTCGGTCCTAGTACTTTCCGCTTTGAAATATGTTGCAGTGCACCTTAGCTTTGCTTCTGAAGAACTGGTGCGTAACACTCCGAACACTTTGGCGACTCCGGCATTCCCCAATGCGATTTCAGTGCTCCTGTTGTCGACAGGAGTTGGGATAGCAGGAATTTCGGTTTATCGTGCACTGGAGAGCAATGATCTGGTTATAAAAATACTACTGCTCTTAGTAGCAGGTGAGTCACTCGTTGTGTTTATTGGATCTGCGTATGCGACGCTTCGTCCAGATTGGCTGAACATAAAAATTGAAAGTGGAGCCAACGCTGCACTGGAAGGAATCGCTGTTTGCTCGATGATTCTTAAACTTTTCATGAGGTTGCTGACAGTCGTTTTTTGTGTCAGTGCATGGATAGGAGCTGTCGTCTTAATTACCAGCAATATTTGTTTCATCATTGGAGGTGAATGGCTTCTCACAGCGATAGCTCTTTCATCGGTTGGGGTGACTCAATTATCCGCTGCGAGCATTGCACCACTCACCGGGTATTTATGTTTTGTACTCGGGTCGATACTCCTAGGTACAGCCCAGGCAATTCTTTTGCTTTCACGCAATAGTGAATCCTGAGTCTTCTCCGAGGGACCATTTGTGTGAAACAGGTGAGATTCCAAAGCCTATTCATTTAATTAAGGTGATAATTATTAATGTCGCTTTCATCAAAGACCGAAGACGTGAAGCTTGTGTGGTTTCGGTCTGACCCAGAACAAAAGTTAATGTTTCGGGGAGGGCGTTTCACAAGAGTGAATAAGTTTTGTTCATTGCTGTTGGCAGTGATCGGAACCGTCCTTTTTTTTCTGATCTTGATCCCTTTACACAGTACCTACTTTGCAGCGATGTTTACTCAACGCGGGGTAGTGCCTTATGTGATCGTCCTTTTTTTCAACTGGTCAATCTCAATCCTTACGCTAAAAGCGTCTAAACTCCGTCTTCAGCGAGCGGCTCTAAAATTCCCGCTCATTCCGCCAAATCCTGAATTTGTGCTTTCGCCGTCAACGGTTGGAGAAGTCACAAAGCGGATGTACGAATTCGTCGACGAGCCTCGCCAATTTCTGCTTTTCAACCGAATCGATATTGCACTCTCAAACCTGAGGAACCTGGGGAGAGTTTCAGATCTAGATGAAATCTTGAGATCCCAAGGTGTTCAAGATGAATCAATTGTTGAAAGCAGTTACTCTTTGATAAACGCTTTTGTCTGGGCCATTCCAGTTCTTGGATTCATCGGGACGGTTCAGGGACTGTCATTGTCGATTGGAGGCTTTGGTGCTGTTCTTGCCAAGACTCAAGAATTGAGTGAGATTAAATCTTCACTGCAAAATGTCACTGGTGGACTATCCGTTGCATTTGAAACAACACTTCAAGGGCTCATTGCAGCCCTCGTTGTGCAGCTAGTGCTTTCATTTGTGAAGAGCAAAGAAGAAGAGTTTCTAGATGACTGTAGCGAGTACTGTGTGAGAAACATTATAGGAAGGCTTCGTCTGACTCCGTTTGAGATGGACTCCGCTTCATGATGCATCGTAGAAAACGAACTGGGCCAGTCCCGACGCTTTTTGCATTCCAGGATATTATCATGTCTACGATTGGGGTCGTGATCATGATTGTTCTCTTGTTATGCCTTGAACTCGTCGCACAAAAAACAGTTCAGCAGAATGAAACGTCTCCGGAGAATTCGCAAGGCGTGGATCAGATGACTTCAGAGCTCGAAGAAGTGCAAGCTCGAATCAGCGAGGCACGCGAAAATCTAATTTCATCTAATCAACTACTTCGATCTGCTTCAGCAATCCCTCTTGCTCAACTCAGTGAAGACATTGAGAATTTTGAATCTGAGCTTCATCAGCTGAACGAGATCATCGCGGACCAGAAGCAGAAAGTTGCGGAAAGTCTAAACCAAGCTGAAGAAGATGAAATGATGCAAACCGAGCTTGATGCAAAACTCGCTGAGCTAGAGAAATTAAGGATGCAGCAATCTCGCCTCAAAAATGAAATTGACGAACTGGTCAAAAACGATCTGCCAGTTTATAAATTTGCGAGCGGTGAGCTAAAAACTGGGTTTGTTGTTGTCATCTCGGATAGGAAAATTGAAGTTTCACCGATTGGAAAAGCACCTCATCAAAATATTTTTGAATCGAAGAATCAGTCGTTCATCAGAAATTTGGCTTGCGAGAAATTTTTGAGTTGGGTCACTACAGAGAACGATTCTTCAAATTATTACTTTCTTGTAATTCGCCCTGACGGCACCGAATCGTTTGAGAGGATCTCTAAGTCTTTTGATTCACGAAATATTCGTTATGGATTCGATGTCATCGGACAACATCAACGTTTTTTCGTTGCTGGAAAAGGTGGTGAACTTTGATAAGAGGAAAGGTACACCATGCCGATAGTTTAGAACTGCTTCTGGACACCATCTGTAACACATTCGGTGGAATTCTTTTCATAGCTCTGCTCGTAGTTATTATGCTCCAATTGAGTAGTTCAGATGACCAGACTACCAAGACCGAGGAATTGAGTAACCGGAAACTGGAAGCTCGCCTCATTTCGGCTAAACAGGAATTGACCGAACTGATTGATTTACAAAATGGCCAGAAACAGACTTTGAAGTTGATTGCTCCGACAGACACAGAGAGACTTATTCACGAATGGCAGAATCTTAAATCTGAACTACAAAAAAAGGAACGACTGCGACAGCAACTAGAAGGCGAGCTTCAGTCAAAGCAAGCTCGGCATACACAGTTAAAATCCGAGC
Source organism: Thalassoglobus sp. (assembly GCF_048270125.1). Lineage (NCBI taxonomy): Bacteria > Pseudomonadati > Planctomycetota > Planctomycetia > Planctomycetales > Planctomycetaceae > Thalassoglobus > Thalassoglobus sp. The sequence continues at coordinate 47,680 of NZ_JBLWTN010000007.1, read as the reverse complement.
ATGAGTCTACCAGCCGAGACATCGCTGAGGCTGAACTCAATCTTGAATCACTACGCAGAGATCGCATGGCTGAAGAGAAGAAACGAGTGACGGAAATAAAAACCCCGGTCCTTCGTCCCGGGAGAGGAAAGTCAGAAGTTGCCATCGTAGTTCAGTATGATCGAGTTTATCTCTGGCACGAATATGATCGATTCGGAATTCGTCGAGGTTTGAATACGAAAGATTTTCTTGCCCTCGGTATTAAAACCGGTTTTCTGCAGACAACACCAAACCCAATCACAGGCATTCGGTTAGATGGAACTCCTCAATCCACCTCACAGATAAGAGATCTGTTGAGCCCGTTTCATCCCAGCGATAATCACTTGGCTATCGTCGTTCGACCTGACTCTTTCGACTCGTTTCATGTTTTTCGAGAATTTGTCTCCTCTTTGGGATTTGAATACAACCTTATCCCAGTCGATTCCGAAGCCCCTGTTTTAGACCGAGGAGGTAAGGATACTCGAGTACAATGATTTGTACGTGTTCCAAGTTTGACCTCAAGAGATACAAATCCTTGGAACTCACTTGAACCGAAGAAACTCAAGTCGAAACTCACACGGAGGATTCTCGGACAGCAACTCCAATCCGGTCGTCAGCACTCTCGAAAATGGCAACCAACGTTGATCTGCTCCCCAAAGTTTGATCCGGAGTCATGAGAGTCCGCGCAGACAAACCAATCGGCAGCACACTGCATAGAATATTAACTGGACGCGAGGCCGCCCAACGGACAGTGTGGACGTCGTTGGTTGTATTGCATCCGCCAGTCTGAGTCGCAAACGTTCCTTCTGGGTTTGACGTGACCTCTTCACAGGACTGGCACTCGTCTCTGAACCGACTGTGAAAGCTTACCCATGAAGAAACCTCATGGGACCGACATCTAACGTCGAATTCTGATTCGTGATGTTCTGACACCACTTGCTGAGCAATTTCCCAAAGATTCAGAAGAGCCAGGTTTTATCGATGGCAGGCTCCATTCGTTTCGACATTTCTTTTGCTCTGCATGCGCGAATGCAGCAGTGCCGGAACGAATCCCGATGACCTGGCTTGGACATCGTCACTGCAAGATGATTCAGCATTACTGCATATGCACGATGACGAATCGCAAAAGCACATGGCCCGTATCAGCCAATTTGGAAGCAGTTCCCAATCCGACTCACGGTGAGTTGGAAGTTTTAGAACTGATCCTGAAACCTGAAAGTTCTCTCTCAAGCATTGAGAAAAACGGTGATTCCAGAGTTTTCGGACTGGTTCTATTAGAAATGGAGACATCACCCCAAACATTTCAGAGCAACCCAACCTACTCCGTCTCTCATCGTGATCTCTAATTGACACAGTCTGGGCACAGTTCAACTGTGCCCAGACTGTGCCTATCAGATTCTCGTTCGCAAACTGTTACTTAGAAACAACTTACAAATACTCTAAAAAACAAAGCGGAGAGGGGGGGATTCGAACCCCCGGTGAGTTTCCCCACACTGGTTTTCGAAACCAGCACAATCGGCCACTCTGTCACCTCTCCGTGCGACGCAAAATAGAGAGTTTGAGGGGTAGCGTCAAATGTCAGCATTTGCGGAGTTGGTCTGGAGAGTAACAAAGGGTCCCGGAAGCACCGTTATTGCCTGTTAATCCAATGGTTTTCGAGGTCTGATCTGATGGGGGAGTTGATGGTGAGGCAATTATTCGCGGGATCGCTGCTGGGGTGGTTCTGAGTTGGTCGATGGAATGTTTTCGGCTCGGAAAGATTTGAGGATTCGAATGTCAGAGCTTGATGCTCTTGAGGGAAAATTGCTCTTTCATGTTCCCTGGACAGCTGTTCCTGGGGCAACTGGTTTCTTCAATAGAGCATCTTTCGAATTGGTTTGCAGATTCTGCCTCGTGGAGGACAGCATTTTTACTAGAACCAGTCCGAAAACCTCTGGAACAGTCGCTTTCCTCAACGTTTGAGAAAGCAATTTCAAGTTTTAGGATCAGTTCTAGAGAATGCGTTCTTCACGGGCACACGGTAGAGCAAACTGCTCTGTCCACGAGGCAAACGTGAATGGCAGTGACCTGCTCCATTTTTGTTCTGAAAACAGCGAGGTGGACGACTGGGGTAGACACCGGCCACTTTTTAATCGTTGATGATGTGGGCTATGTAAAGAAAAAGAGTTTCGGCAGGACAGAGATTCGGTTGAGGAAAGGGGTGAAGATGCAACACTGGATGTTGATCTGATGAGTATGAGGCGTAACAAAGAGGTGAATCAGTGGTTGATATCAAACAGCACTGATCAATATTCCTACTGAATTCCAAAGCAGGGCCGATCGACACTCTTGGAGTCCTTCCCCGAACAGGAACAATTCTTTATCGTGAGGAGACAAACCCGAAATTGAAAACTGAGCCACACGCAGAATCGTCTACGTTCGGCTTGTACGCAATAAACCAAAGAAGGCGTCTCGAGCGGTCATCGAAATAATCGTCTTCAAAAGAAAGTGTTGCAGGAACGAAAAATGGCAAACGAACCGACTCACGCGGAACTGGTCGTCATCGGTGGTGGTCCCGGAGGATATCCGGCAGCTTTTGAGGCCGCCGATCAGGGAATGAAAGTTGTACTCATTGACCAAGACCCACGTCTGGGTGGAGTCTGCTTGAATCGTGGGTGTATTCCATCAAAGGCATTGTTGCATCTCGCCAAACTGATCCATGAGGCAGAAGAGTCGAAGGATTGGGGCATCACATTCAGCGAACCGGTCATCGATCTGGATAAGGTCAGAGAATTCAAAGATTCCGTTGTGGGAAAATTGACAGGCGGAATCAAACAACTCTGCGATGCTCGTGGAGTGACATTGATTCAGGCCCGCGGCGAACTCGTGGACTCCTCAACTGTGAAACTGACGAAGGAAGATGGCTCGAGCAGCACAATGACGTTCGATCACTGTATCGTTGCGGTTGGATCGCGCCCGACATTCCCAAAATTTTTGGACATCGGCGATGAGCGGGTGATGACATCGACGGAAGCACTGAACCTCCCGGATATTCCAGAGCGACTCCTGGTGATCGGTGGGGGGTACATCGGATTGGAGATGGGGTCTGTTTACTCGGCTTTAGGGTCGAAAGTCTCAGTCGTCGAGATGATGCCCGACATTCTCATGGGGGCTGATCGTGATCTTGTTCGACCATTGCGAAAACGACTCGACAGTCAGTTCGAAGCGATTTACACGAATACAAAGCTGAATTCTATTAAAGCTACGAGTGACGGGATTGTAGCTGAACTGGAAGGGGAGGGTGTTGAGTCTCCGCAGACGTTTGATCGCGTGCTGGTTTCCGTAGGTCGCTTGCCGAATGGTCATGGAGTCGGCATCGAAAACACAAAAGCCAAAGTGACAGAACGAGGCTTTATCGAGGTCGACCGAAACATGCGGACCGCCGATCCGAAGATTCTGGCAGTTGGTGACGTTGCTGGCGAACCGATGCTTGCACACAAAGCGACTCGGGAAGCCAAGGTCGCTGTCGAAACGCTACGAGGTGAACCGGCGATGTTTGATAATATCGCCATCCCGGCTGTTGTCTTCACAGATCCGGAAGTTGCCTGGTGTGGCCTGACTGAAACGGAGGCGAAAGAACGTGGGCAAAAAGTGAATGTGGTTCGCTTTCCATGGGCAGCCTCTGGACGGGCTCAAACCATTGGTCGAACTGAAGGATTGACGAAAATGCTTGTCGATCCGGAAACCGAACGCATCTTAGGCGTTGGTATTGTCGGCCCCGGGGCAGGGGAACTTATCGCTGAGGGAGTTCTTGCAGTCGAAACGGCAGCTGTCGCCAGGGATCTCGCAGAGAGTATCCATGCTCACCCGACTCTCTCCGAAACCATTATGGAATCGGCTGAGGCCAGCTTTGCTCAAGCAACACATGTTTACCGTCCGAAACGAAAGTGATCGCTCCGGTCATTCTCGAAGCATGAGTACTTTCGGGGGCAACATTGTTCAAGCGCAACGTTGTTCCCGAATTTTTGCAGACCTTAGAGCAGTTTGCTCTACTGTGTACCCGTGAAGAACGCGTTCCATCAATAAAATTGCTGTTCGCCACAAGGCAGATCCTGAACACCAATCCTAAAGATGCTCTAAAAGCAGTTTCTTCTACGGTGGTCCCGCGCGGAACGCGAATCCCACTTTGAGAAACGAGAATGTTACGCAAGTGCACTCATGTTGGAATGTGAATCGGTTTGCGAACGACGTCGAAATTTTTCATCCCGAACTGGAGCACCGTTGGTCTGCTGCTGTTCAATTTGTTCAGCGACCTCAGCTCGCAGAATTCGCATGATTTTAGGGGCGTCTATGCAAAGCTTGACGCGGTTTCCAGAAATCTCAGAGACTTTAATGTAGATGTCGTCTCCGATGTGGATTGCTTCTCCAGGTTTTCTAGTTAGAACTAACACTTCTTCTCTCCTTAGAATAGGTTGGAGCTGATCTGAATACTTGAGGATGACTTCTCGAGTTCTGAGTAAATTCTTCCTGGCAGTTTGATTCCGAACAGGCTCCAAAGGTCTTTCACCTTTTGGTTATTAACTCTTGAGTGCCGACTCCGCCGACAGATTCATGCTCAACGAGTTGTTCTCGCAATCTATAGAAACTTTAGCAATAAGTGGGCCGAAGGCAAATTTTTATAAAGAATACAAACACCCGAAGTCCACCCAAATCTCGGTATGAGATGGAGTTTCATGCCGTTTTACCATGAATGATATATTTTTTTGCATTTCAGGAGATTTCGATGTGTGTCGTCGATTGAATCGATTTGGTTATTGAGCCCTCAGGCTGGTCGATTATTGTTCAAAAAATGACCGCTGCAATCTGCAACATATTTCAGCCGACCTGCAATAATGAGCTGTTTTGAAGCACAGCGGTGTACTTGAACTGCAATTCTGACAGCCATTTTGTCAAACTGGCGGTGACACCCCTGTGCCAAACTGGCAGAGACGTTTTGCGACACATGCTCTCTAAGTGTCTGACTGGATGAGAGTTACATCAAAAATACGGGACTTCAAATTCTTGGCGCGCTGTTTGCCTACTCCTAATATCAGTCGTCAATTAGACGTTTGTTTCAAGCTCTCTGAGTACAGTGTGAATACACTTTTCGGTAAACCGCAAATTGGGTGATCCAAAAAGATTGCTGGAATCAAATCTGCTCGCCACATGAGAGACATCAAGGCGGGCCCATCAAGACCATAAGCCTCCAGTCACACACTCAGTAAAACATCACACAAGTCAACGAAATCACAGTTTTGGAGAGAATCACATGGCCGTGTCAGAAAAAGTCATTGGAATCGATTTGGGGACAACGAATTCGGTTGTCTCCGTTATGGATGGAGGCGAAGCGAAAGTCATCGCCAACCAGGAAGGGGCTCGAACAACTCCCAGTGTTGTCGCCTTCAACAATAAGGGAGAAGTTCTCGTTGGTGACCCGGCCAAGCGTCAGGCAGTGACCAATCCAGAAAACACAATTTACTCCGCGAAACGATTCATGGGGCGAAGGCACAGCGAAGTGCAGTCCGAAGAGAAAATCGTCCCTTATAAAATTGTTGGCGGTGCCAGCGACTACGTCAAAATTGAAGTCAACGGAAAAGAGCAAACTCCTCCTGAGATTTCAGCGAAGGTGTTGATGAAGCTCAAGGACGCAGCTGAGAGTTATCTCGGTCACCGGGTGAACAAGGCTGTCATTACTGTCCCGGCGTACTTTAACGATGCTCAACGACAGGCTACCAAAGATGCCGGACAAATTGCTGGCTTGGAAGTCGCTCGTATTATTAACGAGCCGACAGCGGCCGCGTTGGCGTATGGGCTTGAAAAGAAGCAGGACGAAAAGATTGCAGTCTTCGATCTGGGTGGAGGAACGTTCGACGTTTCGATCCTGGAAGTTGAAGAAGGTTCTGTCGAAGTACTCGCCACAAATGGGGATACCCACCTGGGGGGAGACGATTTCGACGAAGAGCTGATTAATTTTGTCGCGGACGAATTCAAAAAAGAGGGTGGGCTCGATCTTCGTGAGCATCCAATGTCGCTTCAGCGATTACGCGAAGCATGCGAAAAAGCGAAGAAAGAACTTTCGACTCTGCAAAGCACCGAGATCAACCTTCCGTTTATCTTTGAAGCGAACCACTTGCAAATGACAATCAGTCGTTCGCAATTCGAACGCCTCATCGATCCTCTTGTCGAACGATGCCGTAAGCCGGTCGAGCAAGCACTCAAGGATGCGAAGCTCTCTCCGAGCGACATTGATGAAATTGTCCTCGTTGGTGGATCAACACGCGTTCCGCTCGTTGTCGAGCTTGTCAAGAAAGTCTTCGGCGGGAAAGAACCTCACAAGGGTGTGAATCCTGATGAAGTTGTTTCAATCGGAGCAGCGATCCAAGGCGGAATCATCGCCGGAGACGTGAAAGATGTTGTGCTCCTTGATGTGACACCATTGTCACTTGGAATTGAAACCGAAGGGGGCGTCATGACTGCTCTCGTCGAGCGGAACACTACGATTCCCGTGACTAAGTCGGAAGTCTTTTCGACTGCGGCGGACAATCAATCGGCAGTAACAGTCAGCGTGTTTCAGGGTGAACGCCCAATGGCACGCGACAACCGTCTGCTGGATCAGTTCAACCTCGAAGGAATCCCGGCAGCTCCCCGTGGAACTCCACAAATTGAAGTGACGTTCGACATCGACGTGAACGGAATCCTCAACGTCTTTGCGAAAGACAAGGGGACCGGGAAAGAGCACAAGGTTACCATCCAGCAATCGAGTGGACTCTCGGAGGACGAGATCGAAAAAATGCGGAAGGATGCGGAATCGCATGCTGACGAAGACAAGAAGCGTAAGGAACTTGCCGAAGTCCGCAACCAGGCGTCCAACTTTGTGTACCAGACAGAGAAGACTCTCAAAGAACACGAAGACAAACTGGACGAGGGTTCCAAGACTGCTGTGAATGCAGCAATCGAAAAGGTGAAAGAAGCCGAGAAAGGGGAAGATGCTGCAGCGATCAAGTCTGCAATTGAAAACCTCGAACAGGCGTCTCAAGCCTTGACCAAGCATATCTACGAAGCTGCAAACGCCGCCGGAGGCGGAGCTGAGGCTGACGGAGCTGCCGCAGAAGGAACAGCTGAAACGGCTGCTGCAGATGACGATGTGATCGATGCAGAATTTGAGAAGAAAGAGTAACTTCGAGCAAATTCAATGTTGGTCTTAGCGTAGCGAATCATCGCTCTCACTGACGGCTGTGAACTTCGAGTTCACAGCCGTTTTTTCATTTCGGGTGCAGGTGAAGCCCCCGGCTGAATCGTCGCCGGGGTCGATCACAAGTGGCGATGTGTCTCGGCGTGTAATCGTCCCGTTGGGGGGTAGAACTCTCTCTCGCTTTAATTCAGCCGTGTAACTTTGACATCGTCAACCCAGGCAGATTTTTCGACTGCTAATCGCAACCGACTTTTCGTCAGGTGACCGATTCCTTCGGATTGAAATTTGCCAACAAATTCGTCATCGATAGCCACCGACATCACATCGCCTTGAATGCTGACTTTCAACTGGTGCCACTGATTCGCTTTCAAGTCAACTTTGAAATACTTCGACTTCTTGTTGATGGCTTTCTTTTCATCTTCAGAAAGTTGATTGGCCAGGCGGCGCTCTCGATTTTTCAAATCCATTCGACCAGTCTTCAAGTCAACAATTTCGACTCGATTGGGTCGAATGCGTGTCATGCAAATGTGTCCGGCATGAACGGACTTCTCTTTCATGTCGGCAATGTTGATCCCGAGGTCGTCGTTTTCTCCCAGCTTGAACCGTAGTTCAATTGTGGCATCTTTGAAGGCGACTTCATGAGTCACGGAGACACCGTGGTCTGCGACCTCGGCTCGAGTGATGTGCATCGCTCCCTCGACGAGATCAACTTGCTTGACACCCTTCGCTCGACTCTTGCTGTTCGTCCCCCAACCATTCCCGACCTGCTCGAGTTGATCATCGGTTTCGGTCCGTTCGAAATGATCTTCCAGAATCACGTCTCCATGTACATCGGCAGCGAATAAGCCCACCGGGAGAAAGAGGAGTACCACGCCTGCGAGTGAAAGGAAAAGTTTCATCTTTGCGGACTTTCGTAAATGAGTGATTCAAACAAGACAAGACCATCAAGTTACGATTTCAAAAGAGGGTGTCAATCAAGAGGGCAGAATGTAGGGGTGTTTCACGTTGCGTGCTTCACTTCCGGTTCATTTCGCCTTCGATAAACCTGCACAGTGTTCGCGGGTGTCAGGAGGCAATATGCGGCAAGTATGCACCACTTGCAGGAATTACGATTTCGATGTGTGTCGCAACGCATTACATTGAGTTGCTACAATTTCCATCGAAAACCGACCTCATCTTGTATGACCCTCACACCGTAAAAATAAGGGCAAGTCCATGAACTCGTCTCCTGAAGTTTCTCGCCGCCAGTTTCTTGCGACCTCTACCAGTGCCGCGCTGGCGACTTCACTCGCTCCCAAGTTTGCCCAAGCTGTTGAAGGTTCGGGAAATCTGCATGTCGGAACATTTCGCTTTGACGTCACCCCACCGATGGGACACTCGCTGTGTGGCGGATGGATCAAACCTGTTCTCGCTGTGGACGATTCGCTGGAAGCAATCGGGTACGTCCTGCTTGGTGCAGGCAAGCCGATTGTTGTTTGCGTTGTCGATTGGACTGGCCTGTTGAATTCAGCTCACATCCAATGGCGTCAAGCACTCGCTGATGCTGCCGGGACAACGATCGATCGAGTGACCGTTCACTGCGTGCATCAACACAATGCCCCCTTCGCCTGTTTGGATTCAGAAGAGATCATTCTCGAACAGGGGGACCTTCCGCATATCGTCGAGCTTGACTTCTACCGCAAGTGTCTCGACGCGGGGCGACAGGCAGTCAAGAAAGCTCTCACTCAAACAACACCTGTCACCCATGTTGCCAGTGGACAAGCTGCAGTTCAAAAGGTTGCCGGGAATCGTCGGCTCATCGGGCTTAATGGAAAAGTCTTAACACAACGTGGAAGTAGCTCGAAGAGTCCCGCTCATCAACAGTTCCCTGAAGGTCTCATCGACCCGATGCTGAAAACGGTCGCCTTCTATAATGGAGACAAAAAAATTGTCGCCAGCCATTACTACGCCTGCCATCCCATGAGTTACTACGGAGATGGTCGCGTCAGTTCGGACTTCTGTGGTCTGGCTCGAAAAGAGAAACAGAAGCAAGAACCGGATTGTACTCACCTTTACTTCAACGGCTGTGGAGGAAACATTGGAGCCGGGAAATACAACAACGGTTCGCACGAAATGCGGCCGGTTCTGACAAAACGCATGTTGGACGGGATTGTCGGAGCGGAGCAAGAACTTCAGTTGCAGCCAATCGAAAGCGTGAAATGGGAGACCGAAGACATCCTGCCGCCGCTCAATCCTCTGTTCGACGAAGAAGCGTTGATGAAGCAAATCTCCGACAAGAAACAGCGAGTCGTCAGTCGAAATCGTCCTTCCTACACGGTCGCATTCATTCGGCGGATTCACGCTCAGAAACCGATCACTCTGAGTTCACTGCATGTCAATAATGTCTCGCTGTTGCACCTGCCATCAGAGAGTTTCATCGAGTACCAGTTGCGAGCACAGGCGAGTGCGCCGAATCGTTTTGTTGCGTGTGCCGCGTATGGAGACGGCGGCCCCTGGTACATCCCGACCGCCGACGCCTATCCTCAAGGTGGCTACGCTGTCAGCGTGGCCTGGTGTGCTCCCGAAATGGATCAAATGCTCTCGGGCGGAATCCAAAGCTTGCTGTCTCGCGCGTAAGCAGGCCAGTGGGGGTGAAGCTGATTCTCAATAATTTCAAGCGTTTTTTATAGAGGCAGGAAGGCTGACCAATATCGATTGGTTGGGGGACCTGCTCCTACATACTTACATGAATTGACCGGAGCGATCATCGATGAAGAAATTCCTACAGTGCATGTTGGTAATATCCGCTGGAGCGTTGAGCAGTGGTGCTGGTGTTCATGCCGAGGATGGCAAGTTTGAAATACAATCGAACTTACAGGCAGGGGTGGCCAAAGTCGACATTACTCCCAGCGAAGTGAAAGACTTTGAAGTCGTCGGGCATCGCCGCAAAGTGACCGGAATTCGTGATCCTCTGCGTGCTGGCGTGCTGGTCCTCTCTGATGGAGAAACTAAAGCGGCCATTGTGACTCTCGATACCATTTTTGCATGGACTGAACTCGTGCAAATTGTCCGCCCGCAAATCGAGAAAGCGACTGGAGTACCTGCAGCAAACATCATGGTGTCAGCGTCTCACAATCATTCGGGACCTGGGTTTGAAGCAGATTCCGAGTGGGGACGTGAGTTGGTTCAGAAACTCGTCGCTGCTGCGAAATCTGCGAGCTCCAACATGCGACCGGTCAGCGTTGGTTACGGAGAAGATCAAATCTCCTTTGGGATCAACCGGCGTAAAACGATCGATGGTCGGGCTGTCGTCCGCTTGAACCCCGATGGCCCGAATGATCCACGCGTGAAAGTGTTGCGATTTGATGATGGGGAATCGCTCACGCCGATGGCAGTGTTGATGCATGCAGTGTGTCATCCCTGTTTCTTCACATGGGGAGACAAAGGGAGCAACCCTTACCCAAATGGGTATCCTAAAATGAGTGCCGACTTTCCAGGCGTCGCGCAGTCTTTTGTCGAGATGAGTTATGCTGGAGAAACAGACTCCCTGTTTCTCCAGGGCTGTGCTGGGGACATTCGTCCGAATCTCCCAGGGTATCCATACCGCTGTGCTGATGAAGCCGATATTCAGTGGGCTGGCCGAGACCTCGGAAGTGCCGTTGTGCGGACCTTGGCAAAGAATGTTACGAGAGAAAACCTCAAGAAGCGTGAAGAGTTTTACCCCATTCGAGTCGCGAATACGACAGTCTCTCTTCCTGGGAAAGAAGGACGCATCGATGCTGAATTGCAAGCGATGAAAATCGGTCCTTACCTGTTGCTCACCATGCCTGGAGAACCGATGGTTGAGTACGGTTTCAAGTTGGAAGACTCGATTGCTGATCGTGCGATCCCGATCATCATCGGCTACGCGAACGGACACGTCGGTTATATCGCTACTGAAAAATCTTATGATGTCGGTGGTTATGAACCGAACACATCGAAGCTACTCCCCGAAGCCGAAATCATGATTCTGACCGAACTCAGTATGCTGGCGGACCAGGTCGTCGGGGACGTTTTCGAATCATTCTCCAAACACCCCAAAGATGCCGAAAAGCGAGCCGCTGAAGAAAAAGCCAGGCTCAACGGCAAGTCGAAATAATCACCTCATCAGCGACACGCTTCAGACTGGAGCGAACGATTAGGACGGACGCGGCAACTTCAATGTTGCCGCTGTTCGTAAACAGAGGTGAGATGAATCACTCATCTCCACGAGACAGGTCGCGTCCATCTTGAGCCAATCGACATTAGAGTATCTGCATGGTTGATCTGCCTGCAAACAACGAAGTGCCGCCTCGGGGGGGGGCGACGAACTTGATTCGCATTTCGATGGATGCAAGCTGAACTCTCTGTCAAATTCGGTTCTACAGCATCTTTCGAAGTGGTTTGCAGGCTCTGCCTCGTGGCGAACAGCATTTTTACTAGAGAAATGCGTTCTTCACGGGCAAACGGTAGAGCAAACTGCTCTAAGAATTGGTGTTCTGCGATGCGTGGATTCGGTGGGAATTCGGCTTGCTCAATGCTGGAATCATTCATTGTTGGTGATGTGATTTCGGTCTCTTTGTGAGGGCTTGCTTGCTGCTCGCAACTTGAATTGTTCTTTATTCACGTATTCATTGAATCTTCATATTCGCCTCACGTTCCCTGAACAATGGTGAGCTATTTTGGGGGCTCGCAAGGTCAATTTGTTTATTGCTATCTGACCTCTCCAAAATTATTGAGAACTGATCCTGAAACCTGATTTTGATCGCTTAAACATTGAGTAAAGCGACAATGCCAGAGGTTTTCGGACTGATTCTACGTTGATATGAGAACCCAATTCAGGAAGGTATTGTTATGAAAGTTCGTCGAGGTTTTACGCTTATTGAGTTGTTAGTCGTGATAGCAATTATCGCCATCTTGGTGGCTTTGCTTCTACCGGCAGTTCAGCAGGCTCGAGAGGCTGCCCGGCGTACGAGGTGTAAGAATAATCTAAAGCAGATCGGGTTGGCGTTGCACAACTATCACGATACACACAACAGTCTGCCAGCAGGCAGCATTGTGCTGCTCAACGCCTCCGGGACAACATACTATGGTCATGGATGGACATGGCATGCCAGTATTCTCCCGTTCCTCGATCAGGGTCCACTCTACCAGCAGATCCAGGGGCCGAATGATAGCGGCATGGGAGCTGAGTCAGGATCAACGACCAGCCCTAAGCAACAACTGGCAGGCCAGACCGTGCTTTCTATGTTCTGGTGCCCCTCACAGCCAGATGTGACAACTGGACCACAAAAGGGTGGCTATGCTCCATCGAATTACAACGGGAATATGGGAACTCTGATCGGAAACTCTGGCGATAATTGCTACAGCGGTTCGGTGACCACAGCTGCTGGAATGGCTGCTCGCGGGGGCTGCATGAATGCCGACGGCGTATTCTTCATCAGCAGCAGCGTTCGCTTTCGTGATGTGATTGACGGACTCTCCAATACCATCTTCGTCAGCGAAGTCATCGATTCAGGTGGAGATGCAAATCTGCTGGGTGGCGCGGGAAGCGATCGCAAACATTGTTTTTCTGGCGGGGCTGACTCGAATCCTCCTACAGAGATGACGGAGTACCTCATCGCTGCTGAAAGCAATGATCCGATCAACTCCTACGGAGAAGAGGCAGCTGGCAGCTTCCATGTTGGTGGAGCCCAGTTTTTGCTTGGTGACGGCAGTGTCCGATTCCTGTCCGAAAATCTCGACATGACGACATACCGATCCATTAGCACTCGAGCCAACGGTGAACTCCCGGGTGAGTTCTAAATCATTCTTGAAAAGACGCCACGAGTTCAGTCTCGTGGAGAAGATTGCTTCATCACATGAAGAGCACTCTTCACCGACTTTTTCTACGGAACGTCAATCAGCTTTGAAGTGATATTTCACCAACTTAGACAACATTGAATTTTTTCGAGTGATTATAGTAATGAAGAATCCGAGACGAATTGGCAATCTGGTAATGGTATTATCAGCGTTAACTTTAACAGGCTGTGGTCAGGGTGGTGCAGATGATCAGCCGGACCTGGGCCGGGTGAGCGGGACAGTCTTTTTCGAGGGAGAGGTGCTGCCCGGTGCGTCAATCTCTTTCATCCCCGAGGAAGGTCGCCCAGCGACTGGGAAGACAGATGAGCAGGGGATGTACGAATTGGTCTACATCCGTGACACAAGAGGCTGCAAGGTCGGTCAGAATAAAGTCGTTATTACAACTGTTGGCGAAGGCGAAGATCTTGAGGAACTGGATGGAGACGATCTTGATCAGTCTCAACTTCAACGTGTCGTCGAAAAAGTTCCAGCCAAGTACAATGCAAACTCGGAACTGATCGCGATCGTCAACCCGGGTGAGAATACATTTGATTTCCGCTTAGAGAAATAAGTGAGCCCAAACAGGGCTTAGTTTCATTGGCGAGCAAGCGGCACAATCTGGTATCGAGCGGACTGCGAGGAGTGAAAGCAAGGACTCTCTTCGTTAAGTCCGCTAATTTTTTTTGTGAGGCAGCAAACTCAGCGTGTTCGCTCAATTCTTAGCGACTGTTCTCGGATCGCTCACCTTTTTCAACAAGGCCGATGCGGACATCGATCACACCCTTGTTGTCTGCGAGTTCTCCCCATTTGTCATGACAGCGCAGGAACAATTCCCCGCTGGTAGGGACTGTGAAGGTTTCATTCCCACCGATTTCAAAGGGTTCGCTCAGTTTGTAGTCATCAAAGATGATGCCAATTAACTGCCCGTTTCCGTTCTCATCCCCCGCTGCGGAAAGTAAGGGGCCTTCCTTACTGAGAGTCCATTCTTTTTCAGTCTTTAAAGAATACGTGTCGCCAGCAAAGACTTTTGCTTTACTCGCTTGCCAACCGGAATCAGCCCGAATCTTTGAGAAGGCTGTCGACCGTTCAGAGAGGACGCGAAATTTCGCTTTCCAGTCCCAGCTGCACAGGTCGCAGCGGTATCCAGGTTCCATGTCTTTGAGGAAGATATTGTATTCGAATTCGATTTCCTCAGCCTGTGCTCCATAGACTGAATCGAAGCTCACCTTGCGATCTGCAAGAAGCGCAAGCCCCAAAGGTTTGAACCGGGCTGAGTAATTTTTATTTGCCCCCAACATGTGACAGAGGACCCAGCGCCAAGCATAATTTTGCCATGAGTCACCTGTCTGTTCGAGGGGATTATTGACGATCGCTCCCAACGCTTTCGGCTCTTGTGATTGCAGGTAGTTGATCACATTTTCACTCGCGTTGACTCCACGTTCGCCTGCGCGGAAATACTTCCCGACCTCAGCCATTCCCTCGGAATACCAGACTGGTCCTGTGCTCCCAAAGTTGATCCCGCAGTAGGCATGAATGGCTTCATGTTGCGGAGTCTTGTGTTGGGAGACCGCGTAGACAATTGCATCGGAATCGATTTTCGGTCCCCCAACAAATCCTCGCACTTGAGTGATCGTCAATCCTCCGCCAGTTCGAACGGATTGAAGTCCATCGGGTGAAAGCTTCGCGATTTGCTCTTGCGGCCAGTTGGCGAAATCATCGAAGACAAACATTCGAATTGGCTTTCGGTTCCGTCGTCCCCAGTAGTCGGCGACAAGTTTCAACATCGTCTCCAATTCTTCGAGCAGCTCATCAGCCTCGTCTTTGGAGAGATCTGTCATCAGCTGAAAGTTACGGCTTTTATAAAGCTGAACCTTCGCGTCCTGAGCAGAAACATGTGCTGGCACGAACAACGGCAGTAACAGGGATGCAAGAATGCCGAACAGGCAAGGCCGTTTCAGGTGCAGCACGATAGATTCTCTCAACATGAAGTTTTCTCAATACTGAACTTGGGAAACAGGGCCAGTTGTTATCATACTCGTCACTGGGATCAAATCAATTGGTTCTTGTGAACGGAGTAACACGATGCAGCTTGGAGTGAAGTGCTGGAGGTAACGCTGTCGGACTCGCTGCATCGCAGCAATCTCACTCGGTTTGTTCATGACTCAGGGGGCTCATCGGAACTTGAAAGACTAAGCCAATACTTAAAGTTCGCCTCTCAATGACTGGGAAATCCTTTACATCGCAGTGATTTCCGGATAGAAGGTAAACTCAATTCTATTCAGGAATCCTGATGAAAAAAGATGGCTCAGCCAGTACGTTCGACAGAATGAAAATTGCTTCTGTTGTGATCCTTTGTCTCCTGACCGGTTGTGGACCCACCGCACCAAAGGAAGCTTCCCAGGCAACGGCTCCAGGTTCCACGGAACCTGAGTTGACGATCACACCTCCCAAGCCGCGGCCGGCGCCGTCTCAGGGGTATCTCGGCAGTCAGGCGTGTGTCGAGTGTCACACCGAAACCCACGAGCACTACTCACAGCACCCGATGGGCCAATCTCTGGCGAAGGTGCTGGAAGCGACTCCCATCGAGAATTACGAGGGTGAGGATCGGTTCAGTGCAGATTCCGCGCCTGGTTCCAATTTGCGACTCGCTTACGAAGTTGAAAAAACTGACGATGAGGTCATCCACCGGGAGATTCTGGAAAGAAGAAACGGAGAACAGATTTACTCGCGGGATGTCCCTGTTCAATATGCAATTGGTGCTGGAGTGCGTGGGCGATCCTACCTCATCAATCATGATGGCTTCCTGTTCATGTCTCCTGTGACGTGGTATTCCCAGTCTGGCACTTGGGACCTCTCGCCTGCATATCATATCCGGAACATGCAGTTTGGTCGGCGAATCGTGGATGACTGCTTGAGTTGCCATGCTGGCCGGGTCGCCACTGCTTCCGATACGCCAGATTCTTATCAGCCCAATCCGTTCATTGAAGAATCCATTGGTTGTGAGCGATGTCACGGTCCTGGTGAACAACATGTTCAGTTCCATCACGGCAAGATTGAACTCCCCAAAGATCCGATTGTGAACCCGATCGACTTGCCTCCCCGAAAGCGTGATCACGTTTGCATGCAGTGTCACCTTGGAGGTGAGAGCCGCCTCACTCGATATGATCGAAGCGATTTTGATTTTCGCCCGGGGGATGATCTCGCTGATATTTGGACTGTTTTCATTCAAGACAATGACCACGAAAACGGGACCAGGAGCGATAAAGGACATCGCCATGCATCCAAAGTCGTCAGCCAGGCCGAACAAATGTTCGTCAGTCGCTGCTATCAGAAAAGCAATGGGAAACTTGGCTGTATTTCTTGTCACGATCCGCATACTGTCCCGAGTGCTGACGAGAAGGTCAGTTTTTACAAATCGAAATGTTTAGAGTGCCACTCCCCGGGAAATGTGGAATGCAGCCAACCCGTTTCAGAGCGTCTACTGGTCTCTTCTGAAGATTCGTGCATCCAGTGCCACATGCCGGTTGCCACGTCGAGCAACATTTCTCATGTTGCCCAGTCTGACCATCGAGTGTTGCGTGAATATCCACCAGAGAGAAGTCATCAGCACGAAGCGGATGAAGAGCAGGCAGTCATGGTGGTTGTAGGAGAAAAAGAGAACCTCATTCCAAAAGATGAATTGGATCGTGCAAAAGCGATTATGCAGGTTCGGATTTCAGAGAGCATTAAAGCCCCCGAATTGGCTGGGAGAACAATTTCGTTTCTGGAGAAGTGGGTTGAAGCTGTTCCCAGTGACATTGAAGCTGCGCTCACTTTAGGAATCGCCTTGCAACTTCAGCAGGCATATACTCCGGCGATTCAGGCTTGGCAAAAGGCGCTCGAAGTGCAACCTGAAAATGAATTGCTTCTCAGGCGTTTGATGTTCATTCACTTGGAAACCGGTCAACCAGCAATCAGCGTTGACTACAGTCAGCGGCTCGTGAATGTGGTCCCATGGGATGCGGAATACTTCGGCTTCCACGCTCAAATTCTCGCTGAACTCAGAAGATTTGACGAAGCGGTCTCAGCTGCAAAACGCTCGCTCGAATTGAATCCCGGTCAACCGCAAATCCATCAACTGCTCGCAAAGCTCTACGCTGTCCAAAACAATTCGGAACAGAGCCAGCTTCACGAAAAGCAAGCACAGCAAATGTCGAGATAGAGCAGTTTGCTCTACCGTTTGCCCGTGAAGAACGCATTTCTCTAGCAAAAATGCTGTTCGCCACGGGGCAGAACCTGCAAACCAATCCGAAAGATGCTCTAGAACGTTTTCAATTCTTGCTGATCGGTGTTTGCTGAGTCGCTGCTTGCTGGGGCAGGGCGTTTATTTGATGGCCACGATCATTGTGGGAGTCAGTTCCTCATCCGATTCGTGATTGCTTCACCATCCATTGGACCAGAGCCTGGGGATCGCTGTTGCCGTTGAGCTGATCGAGCTGGCGCTGAGACCAATTCGTTTCGGTGGCGAAGCGTTTCATTTCTTTAAGCTCGTCGACGCAGTTGAGTTCCTGCGCGATCTCTTCAAACCTGTCGCAGGTATCGCTGATGATTTTTCGAGCGGGAACAAGTTCGTGCGTGATGCTATCGACAAGCTCGGCGTCGAGACCGTAGCGGGCGGCGCGCCATTTGTTTTGCCGTACCAGCATCGGGTGACAATCGTGTTGATACAGCCCTTCGTCGATGGCATCCGAAAGGTGTTTCACGAGGCAGTGAACGTAGGCAACGAGCCCCATTGCATCGTCAAGGTGACCAGGCATGTCACAAATTCGTATCTCGACTGTTCCAAAATTGTGGTGCGGTCGAACGTCCCACCAGATTTCACGAATTGTCTCGATGAATCCGGTGTCGATCAGGTGGTTGATCAACCAGGCGTATTCACTCCAGTTTCGCATGAATGGCGGGAGTCCAGCGGTCGGAAGTCCCTCCATGACCTTTGTTCGCCACGAACAAAGTCCAGTGTCGCGGCCTTCCCAGAAGGGGCTATTGCAGCTCGCGGCTAGAAGTTCGGGTAAGTGCTTGAGAATACGGTCGCAGATCATGACCGCTTTGTCACCGGAGTCGACTCCGACATGCACATGCAACCCGAATGTCACCAGCTGTCGTGCCGTATCCTGCAACAGGCTGACGATACGGTTGTAACGATCCTTGTTGCTGACCTGTTGATTTTGCCAAGATGAAAAAGGATGTGTCCCGGACCACAACAGGTCGATGCCGACGGTGTCAGCTGCGGATTGAACTGTTTTCAATTGCGACCATAACTGTTGATGTGCCTCGCCAACAGTTTGGCAGACGTCTGTATTGATCTCGACGTAGCACTCCATCAATTCTGGTTTGGCAGCTTCGCGATCATTCTTCGAGAGTGCGTTAATGAGATCCGGACAGGCGGAGCGGAGGGCGCCAGTTTGCTTGTCGACAAGTGCCAGTTCGACTTCTACCCCCAGTGAAGGGCCGGGACTTTCAGAGAAGTTGATTTTTTTGGAGGCTTTAGGCATACGCTGTCTCTCTCTGTGATAGACGTGATTGGAACAAAAGTGGCATCAATTTTCATGGCACCATTGGATGACGCTTCGAGCAAGGATTTTTGCTCCAATGGCGAGGGCGTTTTCGTCAATGTCAAACAAGGGAGAATGCAGCGGCGGGGCAGGGGAGTCACCACTGGCACAACCCAGCCGAAACATCGCTCCTTTGACCTTGCATAAGTAGTTCGCAAAATCCTCTCCTCCCATGCTTGGTTTCGGAATTTCTTGAACGTTCTCCCGCCCCAGAATGGCAGTGGCTGATGAGGTCAGAATTTCAGTCAAACGTGGATCGTTATAGACGGCCGGGGGACCACCATGATGCCGCACATGAATACTTGTTCCAGAAGCTTCAGCGACTCCTCGAGCCAAACGCTCCAGGTGTGAGATTGTATTTTTGCTCACTTCCTCACGAAGCGTTCGCAAAGTCCCTCTGACAAGGACGCGATCTGGGATCACATTGGGGTTTTGCCCGGCATTGATTTGTCCGAAGCTGACCACGACCGGTTCTTGCGAGTCTGTGCTTCGTGGAACAAAGAGAAAGATGGAACTGATGAGCTGTGCGACCGCTGCGATCGGATCACATGCTTCATGAGGTCGAGCGGCATGTGCTCCGCGACCGAGGACTTCGATTTCAAGCTCGTTGCAATCAGCGGTGAAGTCTCCCGTGCGAACCCCAATGGTGCCAACTTGGCGTGAGGGGTCCATGTGCAAGCTGAAGAGTGCTTGAAGTCCGTCGACGGCTCCTGCCTCGACGAGTTGACGAGCCCCTTCGTTCGTTTCTTCAGCAGGTTGAAACAACACTCGCCACGGAATGGAATCAACAAGCCCGGACTTCTCAACATCTATCAACGCAAGCATGGCACCGTAGACGGTTGCTGAATGAGCGTCGTGCCCACAGGCGTGCATCAACCCATCGACCTGGCTGCAATACGACGTCTGTTTTTGATCTTGAATACGAAGAGCATCGATGTCCGCCCGTAATCCGACTTTCGGTGTCGTGAAAGCGGGACCATCGACAATCAAGCCTCGGTTTTCTGGGCCGAATTGCACCTTGACTCCGAACTTCTGAAGCCTGCGAGCAAGGTACTGAGTCGTTTCAACCTCCGCTCCGCTCGGTTCGGGATGCTGATGCAAATACCGCCGGACTTCCCGGATTTCATCAAAGTGATCATTGACTGAGCGCTCGACGGCTTGTTGCCAGCTGTTGTCTTGAATGTCACTCACAAACAATCCTTGGTTATCGAAGAGAGATCACGAGAATATCCTATCATTTTTGGATCAGCTCGTCTTGGTCCGTCGTTTTTGATCGCCTCCTCTTACTCGTGACTCAGGGGTGCCATTTGATTTCCTTGGTGATTCTGGGGTGCGGGGCATTTCAATGACTCTCATCGGGCGAATGCAGCCGTTGAGGAGGGTGCTGTATTTTCAGAACTGATCCCGAGGCCTGAATTTACCTTCACAAACGCTGAGAAAAGTGGCCATCCCGCAAGTTTCCGGGCTGATTCTAACCGGGTTGATTCTAGAGCATCTTTCGAATTGGTTTGCAGGTTCTGCCTCGTGGCAAACAGCATTTTTCCTAGAGAAATGCGTTCTTCACGGGCACACGGTAGAGCAAGCTGCTCTAAACTGTTTCCGAAATCGATTTCCGCTACAATCTTTCGATCCAGAACAAAACGTGAGGCGACCATGGCGAAAGACTACTCGAATTATCAGAAGAAAGTGATCTCTCGATATTATGACAATCGGGAGCAAATCGATGAACAGCGACTCAGCGAACTGGTGACTAGTTTGTACCTGGCGACCGGTGCCAAACAGACTGAAAAGCTTTGGAAGTCTGCAGAAGAAACGATGCTGCGATTAGGAGTTCCGAAACCGCGTGTTGCCCATGTTGTCGAAAAACGGGACGCTGCGATCCTTGCGGAAGTGGTCAAGGATTTGCAGTCGGGAGCGATCAAAAAGAAATAACCGATTCGTCGTCCCCATAAGCTCATTACTTCGCACCAGCTGTTCCTGTCGCATTGAGGATTCCACCTTTGTCTTCTCGTCCCCTCCTGTTTCTGCCCGTCACGATTTCTGCTTTGTTGATCATGCTGACTGGCTGTGATTCATCGAAGTCTGACACATCGAACAGCGATCAGAGTCAGTTTGAATCCGTTAAGCCGACCGTTGACCCGAATGAAGTTGACGAAGAAGAACAAGCGGAGGCCCCGCTAACCGCAAATGAAATGCGAGAAGCACTCGGTGCGAATGAGAACGCTCAGTTTGACAAGGCAGGTCGCAAATTTGTGATGGCACTGTTGGCGAACAGTGGAGCCAAAACGTTAGAGCCACTCAAAGGTCAGCCTCTGAAAGTCCTGGATATTTCTCAGACTCGAATCACGGACCTGACTCCTTTGAAGGGAATGCCTCTCGAAAACATCGGAATGGCAGAAACTCAGGTTCAAGACATTTCGAGTCTCAAGGGGATGCCATTAAAGCATCTTGATGGAACACGCTCTGAGATCGAGGATCTTTCCCCTTTAGAAGGGATGAGCCAGTTGACGCACGTCTACCTGGAAGGGGCGAAAGTCAAAGATATTTCGCCATTGAGGTTGTCACCCTTGAAGGTTGTCTGGCTGAACGAATGCCCGATTGTTGATTTGTCCCCCCTGGAGAATATGAAGCTTGATGAACTGAACCTGTGCGATACTTCGCTGCAAAATTTAGATACTGTCAAAACAATGACTTTGGGGACGCTGTGGATGAGAAACACCGCTGTCCAAGAGCTCAATCCGATTGCAAATCACGGGCTGATAAGCTTGGATGTGCAGGGAAGTGCAGTGAAAAACTTGAACGCCTTGAAGGAAATGGTTTCGCTGAAACGACTGAATATTGCACAAACGGATGTGACAGATCTCTCACCACTTTCAGGATTATCTTTGAATCGGCTGATCTTTACGCCTCAGAAAATCGAAAAAGGAATTGAGGCAGTCAGGAATATGACTTCGTTACAAGAGATTGATACGTCCTTTGAAGGAGTCTCCCGGCCGCTGTCGCCTTCTGAATTTTGGGAACGCTATGATGCAGGCGAATTCAAAGCTGAGACGGAAAAATTCTCAAATTAAGAGTCGATTGCGATAAATGATCATTCCCCTATAATTCTCCGAAGTTGCGATAGCAATGAGAGTTACCGTTGATTGAAAACGGCCTCGAAGAGAGTGAAACACAAAGAAGTAGACAAAGTCAATTGTCGTGAGAATTGCCCTGCGAAAGTGTCATCAAGTGTCATTGTTCGCGATTCATGTTCACTCAAAAAAACAATTGATACGCATATAAAAAACAGCACAGATAAACCCGCACGTATTCAACATTGTTAAGAAGGAGCCGAAATTGAGCTGGCTCACAGGCTTTCTGAAGTCTTCCGTAGGTCGCAAGTTCGTGATGGCCATCACGGGATTGTTCCTTTGCTTCTTTCTGGTTGTGCATCTCTCGGGCAACTTATTGTTGTACGTTGGTGCAGATGCCTATAACCATTATGCGCATCAATTGCACAGCAACGAAGAGTTGCTGATGATTGCCGAAGTTCTGCTCTTCGGTGCGTTTGCTCTGCACATTTACATGGCGTTCTCCACGACAATCGAAAATATCTCGGCGCGAAAAAAATCTTACCGGGTCGTGGAATCAAAGCGTGACGATCGGGCACTTCCGCTCACTTCGGCAGCTGATCAAACGATGATGATCACCGGTCTCATCGGGCTCTTCTTTCTGCTGGTTCACATTTCTGACTTCAAGCTCGAAAATGGTTGGGAAGAGGCTCTTGCTGGTCAATCTCAAGCACAAAAAGCGAGCATCATTGTTTCTGACTTCACCCGAATCATTATTTACGTTTTGGGGTCAGTCGCTTTGGGAATCCATGTTTCCCACGGACTTGGAAGTGCCTGCCAGACAATCGGTTTTAACCATCCGAAATATACGCCGACCGTACATTTGATCTCTAAGATTTTTGGAGTCATCGTTGCAGTTGGATTCAGCAGCTTTTCTGTTGTCTCACAATTTTTCCCGGATGTTTTGAATTTCGCAGAGACGGCCAGTAAATCACTTTAGCTGCTCAGCGATTCTGTATTCGTAACAACATACAACTGCCTCACTGAGTCTCACCCGATAGGACATTGACGATGAGTCAAACCGTGTTGAACTCAAACGTTCCCAACGGACCGCTTGCCGAAAAGTGGCAAAATCATAAAAACGAAATGAAGCTTGTTGCTCCGAATAACAAGCGCAAGTACGACATTATCGTGGTCGGAACCGGCCTGGCAGGTGCATCCGCAGCTGCCTCTCTCGCGGAGTTGGGATACAACGTTAAAGCGTTCTGCTACCAGGACTCCCCTCGCCGGGCACACAGTATCGCTGCCCAGGGGGGAATTAACGCTGCGAAGAACTATCCCAACGATGGCGATTCTGTTCATCGTCTCTTTTATGACACGATTAAAGGGGGCGATTTCCGCGCTCGGGAAGCGAACGTTCATCGTTTGTCAGAAGTCAGCTCGAACATCATCGACCAGTGTGTCGCACAAGGTGTCCCATTTGCTCGTGAATACGGTGGGCTCCTTGCGAACCGAACATTCGGCGGAGCTCAAGTCTCTCGAACGTTTTATTGCCGTGGTCAAACCGGTCAGCAACTCCTTCTTGGAGCATACAGCGGACTGATGCGACAGGTCGCTGCCGGAAAAGTGACGATGTTCCCACGTCGAGAGATGCTCGACCTGGTCAATGTGGATGGTGTCGCCCGAGGGATCGTTTGCCGAAATCTGCAAACCGGCGAATTCGAAACACATTCAGCACACGCAGTCCTGCTTTGCACCGGTGGCTATGGAAACGTCTTCTATCTGTCGACAAATGCCAAAGGCTGTAATGTTACTGCAGCGTGGCGTTGCCACAAACGGGGAGCATTTTTCGCCAATCCTTGTTATACGCAAATTCATCCGACCTGTATCCCGGTCAAAGGGGATTACCAGTCGAAACTCACTTTGATGAGTGAAAGTTTGCGAAACGATGGCCGCGTTTGGGTCCCTAAAAAGCCAGATGATCATCGCGCTCCGGGGCAAATTCCCGACGAGGACCGAGACTACTACCTCGAACGACGTTATCCGTCATTCGGAAACATGGTTCCGCGAGATGTCGCCAGTCGAGCAGCCAAGGAACGCTGCGATGCAGGTTATGGAATCGGAGAAACCGGAATGGCGGTTTACCTTGATTTCAAACGTGCCATCTCGGAACAAGGCGAAGATGCCATTCGGGCAAAGTATGGCAACTTGTTCCACATGTATCAGAAGATTACAGACGAAAATCCCTATCAATCACCGATGCGGATTTATCCAGCCGTCCATTACACAATGGGTGGTCTGTGGGTCGACTACAACCTCGAGAGCTCGGTCCCCGGTTTGTTTGTTCTCGGTGAAGCGAACTTCTCTGATCACGGAGCCAACCGTCTCGGAGCAAGTGCCTTGATGCAGGGTTTAGCGGACGGCTATTTTGTTGCTCCTTATACCGTTGGTCATCACCTGGCCAGCAGGAATCTTAAGCCTGTTACAACGGCTCATCCAAACTTCGAGAAAACGAAGCAGGAGGCCAAAGGCCGCGTCGAAAAACTTCTCGGTGTGAACGGAAAACGGTCTGTTCAAAGTTTCCACCGCGAACTCGGACAAATCATGTGGGATTATTGCGGAATGGCTCGCAATGCCGATGGCCTGAAAATGGCGGCCGAGAAAATTGTCTCACTGAAAGAACAATACTGGAAACAGGTCTTCGTTCCCGGAAGTGGAGCAGACTTCAACCAGCAACTTGAACTCGCTGGGCGAGTTGCCGACTTCATGGAGTTTGGAGAACTCTTTGCGAAAGATGCTTTAGCGCGTGAAGAGTCCGCTGGTGGACACTTCCGCGAAGAGCATCAAACCGAAGAGGGCGAAGCCAAACGTGATGATGAAAACTTTGCTCACGTGGCAGCCTGGGAACACCAGGAAGGTGGCGAGGCTGTTCGACACAAAGAAGAGCTGAAGTTCGAAGTCGTCACCCCGTCCACACGTAGTTACAAGTAATTCACATTTGTAAGCACATTCGATCCGATCATTTTTTCATTCTGGATTGACGAAGATTATGAGCGATTCCGATTACAACATGACCCTCACTTTGCGTGTCTGGCGACAAGATAACTCTGAAGCGCGCGGGAAGTTTGTTGACTATAAGGTCAATCGCATTTCTCCTCACATGTCGTTTCTCGAAATGCTCGATGTCCTCAATGAGCAGCTCATCGCTCAAGGTGAGGAACCGGTCGCGTTTGACCACGACTGTCGCGAAGGAATTTGTGGTTCATGCGGAGTCATGATCAACGGACAGGCACACGGCCCTGATAATGAAACGACGACTTGCCAGCTGCATATGCGGCGATTTCAGGACGGACAGAAAGTCGTCGTGGAACCTTGGCGTGCCAATGCCTTCCCAGTGATTAAAGATCTGGTTGTCGACCGCACCGCATTTGATCGCATTATGGAAGCAGGCGGTTATGTTTCGGTCAACACTGGACAAGCACAAGACGGGAATTGCCTCCCGATTTCTAAGCAGGATCAAGAGAGTGCTCTCGATGCCGCAGTTTGCATCGGATGCGGAGCTTGTGTCGCCTCGTGTAAAAACGCTTCGGCAATGCTCTTCACCTCAGCGAAAGTTTCTCACCTTGCTCAACTCCCTCAAGGTGATCCAGAGCGACCTCAACGTGTGCTGAATATGGTCGCGCAGATGGATGCAGAAGGCTTTGGAGGTTGCAGCAATACCTACGAATGTGAAGCTGCCTGTCCCGCCGGTGTCACAGTGGAACACATCGCCAGACTGAACCGCGAATACATCAAAGCCTCCTTCTGCTCCTCCGCACAACCTACAATTAAAGCGAATGCAGAATAGCTGACGCAGCTAGAACATCTTTCGAATTGGTTTGCAGGTTCTGCCTCGTGGCGAACAGTATTTTTACTAGAGAAATGCGTTCTTCACGGGCACACGGTAGAGCAAACTGCTCTAATAAAGGGCTGGCCCCAGTGGAGTCCTCCAACTGGATTGCTGACCGAGTGGTCAAGAGGCGAGCGCAAATCCAATCTTATTTTTTGCGTTCTGCCTCGTGGCGAACAGCATTTTTATTAGAGAAATGCGTTCTTCGCGGACACACGGTAGAGCAAACTGCTCTAAAAGCATCTCTCATGCTTCAGTGAAACGCTTGGCTGTGCGTCAGCCAATTTCTTTTGGTATCAGATCTTTCCCATCAACAGTGCGGTTCTTTTCCGCAATGCTTTGGCCAGAATTACTCACGTTTCTAATTGTAAAGTTCAAAGGAAAAGCTGGCAAAAAATTCCTGCAAGCAAAACGGCGTTTTGTAAACCCGCTTGATCAACAGCATCAACGCCCTTTCCTTGTAGTGATTTTTCTAGAGCATCTTTCGAATTGGTTTGCAGGATCTGCCTCGTGAAGAACGCATTTCTCTGGAAGCAGTCTCAGAACTTCCGGAATCGCGACCTTTCTCTGTACCAGATAAGTGAACAGAAAGTTTTGAGACCAGTTCTAGCAGAAATGCTGTTCGCCACGGGGTAGAACCTGTACGCCAACTCCAAAGATGCTCCATAGGCAGGTCAGCACGAAGCAGGACGTAAGACTCGATACTAATTTTCTCTGAGACTTCATTCAATTACTCGGGAAGCCATGAATCTAAAGAAAGTCTTAGCGAAGTCGTTCCATATATTGTGAATTCAGAAGAGGTAACGTAACCTCTTCTATTCCGGCGACTCAACGATAATCTCATCACCCGATGTGGGACTCAGATAGATGCACTGTACACAGATTAGCAACACCCTCTGTCTGGCTCTCAGTCTGAGGGTGGCACCTCAGAGACATCGTTTTCGACTGTCCACCGTGTTGACCACTTGCTGCCTTTGCTTCCTCTTGTCAGGGTGTGGTGGAGGTCCTCCGGACAACTCCTTCAAAGCTCCTCCTCCGCCTGAAGTGACAGTTGCGAATCCTGTCGTGCAAACGGTAACCCTGTATATCGAAGAAACGGGAGTGACCGAAGCGGTTGAGCGTGCTGATGTTCGCGCTCGTGTGGAAGGATTCCTGGAAGAGATCAATTTTCAACCAGGAGATTTGGTCAAAAAAGATGAGCTTCTCTATGTCATCGATCAGCGAGAGTACGTGGCTGCCCGAAACTCAGCAAAAGCCTCTGTCACATCATCAGCAGCACTCGTTGATGTTGCAAATTCTCAAGTTGGAGTTTCTGAAGTTGAGGTCACCCGTGCTAGCTTAGACTTCAAGCGGTACAAAGAACTTTTCGATAAAGGAGCGTCGACCCAGCAAGAGCTTGACGAATCCAAAGCTGCTCACGACGCAGCGATTGCAACCAAGGAGGCCGCTGACGCAGCTGTCGATTCAGCTAAAGCAGACCTTGCCAAAGCTGAGGCCAATCTGGCTCAGGCTGACCTCAACCTGGAGTTTACCAAAGTTGTTGCTCCGATCTCTGGAGTGACAACCAAGACGGCGATTAAAAAAGGAAACCTCGTCCAAAACGGTTCCGAACTGGCAACCATCGTTGATAAATCGCGGATTTATGCCAATTTCAATATCAGCGATCGTGAGGCCCTTCGTTTACAACAAGCTCGACGTGACAACGGAGAAGAGTCGAAACCGGGAGAGGTGAAATATCGGAGTGTTCCAGTCTACCTCAAACGTGAGATCGATACCGAGTACATTTTTGAAGGGCACTTGGATTATGTGGATCAAGAAGGAGTCGACCGCTCCACTGGAACACTGGCAATCCGGGGCATCTTTGACAATGCTGACGACCGGATACTCCCGGGGTTGTTCGTCAATGTTCGTGTCCCGGTCGGTCAGTTGACGAATTCAATTCTTATCCCGGAGAGTGCTGTCTTCCGTGATCAACGAGGAACTTACTCACTCGTCGTGAATGCCGAAAAGAAAGTCGAACGAAAACCGGTTGTCACTGGCCAATCCTTCGGTGGCATGACTCTCATCGAAGAGGGCATTTCCGCAGACGATCAAGTTGTCCTTGAGGGGAGTCAGCGAGCTCGTCCCGGAACGATTGTGACTCTCAAAGAGACCAAGTTAGCTCCAGTCAAAATGGTGAGTAATAATATCAGTGCAGAGCAAGACTCTCCTCAAGAAGCTGATACGAAAAATGATTGATCGTGCCCGCGGGTCAGTTTGTGTGATCCCTGACCGGATACTCCCGCGAGGCTGTCCCAGACATTCTCTCCCTGGAGTGGGATTGTGGAATCGTCATCACCAGCGGATTCTCAATAACTCTCTGACCGGATTGACTTACTGATGTCACGCTTTTTTATTTACCGACCAATTTTTGCGACCGTCATTTCAATTGTCGTCGTCATTGCAGGACTCGTCTCATTCGGCACCTTGCCCGTCTCAAAGTTTCCGGAAGTTGCTCCTCCGACGGTTCAGGTGAGTGCTGTTTACCCTGGTGCGGATGCAGAGACCGTTGCGGAAACAGTCGCCACCCCTATCGAGCAAGAAGTCAACGGTGTCGAAGGCATGATTTACATGTCCTCCACCAGTGCCAGCGATGGCTCTTATACGCTTACGGTGACGTTCAATGTCGGGACAGATATGGACATGGCAACGGTTCTCGTACAGAACCGTGTTGCTATTGCACAGTCTCGACTTCCTGACGAGGTTCGCCGGCAAGGGATCACGACCAAAAAACAGTCCACTCAAATTTTGCAGTTCATTGCGCTCTCTTCTCCTGACGGGGAATACGACGCACTCTATCTCAGTAACTATGCACTCGCACTAAAAGATGAACTCAGCCGTGTCGCCGGAGTCGGAGAAGTGACTGTCTTCGGGGCAGGGGATTACAGCATGCGTGTTTGGCTCGACCCGCGTTTGCTGAAACAACGTGGATTGACCACTGAAGATGTGACGAGTGCGATTCAGGAGCAAAACGTTCAGGTCGCTGCCGGTCAGATTGGAGCAGCACCTGCACCTCCGGGGACACAATTCGAACTGACTGTGAGCACGCAAGGACGTCTCGCAGATGTTGAAGAGTTTGGGAACATCATCATCCGGACTGGAGAGAATGGGCGAATCCTGCGCGTGAAGGATGTTGCTCGGGTCGAGCTGGGGGCGAAAACCTACACGTTCGATTCGACCTATAACGGAACACCGTCCACTTCGATCGCGATTTATCAATTGCCCGGGGCGAATGCCTTGGAAACCGCAGCGGCAATCAAATTGAAACTTGATGAATTGGCGAAAGCGAATAGCTGGCCGCAAGGACTGGAATATGCTGTCCCGTTCGATACGACTCGTTTTGTGGAAGCCTCCATTCAAGAAGTTTACAGCACGCTTTTCGTAGCTGCCGCACTTGTCGTGATTGTGATCTTCATCTTCCTCCAGGATTGGCGATCCACCATTGTCCCGGTGATCGCTATCCCGGTCTCATTGATTGGAACATTCGCCATCATGAGCGGACTGGGATTTTCCATTAATATGCTCTCACTGTTTGGAGTCGTACTCGCAATCGGAATCGTGGTCGACGATGCCATTGTGGTCGTCGAAAATGCAACCCGGCATCTGGAGAAAGGACTCTCTCCGAAAGATGCCGCTGTGAAGGCGATGGAAGAAATTACAGGTCCGGTGATTGCGACGACGCTCGTGCTTTTAGCGGTCTTCGTCCCCACAGCATTCATGGGAGGGATTACCGGGGAGCTAAATCGTCAGTTTGCTCTGACGATTTCTGCAGCCGTTCTCATTAGTACCCTCAATGCACTGACATTAAGCCCTGCGTTGTGCGGGTTGATTCTTCGGGCACCAAAAGAGCAACAGTTTGTCCTCTTCCGCTGGTTCAATAAAGGTTTTGATTTTGTTACGAACGGCTACACCGCGATTGTGAAGCGCCTTGTGCGAGTGATTGCAGTTGTGATGCTGGTTTACGTTGGCTTGGTCACGCTGACCGGCTGGACCTATACCAGTTTGCCTACGGGATTCGTTCCAACCGAAGATCAGGGATATATGTTTGTCAACATTCAGTTGCCTGACGGAGCATCCAGCCAGCGTTCGCGGGAAGTGATGTCAAAACTGGATGGGATCTACAAAGAGATTCCCGGTATCAAGGAGTGGGTGAGTATCTCAGGGTATTCTCTATTGAGTGGGACAGCTGGTTCAAACCAGGGCCTTTCTGTAATCATTTTCGATCCTTGGGATGATCGGAAAGAACCTCATTTACAGCAAGATGCCATTGTTGGTGCACTGCAAAGAAAAGTCAGTCGACTTCAGGAAGCGATTGTTTTTGGCTTTGTTCCCCCTCCGATTGATGGGCTAGGAAACGCTGGCGGTTTCCAGATGGAAATCCAGGATAAAGGGAACGCCGGTCTCGGAGAACTCCAGGCGGCGGCCGATCAAATTTCGACAGTCGGGAACTCGCAATCTGGTTTGCAAGCATTGAATTCAACCTTCCGTGCGAATGTTCCACAAATTTTTGTCGACGTCGATCGCACAAAAGCAAAAACGATGGATGTCCCGTTGAGTTCAGTCTTCGGAACAATGCAGGCTTACCTCGGCTCTGCGTACGTCAATGATTTCACCTATCTCAATCGTTCGTATCAGGTTCGCGTTCAAGCCGAATCTGTGTTTCGAGCAAAGCCCTCGGACATTGAAAGTCTTGATGTTCGCGATTCTACTGGAAAAATGGTTCCCCTTGGCTCTTTGGTTGATGTGCAAGACAAATTTGGCCCCTCTGCGGTTCGACGATACAACTTATACCCAAGTGCTTCGGTGAATGGCTCTGCTGCGGCAGGCTATAGTTCTGGACAAGGCTTAGAGCTGATGGAGGAACTCGCTCATGCGGAACTTCCTGATGCATTCGGTTTTGAGTGGACCGGAATGTCCTATCAGGAAAAAATTGCAGCCGGGGGGCAAGCGTTGATCTTTACGCTCGCTGTCGTTTTTGTCTTTCTTGTTCTTGCTGCTCAGTACGAAAGCTGGAGGAGTCCGGCTGCGGTCATTGCAGTCGTTCCCTTAGCGGTTTTGGGGGTTGTGATTGCACTGATTTCTCGTGGAGCTGACAACAATACTTACACGCAAATCGGGATCGTTTTGCTGGTTGCACTGGCAAGTAAGAATGCGATTCTGATTGTTGAATTTGCTGCCGAACAACGTCGTGACGGCCTTCCTCTTCGTGAAGCAGCAGTCAATGCAGCACGCCTGCGATTTCGTGCTATTTTAATGACTGCATTCTCTTCAATCCTTGGATTTCTGCCGCTGCTTGTCGCAGCTGGCGCCGGAGCAGCGAGTCGTCAAGCGGTCGGAAACGCAGTTGTCGGCGGAATGATGGCGGCGACCGTCTTCTCTTTGCTGTTCGTCCCGGTGTTCTTTGTTCTATTTTCCAGCAAGAAAGAAGTCGTAGCGAATCCTCCTGAGAAAGAGGCAGCTTCTACATGATCTGCATCAATGTTTTGATTGATGCGAGACAGATTTTTGCTCTGTGACAACTCCGATAACGGTCCGAGAGAGCCTTTTGCTCTAATGTGTGCCCGTGTAGAATGCGTTTCACTGGTCAATTGATGCTCGCCACGAGGCAGAACTCGAACGCCAATTCGAAAAATGCGATAGATGATCACCGTAATTTTAATTTCGTCATTATTGGTCATCGCCTGCGTGGGGATTCATTACAACTCTCTAATTTCACTTTCGAGCCTTCGTAGTCGGTTTGGAGAGAAAAGAAAGTGGTGGATTAACCTTGTGATTTTGGGAGCATTGCTGACGCATGTCGTTGAAATGATGCTCTTTTCACTCTGTTATTCACTGCTCGTTTCCTGGGACCGCTATGGAGCGATCATCGACTCAAGTGGGAACACTTCAAACGATTACTGGTACTTCTCGTTTGTCGTTTATACATCTCTTGGGTTTGGCGATCTGACTCCCGTTGGTGCACTTCGATTCATGACAGCTTTGGAGACCT
The DNA here is from genome assembly GCF_048270125.1 of Thalassoglobus sp. Lineage (NCBI taxonomy): Bacteria > Pseudomonadati > Planctomycetota > Planctomycetia > Planctomycetales > Planctomycetaceae > Thalassoglobus > Thalassoglobus sp. The sequence goes on along the minus strand of NZ_JBLWTN010000007.1, from coordinate 16,056 downwards.
TGACCGGTCTTGTACTCATCGCCTGGACAGCATCGTTTCTGTTTGTCGAAATGCAGAGTTGGGCTGAGGAAGCTCAACAGGATTAGAACTGGTCCTGAAACGTGAAGTTGCTCTCTCAAACGTTGAGGAAACCACCTATTTCAGAGGTTTTCGGACTGGTTCTAAACATTCCATAACAGTTGGTGTGGTCAGCGCTAAAAATTAACGAGCTGTCGACCGGGACCATTGCCTTGGACGACGATGAGTCAAACTCCATCTTTGCTACGCGCTTTAACCTTGTGATCAAAGTTGACTACGCCAGCAAGTCCTGAACAACGCTTCCGTGAACATCAGTCAGTCGATAATCGCGTCCCTGGTGACGATAGGTCATTCTCTCATGGTCGAAGCCAAGACAGTGGAGCAGGGTCGCGTGGAGATCGTGGACTGAGACTGGCTTGTCAACAACGTTGTAGCAGAAGTCGTCGGTCTCTCCGTAACTGAGGCCCGGTTGAAATCCTCCTCCTGCAACCCACATTGTAAAGCATCTTGGGTGATGGTCGCGCCCGTAGTTGTCGGCGCTCAGCGCTTCCTGGCAGTAAATCGTCCGTCCAAATTCTCCGCCCCAGATGACGAGTGTCTCATCGAGTAAGCCTCGTTGTTTGAGATCAGTCACAAGTGCCGCAGAAGCCCGGTCCGTGTCTTTGCATTGTCCCGGAAGTTGCTTCGGGAGATTCACATGCTGATCCCATCCACGATGAAACAGTTGGATGTATCGGACTCCGCGCTCTGCCATCCGGCGAGCCTGCAAACAGTTCGCAGCGAACGTTCCGGGCTGTTTTGCATCTTCACCGTACAAATCAAAAGTCGATTGAGGTTCGTCCGAGACATCGGTCAGTTCTGGAACTGAAGCCTGCATTCGAAAGGCCATTTCATATTGTGAAATTCGCGTTTCGATCTCCGGGTCAAAAGTTTCCTGCTGTTTGAGTTCATTCATTGCAGCCAGCGAGTCGAGCCATTTGCGACGATCAGCTCGGTTGAGGCCGGTTGGATTCGACAGGTAATGAACCGGATCAGAGCCGTTCCCGAATCGAACTCCCTGATGTTGTGACGGAATGAACCCGCTCCCCCACAAGCGTTGATAGAGTGGTTGCCCGTTTGGTCGTCCGGTTCCTTTTGATGACATCACCACAAAGGCGGGTAAATTCTGGTTTTCGTTTCCGAGTCCATAGGATACCCACGAGCCCATGCTCGGCCGACCGGGAAGTTGACTTCCAGTCATCAAAAATGTGATCGCCGGATCGTGATTGATGGCATCGGTGTGCATCGACTTGATGAAGCACAAATCATCAGAGATCTTCGCGGTGTGTGGCATCAAGTCACTCACCCAGGCTCCGCTCTTGCCGTGCTGCTTGAAGTCGTAAATTGTTGGGGCAATGCAAAGCCGGTCCTGCTTCGCGGTCATTCCGGTTAAACGCTGACCCATTCGGACTGAAGCCGGGAGCTCTTCGCCGTATCGCTCTGCGATTGCGGGCTTGTGATCGAACAAATCCATCTGAGAAGGAGCGCCTGACTGAAACAGGTAAATCACCCGCTTCGCTTTAGCCGTTGTCTGCGGGATGCCTGGATTGGTGCCAGCTTCTGCAGACAGATTTCCCAGTAATGAACCGAGCGCAGCCACACCCAATCCGCTCGCACTACGTCCAAAGAAGTAGCGACGAGAAAGACGATTTGCATGCTCAGAAATCTGGTTCATCGCATTATTCCCGGTTGAGAGTTTCATCAAGATTCAGAATAAGGCTGACGATGGCCGTTCGTGCAGCGAGTTCAGAAACATCGATCGCCTGCACGATTTTTTTCTCCCCGATCTTGGCAAGCCCCTCTGCCAATTTTGGCTGCCAGGAATACTGAGTCCGATGGAAATCGAGTTGAGCAAGCAAGATTCCAAGTTCCTTCTCGGATGGTTCCCGAATGAGCACCTGACTGAAAACTTTAGCAATCCAGTCTTCGTCGGAAGTCTCTTCTTTCGCATCGATGATTGTTCGACTGGCAAGGATTCGTGCGGCTTCGACGTATGTGGGATCGTTCATTAGGACCAACGCTTGCAGCGGTGTATTGGTCGTTGGACGCTTGACCTGACACATCTCACGGCTTTGAAAGTCGAAAGCATTCATTGCCGGGGGTTGAACTGTGCGGCGGATGAAGGTGTACAAGCTTCGGCGATAAAGGTCAGCCCCAGTCGATTGCTCGTAATCTCGGGCGAAGGAGACCATTTCGCTCCAGACACCGTCAGGCTGATACGGTTTCACCGATGGACCACCAATGCGATCATCTAACAGGCCTGCGACTGCAAGCGCTTGATCTCGAATCATTTCAGTACTAATCCGGACGCGAGGACCGCGTGCTAAAAGCTGGTTCCGCGAATCGATCCGGTACTCTTCCTCGGTCGCTGACGAGTCCTGCATATAAGTTGCACTGGTGACAATGAGACGGTGCATCGCTTTGACGTCCCAACCACTTTCAATAAACCGAATCGCCAGCCAGTCGAGTAACTCTGGATGAGAAGGCGCTTCGCCACGCGTTCCAAAATCTTCAGGTGTTGAGACCAGTCCGCGACCGAAGTGCATTTGCCAATAGCGATTGACTGCGACGCGAGCGGTCAAGGGATGTTTCGGGTCAAGCAGCCACTGTGCCAACCCCATCCGGTTTGCCGGTGCATCTTCAGGGAGTGGCAGTATCTCAGCGGGAACGCCGTGGCTCACTTCTGCTAACGGTTGATCGTATTGACCTCGTTTCAAAATGTAGCTTTTTCGCGGCGTCGGAAGGTCCTTCATCACCATCGTCGTCAACGATTTTGAAAGGACCTCATCGCGTCGCTTTTTCAACTCCATCAGCTTGGAATACTCACCCTGAGCAGCATCACCGAGTTCGATGATGTCTTGGTCGATTTTCTCGATGACTGCCTGAGTTTCCTTGTCGTAATAATAAAGAGGCTGCGTGTTGCCGTATCCGCGTCCGAATTCATCAACGCTATTGAAGTAGGCGAGGAAAGAGTAAAACTCCCGCTGACTCAATGGGTCAAACTTGTGGTCGTGACACCGTGCACAGCCGAGTGTGAGTCCCATCCATGTCGCTGAGGTTGTCTCGACACGATCGACGACATATTCCATGCGGAACTCTTCGGGAATAATTCCATCTTCATCGTTCACCCGATGATTGCGATTGAACCCTGTCGCGATGATCTGTTCATCTGTCGCATCTGGAAGAAGATCGCCCGCAAGTTGCTCAATCGTAAACTGGTCAAACGGCATATTTGAGTTGTACGCTTTGATAACCCAGTCGCGCCACGGCCACATGGTTCTTGGAATATCTCCCTGATAGCCCCCCGAGTCAGCGTAGCGGGCCAGGTCCATCCAGGTGACAGCCATGTGCTCGCCGTATCGCGGAGAGGCGAGCAACCGACCCACAAGCTTCTCGTAAGCAGCTGATGATTCATCTGCCAGAAAATTTTGAACCTCATCTGGAGTTGGAGGGAGCCCGGTCAGATCGAGGGTCACTCTCCGAATGAGAGTTCGCTTGTCAGTTGTCGCTTTTGGGCTCAGAGGTGAATCTTCGAGCCGTTTCAAAATAAAGTTGTCAATTTCGTTGCGAGGCGCGCGAGCAGAGTCTGTGCTCACAGATGGTACGGATGGCTTTTGAGGTGTGACAAACGCCCAATGTTTGGCGTACGGAGCTCCTTGGGCGATCCACGTTTTCAGAATCTCGATTTCTTGAACCGTCAGTTGCCGCTTCGCGTCCGAAGGAGGCATTTTTTCTGAAGCATCCTCAGAGAGGATTCGCAGTATAAGGACAGACCGTTCAGGTTGACCGGGCACAATTATGGAATATCCATCGCGTGCTTCGAGAACGTTTTCAGCGGAATCGAGTTGTAATCCAGCTTCGCGTGTTTCGACATCGCCACCGTGACAATGTAAACAGGCGTCCGCCAGAATCGGACGAACGTCCCGATTGAAATCAATCTTTTTTTCCGCTGCATTCGTAGCAAAGGGGGCGGTCAGAAAAATCAACACCGTCAGTACATCACGAAACGCATTCCGCAGAAACAGGGGCATCCGGGTATTTAGAGAAGCGTTCATGGGTATGCAAAGCAAGAGTGCTGTATTAATTCACTACAACCATGGGACAACGAGTCAACAAAGGCTGCTGAGGTAAATTGAGCAGCCTATTTGGGTTCGCGAATTGATTCAGTCAGTGAATCAGGAATATCGGAATTGCGAGTTACCAGCGGCTTATTTCAATTGTGATGCCACTGGTACGCGGGTAGTTTCAAATGAGTTCATCTTCGTAGATTGAGTTCAAGTTTTTCACATTGAGATGAACTTGCAGGATTTTAAACTGCAATGATCGGGTTCGAATTCAGCGAAGCGCTGAAGGCAAATTTCGATCACTCGTGATCGGACAACGTTTTACAGGAGCCCATTTTATCGCAGCCGTTTTTCGATTGCACTAATTTTTTTGATCCATTGTTGCCCTTAACCTGGTGATTCACCGACGAGCGGGGGGCTCACCAGAGCACTTTCGTACTTTCAATGCCCATGAGAAACGGTTCTCCCAAGAAAAACGCCGAACTCCTCGAGGTGGATCGCGCACACAATTCGAAAAATGTTTTAGAACCAATCCGAGAACCTCTGGAACCGCTGCTTTCCTCGACGTTTGAGAGAGCAATTTCAAGTTTCAGAATCAGTTCTCACCTTTTCAGTGAAATCTTTTCTACGAATACGTTGTCTTCAATCTGTTGAAATTCATGTTCCGTTCGTCGCAGCAATCGATTGCCCACATTCAAATGGGGCTTGCTATTCTCTTATTCGGAACTGCGCTGCCTGTAAGTCAGATCCTTACGAGCGAAGTGCATGTTTTCGACGGGACAGCGATTCGTCTGACGGTTGCAGCGATTTTATTTCTCCCCATGATCTGGAAACGCCGCGATGAGATCCGCAGGATCGGAACAAACGATGCACTCCTTGTGTTCCTCATTGCAGCGTCACTCGTTGCTGTTTCTGGATTGATGCTTTGCAGTACGAAGCTGGCTCCTTGCACTGTGATTTGCACTGTCACCAGTTTCACTCCAATTGTGACGGCACTCGGTGCGATCATCTTCTTTCGAGATCGCCCCAAGCGAAAGCAGCTTGGCTGGATCGTCGTTGCAGGCTGTAGTGCGTTGGTTCTTCGAGCTGCATGTACTCGGGCAGACGCGACAAATCAGGAATTCTTCTGGTTGGCACTTGGAGTCGTATTGAGCATCGCTGCCGTCTTTTGTGAAGCTGCCGGAATTTTATTTGCCAAGGTTGCGACCAGAACGGTTTCTCCGATGACGCTGGCGGCACTTTCGACATTGGTTTCAGTCTTAATCATCCTCCCGTTTGCGTTTGCCGATGGAACTCCGATCTCGTGGAACTCGCTGTCGACAAAAGCCTGGCTGGCTGGCATCTGGTGGGGAGCTGGCGGAATCACTCTGGGAACTTGGCTCTGGTATTCTGGAATCAAACAGTCCTCGGCAACAACCGCAGCAGCCTTTCTCAGCTTGTTGCCCTTCGTCACCGTTGCCATCTCCTGGATTGTGAACTGAGTTGGCGGAACCGTTGAATAATGGGAAATCGCCTGTTTCGCCACGACTGAGAGGGGCAAAAGGGGAGAGCGTTCAAAGCCTTTATCTGGAAATTCCTGTCATGAAGGGTCTCTTCAGTGCCTGGGAGGCCAAAGTTCGATTTTCGACTCAGTCTCTAAACTGCCGCAAAGCGGCGAACCTCTTCGATAACGGACTTGTCGAGATTTCCTGTTGCACTCTCTTTTTCGATGTGGCCGTTTCTCAGAATCGATTCACTCTCGACAAGCGTTTCTGACCCGATAGACTACCTGACCAGACACTCTTTGCAGGATGACGACATGGACTTTCAAACACGCTGCGTTCACACCGGAGTCAACAAAGACTCTGCATACAACAGTTGTACAACGCCCATTTATCCGAGTTCAACGTTCTATTGGAACGACCTCGAAACCAATAGCGGTTACGACTACACCCGTAGTGGAAATCCAACGCGGCGAGCGTTGGAGGAAAACCTCGCTTCTCTCGAAGGGGGAATCGACTGCCGCGCCGTCAGCACCGGTATGTCGGCCATCACCGCAGCGATGTACCTCTTCAAACCGGGTGACCACATCATCACCGGAAACGACATTTACGGTGGAACATTCCGTCTGTTCTACGATGTCTTCACATCGCAGGGATACAAATTTTCGTTCGTGAATATGCGCGATGTCGAAGCAGTTAAATCAGCCATCACACCTGAGACCAAAGGGTTGTGGATTGAAACGCCGAGCAATCCACTTCTGAACATCGTCAATATTGCAGACATGGTCGAAATTGCTCGCGAGAACAATCTCATTTCGATCTCCGATAACACATTTCTGTCACCTTACCTGCAACGCCCTCTCGACATGGGGGTTGATGTTGTCATTCACTCAACGACGAAGTATCTCAACGGACACTCTGATGTTGTTGGTGGTGCTGTCATCACGAAAAAAAGCGAGCACCAGGAACGTATCTCATACATCGTCAATGCGATGGGGCTGGCCTGTTCACCGTTTGATGCCTGGCTGGTACTACGTGGCGTGAAGACACTGGGACCGCGCATGGAGGCTCATCAGCGAGGTGCCATTGCTGTCGCCAGGATGCTCGATGAACACCCAAAAGTTGAACGTGTTTACTACCCCGGACTGGAATCGCACCCGCAGCACGAACTTGCAAAATCGCAACAGGAAGGCTTCGGAGCCATGTTGAGTTTCGATGTCACGGAAGATCGTGCGTTTGCAGAGAAACTCTTCAAAAATCTCAAGCTCTTTCAACTGGCTGAATCTCTCGGCGGTGTCGAATCACTCATCGAATATCCTGAAACCATGAGCCATGCCTCTATGACTGCTGAGGCCAGAAAAGAGGCGGGCATCAGCGAAAAAACGATCCGAGTCTCCATTGGAATCGAGTCGCCAGAAGACCTCGTCGCCGACATGAAAAACGCGCTCGACGCGTAACGAAACCTGTCAGGGGCGCATCGTTCAGAGTCGCAGCGAAAGTGATGATTCAGTGGCAAGTTAAAACAGAGGGGCAAGGAGAAGACTTGTCCTCTCTGCCCCCACAGGGTGTAACACCTTGAATCGTTTCTCGCCCGGCTCAGCTTTTCAGTTCGAAGAGACCTTGAGGATGAATGCCTCAAGACTGCTGCATCGTTGAGAATTTGTTCCCGCGGACGGTATGATACCGACCGCGCGGAGCTAACTTCTTTAACAAGAGGATCAACAGATGCGACGGTCTTTACTTGCTCTCACCCTTGGGCTGCTACTCGCTTGCCCTCCCACCTACGCTGCCGATATTTACGGCCTCACCCCCGGCAATCCTGACATCAAATCAGCTGGCCCAATGGCCTTCGGCCCGAGTGGAATTCTCTTCATTGGAGACCCGATGGGAGCGTCTGTCTTTGCTATTCAGACGGGCGAAAAGAAAAGCTCTCCTGCCAAAGCCATGCACGAACTTGAAGGGGTCACTGAAGCGATCAAAGAAGTCCTTAAAGCGGATGTCAAAATCAACGACCTGGCAGTGAATCCGGAATCTGGAACAGTTTACATTCTGGTCACTGCAAAAGGGAAAGGCCCGGCACTGGTCAAAATCAATGGGAGCGAAGTGAAAGAAGTCTCATTGAAAAACATTCCTTTTGCGAAAAAAGAACTCAGCAATGCCGCGGAGGATGCCGTCGTCAAAGTGGGACGTCGCGAGAAGAATTTGCGGGGCGAATCAATCACGGATCTGGCCTTCGTCGATGGCGAAGTCATTGTCTCGGGATACCGAAAGGGTGACTCTCCATCAGGAGTGACCTCCGTGGTCTTCCCGTTCAACAAAGCAGACAAAGGGGCAGGGCTTGAAATCTATCATGGTGCTCATGGGAAAAGCGAAGACTACTCAGCAATTCGCACATTCGTTCCGTTCATCATCAACGGAGAAGCGAATCTTCTGGCCGGTTTCGTTTGCACACCATTGGTGAAGTTCCCCGTTTCAGCAGTCGAGTCATCCGACAAAATCACCGCGACAACCGTCGCTGAGCTCGGAAATCGTAATCAACCACTCGATATGATTGTCTACGAGAAGGATGGCAAAAGCTTCCTGCTGCTCTCAAACAACAATCGCGGCGTCATGAAGATCAGCACGGAAGACATCGAAAATCAGAAACCGATCACCTCGCCAGTCCGGAATGGTGGTGTTGCCGGTCAGCCTTTTGAAACCGTCAAAAGCCTGACGAATGTTGTTCAACTCGATAAGTTGAACGACACACACGCTGTCGTTTTGATTGCTGACGCAGATCAAATCGATCTGAAAACTGTTGAACTCCCATAACGAGCAACGTGTGATTCGTCTGCATGTGATTTACACTGAATTTTCAGCCGCACACTCCTGAGTGTGCGGCTCTGTTTTTATAGTCCATGTGTATTTTTGAGGGGCAGCCATGAAATTTCTCCGCGTATTCTGTTTTGTTTCAATTGGCATTTTGGTCGCGAACAGTTCGCACGCAGCTGAAAAGATGAACGTTCTGTTCATAGCCATTGATGATCTTAATGACTGGATCAGCCCGCTTGGTGGATACAATGGCATCAAGACACCGAATCTGGAGCGTCTCGCGGAACGTGGGATGACGTTTACGAAAGCCTATTGTGCTGCTCCGGCATGTAACCCTTCGCGAGCCGCTTTGATGACAGGCATTCGTCCCTGGAACAGTGGGGTATATCTCAACCCACAACCGTGGCGACCAGCGATGCCCGATGCAGTCTTGCTGCCAAAGCATCTTTCACAACATGGTTATCACTCTGTCGGGGCAGGGAAGATCATGCATGGAAGCTACGACGAGCCCGAATCATGGGATGATTACCTGAAGAAAGGTGGAGACCCAAAACCCAGTGAAAAAGTTCTGAACGATCCACACAGTAGAGCAGGGGGGATCATCTGGGGGGCGCTCGATGTCGAAGACGATCAAATGTTTGATTACAAAACGGCCAGCTACGCCATCGACTATCTAGAAGCAACGCACGAGAAGCCCTTCTTCCTCGCCTGCGGAATCTATCGCCCACACATGCCGTGGCAGGTTCCACAAAAATATTACGACATGTACCCAATCGATGAAATTAAAACCCCTTATCTCCCCGACGGAGATCTTAACGACGTTCCAGGTGCTGGTCTCAAGATGGCAAAACCTCAAGGAGATCATGCGAAGATTCTGGAAACCAATAACTGGGATTACGCTGTGCAGGGATACCTTGCCAGTATCACTTTTGCCGATGCACAAGTCGGACGCGTCCTTGATGCGCTGGAAGCGAGCGAATTTAATGACAACACTGTGGTCGTTCTGTGGGGCGACCACGGATGGCATCTTGGTGAGAAAGAACACTGGCGAAAATTTGCACTTTGGGAAGAGGCGACTCGAGTCCCATTTTTCATCTCGGTTCCGGGCATGACAAAACCGGGATCTCGTTGTGATGCAACAGTCGATTTGATGAGTGTTTATCCCACTTTGTGTGAACTCTGCGATGTCCCCCAACCTGAAAAGCTTGATGGAAAAAGTATTGTCTCACTGCTGAAAGATCCTAATGCGGACTGGTCACAGCCTGCCATCACAACGCATGGAAGAAAAAACCATGCAATCCGCACCGACCGTTATCGGTATATTCAGTATGCGAACGGTGATGAAGAATTGTACGACCACAATGCCGATCCGGGTGAATTCAATAACCTTGCTCGTGAACCATCCATGAAGTCCACAATCACTGAGCTTCAGAAATGGCTTCCGAAAGAGAACGTTCCCGACGCTGAATTCGACAAAGAGAAAACGAAACCGAAGAAGTCGAAGAAACCCAAAGCAGGAAGTAAGAAGCCCTGACAAGCCTGTTGAAGAGATGAGCGTTTTATCGGTTTTCGATGACCACCTCAGGACAATAGAAAAGGCGGCTGCTTCGGACAGAGAGCCGAAACAGCCGCTTATTCAGTCTTAAAAGCAGTCCGTTACAATTTTAGTTTCGTTTCGGACCTTCGTTCACAGGCACGTCGCAATCGATATCACATTGGTTGTTATCGCATTCATCCTGAGTGTCATGGAAAATTGATCCGCGGGTGTAAGCAGCAACGCCACCGTGTTGTTTTGCTTTTGAGAATCCAGAGAAGCAATAGCTTTGGTTCAGATTTCCGATGGCATCGGCAACGTCGTTGAGTTCAGCGACGACTGCATGTTGGACTTCGCTAAGGCCAACAATCATTCCAATCACGAGGATGGTGGCGACGAGGACAAGTTCGGCAGAGACGATGAAGCCAGCTTCATCATTGAGCAGTGTACGCAACATATTTAAGTTCCCATTTTTTGTTTTGTTTTTTTTGTAATGACTCGACGATAGTGCCGAGTTGTTCGGCTGTGATCGAAGCTGATCCGATCGACCACAGGGATGTGACAGTTGCCTTCGTCCAGGCAGTTGGCACAACAAAGCACGGGACGACGTGCTTTGCTTGAAGTGCAAGAGTGAAACGAGTTGTTTCCTCCTGTCATTGCATCAGGAATGCAGTCGTTGTGCCGCTTATGAGAGATCCCGCACAAATGAGGCGATGTTTCAAATAGTCAACAAGGCATAACACGTTTAGAAATAACGTTTTGCAGCGATGTTGAGTTTTGTTTCCATTCAGGAAAAAAGATCCAAACGCCCCAGCCAGTATAACCCGCCCATCCAGTTCGGTTAGCAACTTGCGCTGGTTCATGTTCAGAAAAATGAACGCGAATGGACCAGAATTCTTTGGTCGCCTATCCATTGAAGCAGAACTTCGTCCGAAGGCGAATCCAGAAAGCCGAGCCTGATTATGACTTCGGATTTGTGGGCTGTTTGGGAGTGACAAACGGCGTCTTCAGCATGCCAGGAATTGTTTGCCAGTTCTCTTCGGTCATTTCATCAAGGCCCAACTCAAGCCCCTCGTTGCCATCCTGACGCTGGCGGTATGTGAGCCCGAGGCGATCCCAGAGGGATAAGAAAACGGAATAGTTCGAGTCGGTCTCTGGTCGGTATCGCGAGTGATGGACCTTATGCATTCCTGGTGTGACGATGAACCAGCGCATGATGGGCTCGAACTTACCGATTGAGATGTTGGCGTGATGGAACATTGTGGCGATGACCACAATCGTTTCTGAAACGAGAACTTCAAACGCTGTGACACCCAAAACAGGAATGAGGCCAAGACGGATTCCCGCTGAAGCGATCAACTCGCCAAGATGGAAACGCGTTGCTGTTGTGACATCCATCGCAGGATCAGAATGGTGCATGCGGTGGAATCTCCACAGCAAAGGAATGCGGTGATTGAGACGATGCCAAATGTACAACCAACTATCGAGCAGCAGAATTGCAGCCAGGATTCTCCAAGGAGTTGGAATCTGACTCCAGTTTAAGAGGCCCCATTGATTGACCTGCGCCCAATTGGCAACAGAAACCGTAGCGATTCCGAAGAGAGTCGCCATGATCATGGTGTTCATCAATGCAATTGCAACGTTCCGACCGGCGTGCCTCCAGCGATTTGCCTGAAACTCAAAGAATGGAAAGAGTGTCTCCCAAGTCCAAAAGAGCCCCAGGCACACCGCCGTCATTGCAGGTTTGGCAAGCCCCTCCAGGTTATTCAAATCAATTGTCATGAAACTCTGATTTCTCGAGGGAAACAACAAGTTGACGGAATCCATTCAAATCATAGTGAGCGTCTGCCTCAAGACCAGACTGTATCTCAGCGAGATCATGATTCTTCGCAATGAACTTGATATTTGGAACTGCAATGTGTGAGCTTCCATACAGTTGAAGCCTCAAACGAGATGGTTGCAATTTTTTTTTGAGTAGAGTTATGTTCATCAAATGGTGTGAGAGTCTATACTACACCGCGAATGGGATTTGCGATTTCGTCTGTGAATTCGAGAAGACGTTATAAGTTTGGAAATAAGTTCTGAGACATGTCTGAAATGATACCCCTCCCTTCTGGAGACCAGCTTCCTTCGGCTGGTCTTGGTGTTTGGAAGATTGATCCTTCTGAAGTCGGTGCAGTCGTTAGTACGGCGATCGAACTCGGCTACCGGCATCTCGACTGTGCCTGCGATTATGGGAATGAAGAAGGTGTTGGGGATGGGATACGAGACGCAATCGAATCAGGAGTTTGCTCGCGAGAAGATCTTTGGGTCACGTCAAAACTGTGGAACACCTACCACGCTCCTGAACACGTACGTCCCGCTTTTCAAAAATCGCTCGACGATTTAGGGCTGGACTATCTTGATCTGTACTTGATTCACTTTCCCATTTCGCTGATGTACGTGCCGATTGAGTCTCGTTATCCCCCCGGCTGGATTTTCGATCCGGACGCGGAGCAGACCCAGATGGAGTTCGCACCGGTTCCGATTCATGAAACCTGGCAGGCCATGGAGGAACTTGTGACCGAAGGTCTGGTCAAGAATATTGGAATCTGCAACTTCTCGACCGGACTCATTCGTGACTTACTTAGTTCTGCCCGGATTCGTCCGAGTGTTTTACAGGTTGAACTGCATCCATATTTGACTCAGGAAAAGTTGCTGAGATATTGTCAGCAAGAGGAGATCGCAGTTACGGGATTCTCTCCGTTGGGGGCTCTTTCATATGTTCCAATCGGAATGGCAGAAAAGAAAGAATCGGTCCTTGAAGAGGGTGTCGTCATCAAGATCGCTGAGCGACTTGAGAAAACGCCAGCTCAAGTGGTCTTGCGTTGGGGAGTCCAGCGGGGGACTTCCATTGTTTCTAAAACCAGCAGCAAAAAACGCCTCAAGGAAAACTTGAACATCTTTGATTTCGAACTGACCGAAAAAGAGATGCAGGCGATTTCCGCATTGAATCAGAATCGACGATTTAACGATCCAGGAGAATTTGGACCGGCAGCGTTTGATACTTTTTGTCCGATTTATGATTAGTACCAGTCCGAAAACCTCTGGAACAGCCGCTTTTCTCAACGTTTGAGAGAGCAATTTCAAGTTTCAGGATCAGTTCTAGAGTAGTTTGCGCTCAAGTCTGCCTGTGTCGAACGCACTCCACCAGTGAAGTTACTGTTGACCTTGAGGCAGTGTCCGAAACACCCATCCGAAAATGATATTAGAAGAGTTGCTATGAACGTTCAAGAACTTTCAATCGACGGACAGTTTGAATCAAACGGAAAGATTTTTCCGCTCATTCTGGAATGCCAGGATGCAGACGTCAGCCTGGAACAGACGCAGGAGTGGGTGGCAGCCAATGCACAAAATTTCAATCAGCAAGCGTTCGAGCACGGAGCGATTCTGTTTCGTGGATTTCCGCTCAAGGATGCGAATGGTTTCGATGCCTTTGTGCGTGCCTGCGGTTATCCGAATTTCAAGTATGAGGAGTCACTTTCAAATGCTGTGCGTGTTGTGAAAACAGATCGAGTGTTCACCGCGAATGAAGCTCCTTCGAATGTGACGATCTTCCTGCACCACGAAATGGCACAGACGCCGATTTATCCAAGTAAGCTCTTCTTCTTTTGTGAGCATGCAGCGGAGACCGGTGGAGCGACGCCTTTGTGCCGTTCGGATGCGTTGTTTGAGCTGATGCTCAAAGAGATTCCGCAGTTCGCTAAGGATTGCGAAGAGAAAGGGCTGCAATACACGAACGTGATGCCCAACTTCGATGACCCGAACTCCGGGATGGGACGCAGCTGGCAAAGTACGTTTCGTTCGCAGGCAAAAGAGGAAGCCGAAAGCCGAATGCTGGAACTTGGCTATACCTGGGAATGGCTGGACGATGGAAGCTTGAAAGCAGTCACCCCCGTTTTGCCTGCGGTCCGAGACCTCGGTGATGGGCGGAAGACCTTCTTCAATCAATTGATCGCTGCGTATAAAGGTTGGAAAGATGAGCGCAACGACCCTTCAAAATCAATCCGCCACGGCGATGGTTCAATCTTGGATCAAGCGGCTGTCTTGAAATGTGCTGAACTTGCTGATCAAGTCACATTTGATGTCCCCTGGCAAAGCGGCGATGTGGCGTTGGTGGATAATTTTGTCGCCATGCACGGTCGTCGGAATTTTACGGGAACACGCAAAGTTTTGGCCTCATTGGTGGCGTCGTAGGCTCACCATTTCCGTTCTGACACGGGATCAGCTGTTGAATAATGTGTGAGCAATCAGAGCGAATGACCTGCTTTCCCATCGTTTGAGGGCATTCGCGTTACCTCTGCCGGTGGGGGAGTGCTTTTGTGTGGAAAATCGGCCCCCCCATGAGGCAGAACGGGAGGAATTCACCAAGCGTCGTTGATCTCGGTTGCGGAGATCGTTGAATCGGTAAAAATTGATGTTGAGGTTCACATTTGTCCGATCAATGAACTATGATGACTGAATGCCTCGACTTGACCTCGTGCTGGATGTGCAGTGGTCAGCGATTGTAGTAATCCCACCCCCGATCTCCCACCAAATAGATCAATTCGCCATGCTTTCGATTACCGGAAAAAGCAAGCCGCTGTGTGATGGCTTAACCCGTCGAGAAGTGCTCCAGATTGGCGCGCTTTCACTGGGTGGGCTCACGCTTCCAAATCTGCTGCGAGCGGAGCAGCAGGCGGGCATTCGAAATTCGAATAAAGCGGTTATCATGATCTACATGTGCGGGGCTCCACCGCATCAAGACATGTACGATCTGAAAATGGACGCCCCATCAGAAATTCGTGGAGAATTTCAGCCGATTGCGACCAATGTTTCCGGGATCGAAATTTGCGAGCATATGCCAAGAATGGCATCGATCATGGACAAGTGTGTTCCGCTGCGGTCAGTTTATGGCTCACCGAATGGGGCTCACGATTCTTTCATTTGTTACACCGGTCGGCCCACTCAAAATCAGCCATCTGGCGGTTGGCCGTCGATGGGAGCAGTGGCGACTAAAGTTTTGGGACCGAAAAACGCAGCTGTCCCAGCCTTCGTGGGACTTTCGCCAGATACGGGCCATCCCCCATATGGATCACCCGGATTGCCGGGGTTCCTTGGTGTCGGGAACGCAGCGTTTCGTCCATCGGGACCAGCCCGGAAAGATATGGTCCTCAGCGACATCTCTGTTGACCGCTTGGATAGCAGAAAGAATTTGCTTCAAGGGTTCGATCAGTTACGTCGAGATATTGATGCGAGCGGAACATTGGACGGGATGGACAGCCTGAATTCGCAGGCGTTCGACATCCTCACTTCGAGCAAGCTGGCTGACGCTCTTGATGTCACCAGAGAGCCACAAGAAGTTCGTGATCGCTACGGCAAAGGGAGTCCCAAACGTTACGGCGACGGGGCACCGATGGACTTGGAACATTTCCTGATGGCACGGCGGCTGATCGAAGCGGGAGCACGCGTGGTCACGCTCAACTTTGGTCGTTGGGATTTCCACAGCAACAACTTCAACGGGCTCAAAAGCGGACACTTGCCATACTTCGACCAAGGCTTGAGTGCATTGATTGAAGATCTTCACGATCGTGGACTTTCTGACGACGTTTCTGTGATCGCTTGGGGAGAGTTCGGACGGACTCCGCGAATCAACAAAGATGCTGGACGCGATCACTGGCCAGCTGTCGGTGGTGGGCTTCTCGCTGGAGGTGGAATTCGTACCGGTCAGGTGATTGGAGCAACTGATCGTCTGGGAGCGGAAATTGCAGATCGTCCCGTTCACTTCAGCGAAGTGTTGGCGACTCTGTACCGTAGTCTGGGCATCGACCCTGATGCCGCTTTCCTGAAAGATCTCTCAGGACGACCTCAATACCTGCTTGAGAAAACAACACCGATGCCGGAACTCGTTTAAGCATCTCCTCCATTGCTTTTGGTGCCAGTGAAGATCACTTTCACGGCATCGTAGGCTGCTCGCTACGAAACAGTACATTCAGCCTGGCGTTGGTTTTGCTCTCTAGAGCATCTTCAGGTTTGGTTTGCAGTGTAGCCGCAGGAGTGAATGTAATTCAAACATTCTTGGGGACTGAAC